>JAUYSQ010000023.1 GCA_030696285.1 Sulfuricurvum sp. | reverse complement strand
CCAGAGCTCATTTTTATCCTTATCATAAACAACGATCCCCTCACGCATACTCGAGGCTGAAACCGCTGCAATCTCATGCGCGCTGATGTTTGCTTTTAGTATGGCTTCGTTGATGCACTGCTTGGCAAGTTCCCATCCATGGATAAAATCAAATTCCATTGATCCTGCCACACCCTCTTGCGCCAAATGCGTCCACTCGTACTGAGCAATAGCAATCTGTTTTCCTGCGGTATCGAAAATAATCGCTCGGATACTTCCCGTTCCGGCATCGATGGCACACAAATAACGATTCAACGAAGTACTTTCATATTGACAAATACACCCATTGGAAGTTCTTGGAGATTTTCATCTTTGATTTTTTCAATGCGAATATTGCAAATTGAGTCTTTCAATTCTTCTGCAAGGGCATACAGCTCTTCTTCTCTTTCTCGCTTCGCAATTCCACGAGCTGAACAGCCGCTTACACCACGATTATTATAAGTCATACGGTACATATTATGATCCAACTATTTTTAATGAGGATAAAGCAAAGAGAGTTCCAATTAAGAAAAAAGAAAAAAGCAAGCGCCAAAAACGCTTGCAGGTGCAGTTTTTAGAGAGAAAACATGGTTATTTTACAGCAGATACAGCCTTGTTAAATGCATCCAAGTGACTGATAGAACCTGCTCTGAGACTTTCAAATACCTTTACTACATCGCTTGGCATGCCTACTTCTGCAACAAGGATATCTTTAATATCTTTTTCTTCAATAGCAACACCAACTTTAAGTCCCGCTAACAGTGATGTAGACCCTTCTGCAACCAATATATTATACAGACTCTGAAGATCTGATAAAACAAATACCCCAACTACTGATTCTTGTACCGCTGAAATATCAACATTGTATTTTTTACATAACCCCTCAACGGCATCTATATGCTGCTGCTCAGAGAGTTGAATATTGGCAAATGTAGTCGCCGCAGGATATTGCTTGCCTAATGTATAGTAAACATCTCTGGCTACTTTTTCTTCTTGATACATAAACAAAAGCGATGCTTTTTGTGTGTCAGTTAACGTAACCGCTGTTACTTTTGCAAAAAGGGAACTACCCACCGCCATTACTACGAACATTCCTAAGAGTACTTTCTTAAACATTTTAAGTCCTTTTATATTTACACTCCACAGTACTACTACTGAGCCTAAATGAACGAACTATGAAACCGATTCAAAATTCATTTCATGACAGTAGAATAACAATAATGTGTTAGCGGAGTATTAGCGGTATCTATTCGAGGAGTATTGATTAAAAAATGTAGAAAAAATAAGAAGCAACCCCCTAAGGGGTCGGGAAAAATATTAAACGCGAGCTTCTTCACGACGTTGAAGCTGTTCCCATTTTGCATCGACACGGGCTTGCCATTCGTCGATCAAATAATCGTATTGCTTAGTGAAAAGGTGTTTAAAACGCCCTTGTGCACCCAAATAATCACGAACAGGGATAATATTTTTCGGACGATAGGTAATGTTCAACTCTGTACCGTTAATGATTTCATACAATGGGAATACCAAAGAATCTGTCGCCAAATCGGTAATTGCAATCGTATCTTCTGGTGCAAATTTCCACTCAGTGGTACACGCAGAGATCGCATTGATAAACACAGGGCCCTCAGCTGCAAACCCTTTTTGGATTTTAGCGACCATGTCTTTCCATTTACTTGGAGAAACCTGAGCTACGTACGGAGCACCATGTGCTGCCATAATTGCCATCATATCTTTTTTGTTTTTCTTCTCACCGTAACTTGTACTTCCAGCCGGAGACGTTGTAGCAGAAGAACCGATAGGAGTTGAAGAAGAACGTTGTCCGCCGGTATTGGCGTAGACTTCATTGTCCAAACAAACGTACATCATATTATGTCCGCGCTCAAAACAACCCGAAATCCATTGGAATCCGATGTCGTATGTTGCACCATCACCACCAAAAGCTACAAACTTAGGAACACGATCCGGCTGTTTTAGACGCCCTTTTTTCTTCAATGCTTTGTACATTGCTTCAGCCCCTGCTACCGCAGTAGAACCATTTTCAAAACCGATGTGAATCCAAGAGGCATCCCATGATGTATATGGGTAAACCGCAGTACATACTTCAAGACATCCGGTTGATGCGGCAAGGATCAAATCATCATTGGTTGCGTTCAGTACTTCACGAACGATAATCGAGTGAGCACATCCCGGGCACAAAAGGTTAGCACCCTCAAAGCGATCCGCCGAAGTGGAAAACTCTTTAAGGTTTTTGATTTTTTTAATTTCTGACATCATTCACCCCTTAGAAAAATGAAAGTTTCGGTCCGCGAAGACCGATATACTGTTGCAAGGCAGTTGTAGGTTTTCCTGCATCCATATTTGCTTTTAGGTCATTGAAGATACCCACCAAATGTGCTTTTGTCAAATCGCGTCCACCCAAACCATAAATATAGTTGGTAAGTACTGGTTTTGCATCTGTGTTAAACAGTGTTCCCGCGATTTCATTGTAAAGCATACCAACAGTACCGTGTGGGCTTGAACGATCCAAGGCCCCGATTGCTTTTACGTTTTTAAGAACTTCTGCAAGCTGCTCTAACGGCCACGGACGGAAAACACGAATTCCGACAACACCGGCTTTTACCCCTTGCGCACGTAACTCATTAACGACTTCCATAGCGGTTTCAACCGATGTTCCCATACAGATAACAGCCATTTCAGCATCATCCATCTGATGTGTTTCAACAAGATTATAACGACGACCTGTCAATGTTTCAAACGCATCAAATGCTTCTTGAATTTTTGGAAGGGCTACTGTCATAAGTGCATGCTGTTGACGTGCTTTGTGCTCGAAATGCCAATCTTCTTCCGTTTGAACCCCGTGAGTTACCGGATGATCAAGATCAAGCATGTCATTCATTGGTTGAAATTCACCGACAAAATTAAAGCCTTGCTCATCGGTCATGGTGTGAACACCCTGCGCCGTATGAGACGTCATAAAGCCGTCTTGGTGAACCATTGCAGGGAGACGTACATCATGATCTTCAGCCACTTTAAACGCGATAAAGTTCAAATCATACGCGTGCTGAGGATTATAAGCGTTAAGCTGAATCCATCCGCTATCGCGCCCCAAATACATATCCGAGTGATCACCATTAACATTGAGTGGCGCACCCAAGGCACGGTTAACAACGTTTAAGATAATCGGTAAACGCATACCTGACGCAGAGTAAAGAGTCTCTACCATCAAGGCAAAACCTTGAGAAGATGTAGCCGTAGCAACACGACCGCCCGCTGCTGATGCACCGATACAGCCTGACATTGCCGCGTGCTCTGATTCAACCATAACAAATTCGCCGTCTACATAGCCATTTGCTTCAAAATTTGCATAATTTTCAACGATCGGAGTTGATGGAGTAATCGGATATGCCGCTACAACATCCACTTGTACTTGACGGAGCGCTTGGCTCGCCGCCATATTACCATCCCAGACTTCGATGTCTCGTAGTTCCATAGTATCAGCCATTAGTCTTCCTCTACTTCTGTTTCTTTTTCTTTTTTCTCTTTTTTAGGCCATTGCTCTAATGCACTGTCTTCATCTTGCTGCTCTGCGAACATCAACAATGATTTTGGATTTGTCGGACATACTTCCACACAAATTCCACACCCTTTACAGTGATCAAAATCAATTCCGACCATTTTTTTATCGCGTGCGATAATAGACATATCGGGGCAGTAGATCCAACAAAACTGACAGTCAATACAGTAATCTTTGTTAAACAACGGCTTTTCGATACGCCAGTCTGCTACACTCGCGGTAAACGAACTCGATTGTGAGTAGGGGCGATCCTCCGGCAATGTTGTTGCGATATTTTGTACCGCTCCATCAAATGTACGAAGCATTGCGCCGATTTCAAATCCATCCCATCCTGCTTTTTCCATACGAGACTCCTTACTTTACTTCATCATAAGCGCGTTGAATCGCGATCATGTTGGCGTCAATGATTTTTTGAGGCAGTTTTTTCAAAACACGAATCATGTTCTCTTTGAAAAAGTCCATCTCATACATACCCGAAACCTTCATCAATGCGCCTAGCATTGGTGTATTAGGGATCGCTTTTCCGATTGTCTCTTGCGAAATTTTAATACAATCAACGGTGTATACTTTTTTACCTTCCAGTTTTGGCTGAGAAGCGATAAGCTCTTCGGTACTAAGATGCGTTGTAATAATATAAACAGTATCAGGCTTTTCAAACGCCGTAAAATCGGCTACATAAACCAATGCCGGATCGATTACAAGAACATAATCCGGTGCCATAAATTTTTCGTGATTCATAATTACTTGATCATCAACACGATTATACGCTGTCATCGCAGCACCCCGTTTTGCCGAACCGTAGAACGCAAACGCTTGTACATGCTTTCCGGTGGTGGATACAACGTCCGCTAAACCTTTTGCACCCGTTACAGCACCTTGACCGGCGCGACTATGCCATCGAATTTCGAGCATGGCTTCTCCCTCTGACTTAAATTTTTAAGCTTGCATTTATCAGTATGTGTATTTTATGTAACTTGCTCTTAAATGTAGCTTTTCACTTTTGCACAGCACGAAAAGCATGGTAAAGATGTTACTTTATCCCTTTTTTTGCGATATGACGCACTGCTTCAAGAGCATTTTCTTGTATAATGAAATCAAATGTTGATAATTGTTCATAATTATCATACCCACTTAATACACCTACCGCCTCAACTCCGGCACGTACCGATGCTTCCAAATCCAAACGTGTATCACCGATCATCCACACGTTATCTGTACCCAAATCCATCTGTTTTAGTGCTGTTAAAATAGGTTCCGGATGAGGCTTTGGATTGGTGACATTTTCAAATCCAATCAATACTTCAAAATACTCCATAACTCCAAAATGCTCCATAAGTTCTCTCGAATAATGTCCTGTTTTGGTCGTAACAATCCCCAGTCGCGCGAATTGAGAGGCTTCTTGTATCGCTTCTATTGCATTGGGGAGCATAAACGTCTTTTGACGTGAAATCTCACGATAATGAAGTTTATAGGTAGCTACGTGCGCTTCGATATTTGCATCCGCTATCCCAACACCTGCAAACATTGTTTGCAAAGGATGCCCGATTTGGGATGTTATCATCGTATCGGTTACCTCAGTAATCTCTCCATGTGTATTTAGAGAATGGTAGAAACTCTCCAAAATCGCTTCCGTCGAATCGATCAAGGTTCCGTCTAAATCGAATAATATTACTTTTTTCACTTTTTCTCCCACTTTATATAATCTTCCCAAATACCGTTTATGGTTGGTTTTATCCCTTTGATTTGGCGGTTATACACATGAATATTGTTCGGAACCACCAAAAACAAATAGGGATTATCCTGTACAATCGAGGCAAAAATTTCTCGTTGCAATGCCGCTGTTTGCTCAGGTTCTGTGGAGTTTTCCATTTTTTCGATCAATCTATCGGTTTTTTGTGAGTGATACCCGATCATATTAAAGCCGCCCGGCACATCCCCGTCACTGTGCCAAATCATATACGGATCAGGAGTGAGGGAGAGTCCCCATCCCAGCAATACGGTTTCAAATTTTTTAGGCATCACTACGGTGTTTAAAAAGGCTTGCCACTCCATTACTTTGAGGGTCACTTTGACCCCCACTCCTAAAAGCTGCCGTTGTAAAATCTCTGCCGCATAGGGACGAATGGCGTTGGAATTGGAGGTGGCAATCTCGAAACACAAGGGGTGCTTTTCATCATAACCGGCAGATTTTAGAAGTGCACGAGCTCTCATGAGGTTTTGCTTTGGCGCTTTTATCGCGTCATTAAATCCCTTGCTCCCCGGTAAAAAAGGGCCCGTACAGACACGACCATGATTGAGAAATAAGATATCCACCAATTCTTGACGATTGATTGCGAGGGATAATGCTTCACGGACTCTGGGGTCTTGAAACTTTTTCAACCGTAAATTAAATCCCAAATAGGTATAGCTATGGGATGGTAATTCCAAGTGTTTAAATGTTTGATGAAACTTTTTGTCCAGCTGACGTTCATACTGCATCGGCTCTAAACCGCTCACATCAATCTCACCATTTTTCATCATCAAAAATCGGGTCATTGGGTCGCTGATGATATGAAAAACAATCGTCTCAATTTTAGGGCGATGTTCAAAATAATGGGGATTGGCGCTCAGTTCTATTTGCTTGGAAAACTCGAGTTTTTTAAGGATATAGGGACCCGTTCCGATCGGATGGGTGTTAAAAGAACTTCCCATAATGTCTTTCTCATTTTCCAGAATATGCCGGGGGACAATCCCCATCATCCAAATTTCCAGCGATTTAAAATAGGGTTTGGTATAGGTGACACGAACCGTGTGAGCATCAAGCGCTCTCACCTCTTTCACCACCCGAAAATCAGTAGCGTAAGGGCTCATCACTTTGGGAGAAGTAATCAAGTTGTACGTAAAAACAACATCGTCTGCACTAAAAGGTTTACCATCATGCCACTTCACACCGCGCCGCAGTTTAAACTCAATAATGGTCGGTGAAATGCGGATATAGGACTCTGCCAAATCGCCGATCACATTTTGACCAGAGGGATCATATTTTACCAATGCATTAAAAATAAAATTGGATATTTCACCACTAGCGGAGTCGGTAGCGATAAGAGGATTAAGGCGCGCAGGGTTGGATGACGTACTGAGATGAAGCGTTGAGGCAATCAGTGAGATGCTAAAGAAGAATAAAAAGAATATTTGCTTCAATCTCGCCCCGCTTTTTGGGGGAGATTATAACATTTATTTCGACTCAACCACACGCGTATTGAGTGGTTGGACGGGGCGGTAGTTATGATCGTAAAATTTGCGAAGCGCCGTGACCTGCTCTTTGCTTACACTTTGTACCTCTTTAAGAACATACCACTTCACATTTTCACTGCACGGAGGAGTGGTAAGGGAGCCCATAAAGTGATAATAGTGCTCTATGTCTTTCGGTAAAAGTGTCGCTGGGTTTATCTCAACCGTTTTTCCGACATTGCCGATCACCGTTTGAACCATTGGATGGGAAGTTTTCCCCTCATCAAAAAGTACCGCAATAACCAAAAGACTCCCGAATGCGCTTTTATGCACCATATGAGCCACTAAATCTGAATGCTTGCCATTGATTTGTTCTTCACTTAACCCATGGAAATGAAACTGTACCAACGTATAATCGACACCGTCGACATTCACTTTCCCGCCATTGTCGATATTCACCTGAATTGCATGGCCATTATCCGCAATCGAAGCTTTTGTTTTGACACTTTCCCGCAAGGTTAAGATATCGGTTTGATCAATGCCTCTTGTCTCTTTTGTGATGATATTAATCGGAGATTGTGCTTTTCCTGCCTGACACGTTTCTCCAAATTCACCCCAATGGGCAGGACCATGCGCATCATAATTCCAATGAACTTCGTGAGAGGCTTCATGTTTTGCTTCGCTCGCATACGCATCCGCAACCAAAAGTGACACAATGCTCAACGCTAAAAACAGTGTTTTCATACTAACCCTTTTTTGTGAGCTATTGTACGTCAGCAATCTTAATATTACGTTTGAACACCCCCTCAACACCTCGGGCAATGAGCAAGATAATCAGCCACGCCAAAACCATTGTAATGACTGAGTGACTCAAAAAATGGTCTCCGATCAGCATCTTATAGGTTCCCATACTCCATCCGATCGTTAATGCAAGAGCAAGTGCCGCCATTTTTGCTTTTTGGGTCCGAAACAAAAAGACCAATGCCATAAGGGCAAACCCGCCGCTGGCATGCCCTGCCGGCCAACATTTTTGCTTTGCTTTTTGGCAGTCAACGCTTCCGTATTTTTCCCAAACACAGGTATGCGGATACTCCCCTCCGAATATCTCGATGTTTTTAGGACAAGGCATATTGCTAGCGGCTTTCAGAGAGCCGACAACGAGAGGAACTGCTATCGAAGACAGGAGAAGAATAATGAGTCCCCGTCGATACTTCAGCCGATGCGGACGTTTCCACCACACAAACAATAGCAACAAAAAAATGACGCCGATTCCAATCAACAGCCGTTTAATTCCATCGTAAAAAATAAATTTGAGAACACCATTATTGCTATCCACAATCCACTGATGGGTTTCAATATTATAAAAATGGCGCTGTACCCAAATGTCCGCCCCGCTTAACCCAAAAAAGAGGATCGTTCCAGCGAGAATGAGAGCGGTAATAAGAATATTTCTAGTGGAGGCCATGCAAAATATCCAAATCCGGCTGGTAAACAGTGGTATTGACTTCGCTCATCCCCAACAGTGTATGAAAAAGAAAATCATGCGTATATGCTTGAGAAGCATTTTGTTTTAATTTTTCTTTATTGACCTGAAATTTCTTCCCAAACCACATCACGGCAGGAACGTGCTTTTGCGCTTCCGGAGCAATAGCGTAAGGAAAGCCATGCAGATAGAGCCCTTTTTCTCCCAACGATTCTCCGTGATCGCTCACATAAAACATTGCCGTCGCAAATGAAGAATCGTTTTCCTGAAGGACATCGATCACCTTCGTTAAAAAATAATCGGTATAAAGAAGGACATTATCGTACGCATTGGCGATCTCTGCTTGAGTACATTGTTCTAACTGATTACTTTTGCATACGGGAGTAAATTTTTCAAATGCTTTAGGGTAGCGTTTGTAATACGCCGGACCGTGATTTCCCATCTGATGCAGTACAATGACAATATCACCTTTGGGATGGGCGTTAATATACTCTTGAAGTCCCACCAGCATCCCCTCATCACGACACTGATCATTATCGCAGATCGTGTTTTTATCCGCCGTTTTGTAATCTTCATACGTCACACGAAGGGCTACACCCTTTGAATCGGAGTTATTATCTCTCCACAAAATATTGGCTCCAGAGCGCTTCAAAACATCCAAAATATTTTCGGTATGCTTGGCTTTTTCCCCTTCATAATTCTCTCGACCAAAAGAAGAGAACATGCACGGCACGGATATCGCTGTTTCGGTTCCGCATGAAGTAAACTGGGTAAAGTTTACAATATCCTCTTTTTTGAGCAAGGGATTGGTTTCACGTCCATAGCCATTGAGCGAGAAGTGATCCCATCGTGCCGCTTCGCCGACTACGACAATAATCAACTGTCGATTTTTTTCGGATGTGGAAGCTACCGCGTCTTGACCATAAGGTTCTATTCCCGTGTAGGAATGCGAAAAAGACTGTTGAATATAATGACCGACCGAATAGAGATAATACGCCGGATTAGCGTAATAACGCAATGGTTTGTGCTCTCTAAAAAACGAGGTGTAGCTTTTACTAAATGAAAATAAAAGTATCGCAATAACGCCAAGGGCAATTCCGATTACTTTCCCCTTCTCGAAAAGCGCCGATTTAAAATTTACCGTAGGGATATTGGCACGGTAAACGATATAAGAGGGAATCACCCCCATCAAAAGGATATACAAAACAAGGGTAAAACTGTACAAATCTGCCGATTCATTAAAATTTGTCTCAAGGGTATTTTGAATCATATGGGTATCAATCACCGCATTGTAGGTATCCATAAAATAAGCCACAAAGGAAGAGAGAATCAGGATTAGAATCAATACAGGCTTGAGGGTACGACGAAAACTAAGCAATGAAAGAAGGATGGTCGTAACACTGATCAGCACTAGTGCCAACGAGGCAATGAAAGGGAGACTACTCCACGAGAGAGGATATACCTCAGTAATATGCTTGAAAAATGCCCCATTGGCTACGAGAGTTAAAAAGAGTGCCACAGCAACAATTAACATCCACTGTCGTACTTTAAAAGATTTTGCTAAAAAAGAGAACACATAAGCTCCAATAAAAAAGTATTGTAATCATAATGACTTTAGGCTAACAATAGAGAAAAAATGAGAAAGTACTCTCGGAGAACCCGAGAGAGGGAAGAAAGTATAACGATTAACGCTTAGAGAATTGAGGTGAACGACGTGCTTTACGAAGACCTGGCTTCTTACGCTCAACGATACGTGAGTCACGAGTCAACATACCATACGGCTTAAGAACCGGACGGAACTCTGGATTAAACGTACAAAGTGCACGAGAAATACCGTGACGAAGGGCATCTGATTGACCAGAAAACCCGCCGCCTGTTGTGGTTGCGTTAATATCAACTGATGTATCTTGTTTTGTAAGTGAAAGGGGTTGCGTTACACGCAATTTTTTCGCTTCAAGACCACCAAGCCATGCGTCAAGGGAAAGACCGTTAACGGTAATTTTACCCGTACCTGGAGTTAACCATACTTTAGCGATAGACGTTTTTCTTCTGCCAGTTGCATAAGTTTTTGTCATTGTTATTCCTTACTTAGCGATCTGTGCAGAGTGAGGATGCTCAGCATCTGCATAGATTTTTAGTTTTTTCAACATCGCACGACCTAATTTTGTTTTAGGAAGCATTCCGCGAGCTGCAAGTTTAAAGAGTTTTTCTGGGTTTGTTGCCAAAAGCTCTGTCAATTTTACACTTTTAACGCTACCGAAGTAACCACTGTGTGTGTGGTATTCTTTGTTTGCTAATTTACCGTTACCGTTGATAACGATTTTAGATGCGTTAATGATGACTACGAAATCACCACAGTCAATATTTGGAGTAAAATAAGGTTTATCTTTTCCGCGAAGACGAGTAGCAACATCTGTCATTAAACGACCAAATGTCATACCCTCTGCATCGATCAAAACCCATTTACGGTCGATTTGCTCAGGTGTTGCAATTTTAGTAAATTTCATCGTGAGCCTCCTTTTCAAGTCTTTAATAAATAGTGGCGAAATTGTACCCATTTAACCTTTATATATGCTTAAATTAAGTTTACTGTAAGCACTGTATTTATTCCACTTTTTGCCATTCAACGCCCTCTTGGTTGAGATAACACAGATATCCCCGCACCTCAGCACCTACAAACGTACGGGTCGCTTCCATGTATGTGCGTACTTGCTCGTGATGCTCATGGCTCATCTGCTCTCCCGTTTTATAATCGATAACAACCCAGTATCCCTCTTCATGCTCCACCAGCAGATCAATAATTCGCATCTGATTTTTATAGAAAAAACGTTGTTCCTTGTAGAGATTTCCACGCGTCAGCCCCGTAAATATTTCATCACGAACAAGGTGTTCCAGCGATGAACGCACGATCTCTAATCTGTCCTTCGGGATACTCATTCCATATCGTTTTCGAGTCGATTCAAGTGCATTATGAACTGACTCTTCTCTCAAATCACCCATCATCTCCAGCGCATAATGAGTTGCCAATCCAAACTGAACCGCGTCATAGTCGACTATTACTTCATCGTTCAAGACGACCACTTCTCCTTGCGAACCATACGCTCTGCTCTTGAAATCAAATCTCCTCAAAGCTTTAGGCATTGGAATATCCGATATCTCAAATGCTCGACTCCCGTAACTCTCCACCGTAAGCTCCAACGGCTCCAGCCATGATCCCTTTGGTTTGGCGATGATAGTTAGAGACTGCACAGCACGCGTCAATGCCACATATAAAGCATTCAGCTGATCTTCTTTCTCTAAGGCTTTCTCTTTTACTAAAGCCCTTTTGTAGACCTCATCGAGTTCTTCTCTCCCTTTGATTCGATAAAACATACGAGCCAGTGCCATTCCATCATACTCATACACAATACTCTCGCTGCGCGACCTCGCTTGCCCCAAACGATCCAACAGCAAGACGTGCTCAAACTCCAGCCCTTTGGATTTATGCACCGTCATAATCCGAATTCCATGCAAATCGCTTTGGGGTGAAGAGGCCTCGAGCCGTTCAATCTCATACACCACCTCTTCAATATCTCTAAAATTGCTCAGTTTTTCGACAAACATCATCGCGCTTTTGTCCCCGATGGAATATTTGGAAATAAAAGCAACCGCCTGTTTTTGAACATCAACGATAATGTCACGCTCAACACTTCCCGGTTCGATCCCCAGCAACGCCGCACAGTTATACCCATAAATATCGGCACCAAAATAGCAATAGCACAAATAGTCAATCACCGCACGTACACTGCGCTGATGGATAAGTTTCGACGTTGCCTCGCTAACGACACTGAGATCTCTCTCTTCCAAATACTCTTGCGCTTTTGCCGCATCTGCATTGGTCACACATAAAATCGCCATATCATCCGCAGAGACACCCTCACTCCGCAGAACTTCAATCTGTTCAAAAAGTGTTTTTAGCGGCTCGTCACTTTGGTGAACTTCGACAAATCCCCCCTCTTTCTCCTTAGGCGAGCGTTGCGGAATATAACGATTCATTTTTTCACCAAATACACGGTTAACAAACTCAACCACCTGTGAGCGTGACCGATAATTCACCTCAAGCGGCTTTACTTTCACGTCAAAATGATGCGCCACTTCATAAAACAGAGCACTGACTCCCCCACGGAAACGGTAAATTGATTGTTTAACATCCCCTACGAAGAAAAAGCTTCCCCCCTCAGTCACCCCTTTGCCGGAACGTATCTCCTCGATCAGAGGGCGAAGAATATCAAACTGTATCGTGCTCGTGTCTTGAAACTCATCAAGCAGCAAATGTTTCATCGTCGCATCAAGGCGAAAATAGAGAAACTCGCTCTCCAAATTCCCCCGAAGCAACTCGTGCACCATCAGAGTAATATCATCAAAAGTAAGTTCATTATTTTGCGCTATCAACGCCTTGCGACTCTTGATGTAAATTTTTAAAATACGGTGCAGTGCGGTTAAAAATTCCGCCTCTTTCAATGCCATTTGTTTTTGGATAACCGCTTGGATCTCATGCAGCAGCGTATCCATTTTGGACTCATACACTTTTTTAAAATCCCAATATTCCAAACTCGGTTTAAAAATCCACGATTTGCTCAAAAGATCGTCGTAGTCCTCAATGGTCATCGTTTTTCGGGCACGTTCGCTGATCGGTTTGCTAAGCACCAACTCTGCTAGCTCCTGTGAGAGCTCCATTGCAAGAGTATAGGGATTGAAGCTAAGTGAACTTTGAGGAATTTCTAGCGCATCAAACTCTTTGTGTTTGGCATACAGCGCCGACAACAGTTCAAAAATATCGTCCAAACGTTTTGAACTGAGAAGGGAGAGACGGGTAAGGGTATCCATCTCTCCTGAAACTTCTATTTCGTGCAAAAACCGTTTTAGAAATTTTTGTTCATGATGCATGGTTGCCGATTGAAACGTCGGCATTATCCCCGCATTGAGGGCAAATTTACGTAAAATCGTCCCGAAAAAGGTATCAATCGTCGAGATTTTCACATCCGAACGCAACAGTTTCCACAAAATGGTATCCCGCATCGAAACGATCTCTTCGGATTCTAAGCCCGTTATTTTGACAATTTCGGCCAGTTCTCCCCGCGTTTCGAGAGCGCGCAGTGTTTCGATGACCCGCTCTTTCATTTCGTTTGCCGCTTTGTTGGTAAAGGTAAGCGCCGTTATCTGCGAGGGCTCTTCCCCCATAAAAAGAAGTCCGAGATAGCGAACGACAAGATTAAACGTCTTACCGCTCCCCGCACTCGCCTCAAAGGCTAAAAAAGGTTCAAATAAAGACATTTACAGCTCCCTGTCGCATAAAACCGCATAAGGGCAAAGACGGCACGCTTTGAGCTCATCGCACATCTCCCATACCCACTCTTTTTTTGAAGCAAGCTCCCTCAAAATCGTTTTGAGAGTGTCGATTTTCGCTTCCAAGAACTGTTCATACACAACCTTCCCCACTTTCAGATCATAATACCCGCAACGGTTCACCTTTCCAAACTCTTCGGCAAGAAGGGCATAAATCGCCAACTGATAATCGACATCACTCTCTTTGGGCGCATGTTGCGTATCGGAAAGTGTCCCTGTTTTATAATCCAGTACTTCCAGACCTTCCGGCGTAAAATCAATCCGATCGATACGCCCCCCAAGAGGTATCCCCTCAACAATCTTTTCCCCTGTTTTTTCATGGTAGGCAACCCGTATCCCCTCCCTAAATCGAGTAATCTCATTCTCATAAAAAGGGGTTAGTTTCTCAATCCACAAATGTTGAACGTACCGCTCCATAACATCATCATCCTCTTTTTCGCTCAAAACGTGTATCAATGCCTCTTTGATCTCTTCAACAGAGCTATAATGATCATTCCCCATATAGATTTTTTCCATCGCATTATTGAGACGATTGCCGATGTCCCGTTCACGACTTATATCTTCAATCAGTTCATGCTCTTTGATTTTTGAAATCATTTTATAAA
>JAUYSQ010000018.1 GCA_030696285.1 Sulfuricurvum sp. | reverse complement strand
GGGCTTCTCTTTTTTGCTGTATTTGTTGTCCTGTATGGATTTTATACGTTTGGGGGATATTTATTTGGACATGCGCCCCTCACCATCGATGTGGTCTTTAAACCGATCATTGCCCTGACACTTGGATTGGCCGTCTATGATTTGGGAAAAACCATTGTGGAACAAGAGGTACTCCCTCGAACACAGCATGTCAGCGATGCGTTTAATCCAAAAACGTTATTGAATTTTTCGGTATCGATCATTATCGCCCTCTTGATTGAAGCGTTACTGGTCGTCTTTAAAATCTCAATTCATAATTACAAAGATTTGCCCTACGCATCGACTCTGATTGCTGCTTTATCCTTTTTACTTCTCGTATTTGCCGTGTTTGTGTATATTATCCGTAAAACGGAGAAAGAATAATGCTCTCCTCCGCTTGCCAAGATACGATTCGTGCTGCTGTATGGCTCTCCACTAAACCAACAGAGGAGTTCCATCGGATCCAAGAGATTAGTGATGCTCTGAACTTACCCTACCATTTTTTGGCGAAATCGCTTCAAAAACTTGTCCATGCCAACCTATTACTATCGCAACGAGGATCTTTGGGTGGTGTCAAACTTGCACGTCCTGCCTCACAGATTACGCTCCTCTCCATCATTGAAGCAGTTGATGGAACTGCCTTTTTCGATGCCTGTATACTCGGAATGGGCGATTGCGAAGCTGAAACCCCCTGCGCTTTGCACGCTCAGTGGGATATTTGGCGTACCGAAATGTTTGATATGTATTCGGTCACTCGCTTAAATGAAATTACCGAAGATATCTTGCGCCGTAAAGTTAAACGCCTTTAGAGCGAAGTCATCTCACTTCGCTCTAAAGGATTAAGATACTCTGATATAAACTTCTGCCAACCAACAATTGCAGGACAATCCGCATGAAAAAAAGCTTATATACGCTTTTAGAGCCAAAATTAATCACCTATATCAAAAAAAACGGCTATTCAAAAGGAGATTTTTTTAAAGATGCCCTTTCAGGGTTATCCGTTGCCATCGTAGCCCTTCCTCTTGCGATGGCGATTGCTATTGCGTCAAATCTCCCCCCTGAAAGGGGATTGTTTACAGCGATTGTAGCCGGATTCTTGATCTCAGCACTTGGAGGCAGCCGTTATCAAATCGGAGGACCCACTGCCGCATTCATTGTAACAGTTGCCCTTGTGGCGATGAAACACGGGTATGAAGGGTTAGTGCTAGCGACAATAATGGCCGGTTTTTTATTAATTATTATGGCGTTCGCACGTGCTGGTGAACTGATTAAATTCATCCCCTATCCCGTCATCACCGGCTTTACCTCTGGGATTGCCCTCCTGATTGTCTTTTCTCAACTGCGCGACTTTTTTGGTTTGTCCATTAAAACTATGCCCCCTGATTTTATCGATAAGCTCATCCTCTATACTACCCATCTGCATGAAACGAACTTTTATGCCGTTATCGTGGCGTTAATCTCCATTGGTATTATTATTTTTATGACCAAAAAATATCCGAAAATCCCAGGACCAATCGTCGTGGTAACGCTCTCAGCCTTAGCGGTGTGGCTTTGGGGGATACCGATTGATACGATCGAGAGTCGTTTTGGTGCGATTCCCTCCATGCTTCCCACACCCACCTTTCCCGACATTACCTTTGCAAAAATCCGAGTGCTGTTTCCGGATGCGATTACAATTGCCGTTTTAGCCGCGATCGAATCGCTCCTTTCTGCTGTTGTAGCCGATGGGATGGCAGGAACAAAACATAAGCCAAATACAGAGCTTTTAGCACAAGGGATCGCCAATATAAGTTCATCGATATTCGGTGGACTCCCAGCCACGGGTGCAATAGCCCGAACGGCCACCAATATCAAAGCCGGTGCCGTATCACCTGTGTCTGGAATACTTCACGCATTTTGGCTACTGCTATTTATGATCCTTTTAGCTCCGCTGATTGTTAAAGTTCCCCTCGCCGCCTTAAGCGCAATTTTGATCGTAGTGGCATGGAATATGTCGGAGATCAAACATGTCCAATCAATTATGAAAGCACCCCGAGCGGATAGGGTCGTTTTACTGGTAACCTTTGCGTTGACCGTTTTGGTCGATTTGAACTTTGCGATACAAGCGGGTATATCCCTCGCGGCGATCTTGTTTATCCATTCCATGATGCAAGCCGTGGAGATCAAATCGTATGATGAAAAAGACGAAGACGATGATGATCCCGATGCGACTTCCAAAAAAATCATCCCTAGCGGAGTCGAAGTATATGAAATCAACGGACCTCTCTTTTTTGGAATCGCTGAAAAATTGGTTGACACTCTCGCCCTTTTTGAAGCTCCTCCAAAGGCATTTATTCTACGGCTTCGCCATGTTCCGATGATTGATGCAGCTGGGCTTCATGCTCTGGAAGTGTTGAATCAAAGACTTCAAGATCAACATTCTATATTGATATTATCGGGGGTGAATAAAACGGTACGGATGTACATTCGCAACTCAAAATTGGATAAAAAAATAGGGGAAGCCAATATTGTCGATCATATCGATAAAGCGATTCACAGAGCAAAAGAGTGCTGTTAATAGTTTAGACGATTTAATCCGTAATTATGGCATTATCTATTCCTATGCCGAACCCATCCCTTTCGTCCTTCTTCCGCCAGCAATACGATCACGGTAACGGCCATGACCGCCCACCAATAAATCGGATCAAATGGAGAGGTTCCAAAGAGTTGAGAAAGTGGAGTAAAAAAGATAAGACCACCTAAAAGAGCCAATTCCGCCGCAACACCGATCCAATAATAGCGGTTACTCCACCATCCGATCGTAAACAAAGACTCATGGACACTCCGGCACGAGAGACCGTTGGCAATCTGGGCAAAAACAATCGCCGTAAACGTCAAGGTCGTCGCTTGAAGATAGAGAGGATCACTCCACGAAAATAATTCACCATTCCAAGCGTGCGCATTAAGATAGAACCAAAAAAGTCCCATCGAGAGCGCCGCCGTCAAGAGCCCCAAAAATCCAAAGGCACGCCAATAGACACCCATCGTCAAAATATGCTCTTTCCGGCTTCGGGGGGCTTGATTCATCAATCCCTTATGCGGCAATTCCGTACCCAAAGCCATCCCCGGAAGAATATCCGTACCCAAATCAATCGCCAAGACCAGCGGAACGGGAAGCGCCAAAGGCAGACCTAGCAGAAAGAAAAACAGATATGGAACCGCTTCAGGGAGATTGCTGGCCAACATATACGTGATAAACCGCCGTATGTTTTCATAGACGGCTCTCCCCTCTTCTATCCCTTTAATAATAGTTGCGAAATGATCGTCCATTAAAATCACATCTGCCGACTGTTTCGCAACATCCGTTCCTGAACCCATCGCGATACCGACATCGGCTTTTTTCAGTGCTGGGGCATCGTTTACACCATCACCCGTTACCGCCACCGTCTCCCCCATCTCTTTGAGCAGTGTCACGAGTGTGAGCTTTTGCTCCGGAGAGACACGAGCAAAAACATGATTTTTTCGCAACAAATGCTTGATAGCCGATCGAGGAAGTTTCTCAAAATACTCTCCCGTCGTCACATCGGTTATCGATGTAATAATCCCTGCACTCATCCCAATCGCTCCGGCAGTGAGGGGATGATCCCCCGTAATCATCAATAGACGTATCCCAGCTTTATGACACAGTTCAACGGAGGTGACAATATCATCTCGCAACGGATCCACCATCGCGATAAAACCGATAAAGGTCAATCCGCGTTCAGCCTCCGCTCGCGTGGATGGCAGTGTTGCACCGTTGCGTTTGGCAAAAGCGATGACCCGGTATCCCAGCGCCGCCATACGGTCATGCTTTTCCATCAGTTTTTGGGTTTCATCGGCCGTAATCTCTTTTTTACCCTCTGCTGTAAACACCTCATGACACAGCTTGAGAACCACTTCGGGTGCCCCTTTGCAAAAGACACGGAACCCTTCTTGAGCCTTGTGTACCGTGCTCATCCGTTTGAGATGATAATCAAACGGATAGTCACTTACGAGCAGAAATTCGCTGCGTCTACTGATAACATCGGTATACCTTCCCGCAAAGTTAAAAAGAGCCTGTTCAATAGGATCCCCGGTGGAGGCGTCGGCACGGTTGCACAAAAGAGCAGCATCAAGCAGTTCTTCTGAGGGTTCTTGTTTTTCATCCTCCTCCCATGCGGCTACCTCCATCTTGTTTTGGGTAATCGTCCCCGTTTTATCGGTCGCGATTACCGTCACGGCTCCTAGATTTTCAATGACGGAGAGACCGTTCACTAAAAAGCCCTTGGAGGCCATCCGTTGCGCACCAAATGCCAATGCCAGCGTCACAGTCGGTAAGAGCCCCTCTGGGATCAAAGCGACCAGTACTCCGAGTGAAAACAAAAATGTTTTCCATAATTCATTATCTCCGAACCCTGAGATGACGATCAAGCTTCCGGCAATCACCCCTGATGTCAAAGCAACAACTTTGGATATATGGGCAATCTCTTTTTGCAAATGGCTCTTTCCCGAATCCACCGTTTGCGTCAATACCGCAATCGTCCCGTATCGGCTCTCTTTGCCTGTGGCAAATACGAGACCTCGGGCTTCCCCTTTGACGACATACGTTCCCGAATACAGAATGGTTTTAATATGATCAGACCCCAGCGCATCTGCCGATACGAGTTCGCTCTCTCCACTCAAAGAACTCTCATTCACCCACACATCAAACGCTTGAATGACATACATATCCGCAGGAATTTTATCCCCTTCTTTGAGGAGAACGATGTCACCGGGGACGAGTTCAGACGCCAATATCGTCTTTTCAATACCTCGACGAAACACACTCACTTGTAAGGGGAGCATGTTTCGAAGAGCCTCCAAACTTTTTTCGGTACGAAACTCCTGATAAAAACCAAATGCTCCATTTAAAACGATTACGATGACAATCGCCCATCCGATAGGAAGCATATTCGAGGCAGGATCAAGCCAAGCGATACCAAAACTGATGCACGCCGCAACCCACAGTAAAAGGGCAAAAAAATGGATAAATTGGGAAACTAATTTTTGATACCATGGTTTTGAAGGAATTTTTGGGAGAGTATTGAATCCATACTGAAGCTGTCGTCGTTGAACCTCATCTTCACTCAGCCCCTCCTTCGATGAACCAAATGCTAAAAATAATTCTGGAAGAGTACTGATATTCATATTTTTATCTGCTTTCTATTGGCTTGAAAGAATCATCAATTCTACTACCTTAATCATTTATTTATTATATTTTAAAGAAATAGAACCTATGATGCCCCCCAAGTAGTGAGATAAGGATTTTTAATGGATCAACCGGTATTAGAGAATGTTCAACTGCACGAAATTCTCGAGTATTCTCCTGATGGGATGTTTACCATTGATACCAATATGCTTATTCAGTATGTTAATCCTGCCTTTTGTAAACTATTGGGCTATGGGGCAAGTGAGTTATACGGTACATCGATTACCAAACATCTGGGAGATCTAAGCATCCTAAGTGGTTGTATGGCAACCGTACAAACTAACGGGCATTGCAACGACCAAGAGACTATTTTTAACCGAAAAGACGGTTCCGTCGTTCACATTTCAAAAAATGTTCAAGCTTTATACGATGACGCAGGAAATATGAACGGTGTTCTCGTGAGCATTCGAGATATGAGCGCGTTACATCAGCTCAATAAAGAACTTTTAGAATCAAAATACGATGCACTTACCCAACTTCCTAATCGAAGGAAACTGTTGAGCGATATCGAAGATATGGATTCTCCTTTTAATATTGTTTTACTCAATATTGATAGCTTCAAAGAGGTTAATACCTTTTATGGACATAAAATTGCGGACCAGCTTCTCCACGCTTTTGGCACTGAATTGGTTACCTATGCTAAAACCATGAAAGAATCAACGGTTTACAAGCTTCCCGTTGACGAATATGTGATCTTCATCAAAAGTACGTGCAATAGAGAAGAGATATCTGAGTGTATTACCAATCTATCTCTTACCCTTAATAAAAAAATATTCATTGTAGCCGATCAAGAGATCAGGTTGAACGTCACCATCGGTATCGCCGGATGCAATTTCGGTAACGAACAAATTGAAGATAAAAAAGAGGTTATGGCCCACTCCGATATGGCACTGAAACTGGCGAAAAAAACACGAAAGAACTACCTTTATTATGATGAATCCTTCCATATCAAAGAGGACTATGAAAATAATTTATCATGGATCAAACGGCTTCGAAATGCTATTGATGATAATAGAGTTGTCCCTTTTTATCAACCTATTGTTAATGCAAAAACTCTTGAAATAGAAAAATACGAAGCGTTGATGCGCATAATCGAAGAAGATGGAACGGTGATCCCTCCCATCCAATTTTTGGAAATCTCCAAAAAAGTCAGACTCTACCATCAACTAACAACGATTATGCTTGATAAAGTAGTCGAGGAACTGCCTCATCATCCACGGATTCAATGCTCGATCAATCTCTCGATCGAAGACATTAATGATCCCTTTATGAATGCCTATATCGTTGATAAGATCAAACAGTGCCCCTATAGTGATCGAATTATTTTTGAAATTCTAGAATCTGAAGGAATCAAAAACTACGAAACGATCAATGATTTTATCTGCCAGGTAAAAAAATACGGTGTCAAAATCGCCATTGATGATTTTGGTGCGGGGTATTCTAATTTTGTTTACATTACCAAACTGGATATCGATTACATAAAAATTGACGGTTCCATCATCCGTGATATTGATACCAATACCACATCCCAAATCATTACCAAAACGATTATCGATTTTGCAACCCAGCTTAACATTCAAACCGTCGCGGAGTTTGTACACTGCGAAAGTGTCCATAATTATCTCCAACATCTTCCACTGAGTCATCTGCAAGGATATTATTTCGGAGAACCGTCATCGGCAATTAAATAACTTTACTCCAAAAGTTTTTCAATACAATTTTAGATCCGTTTTGCTCCGTAGAAAAAGGCTCCTTTGATAATCTCTTCACTGATATAGATTACTTGGAAAGAGATTTCACTAACACCGTCCAAGAGTGTATCGGGAATTATTTTCCCTCTACTCTCTTGCATTATGCGCTCTGAATTTTCATCCGTAACGTAAAAAGAAATTCCACTGGATGAGTTATCAAATAAATACGCATCCAGCTCTCTATTTATCAATTTGATACGCGCATGAAGAGGTGGCGTGATAATGGTACGAGGTGCTGTACGATTATTTTGCAAAAGGACTTCAAAACCATCGGCAAGTGTTTTAAGATCACCTCCACGATGAACCAACTCACGCATAATATCTTTGGAACGATTTGCGTTATTGACGAGAACTGCACTTGATTCTTTTACATTTGACAGCTCTTTACTCGCGTTGATAAGAGCCATTGTCTCCTCATTAAAATCATTTTTAAAATGGTTAAGCACGTCGGTAACGATATCAATACTGGTTCGTATATCCTGAAATTGGTCATGAAGCACCTCAGAACTTTGATTCAATCCCGCAATAACGACTTTTGAGCGTTCAGCATTTTTAGTGACGGCATTGATATGATTATGTATCTTCGTTAAGTGACCTGTAATCGTATGAGCATTCTCCAAAGAGACTTCGGCAAGCTCACGAATTTTATCCGCCACAACAGCAAAACCTCGCCCATGTTCCCCTGCTCTGGCTGCTTCTATCGCAGCATTAAGGGCAATGAGATTCGTCTCATCGGCGATGTCTGTAATAATTTCCATCGTTGATGAAATCTCATTGGAATAGATTCTCAATTGCTGAATCGCCGATACGGTGTTATCCATGGCTTTTGCTGCTTCAGCACTCTCTTTAACATTAGAATGAACTACATTTTGACCTATTTCGATCTTTTGAACCGACTGTGAAGAATTATCAAGCAACTCTTCAAGCTTTTTTCCAACGCTATCATTAAGATGCAATACATTGTTAATATGATCTTGTGAATGCTCCAAGGAACGGTTCTGCTGATTTACATAATCGTTTATTTGATCTATTTGAACATATCCGTAACTGGCTTCAAAAGCAATCTGTTTACTTTCAGTTACCACATTAGCGATAACCGGTCTGAGCGTGTTGACCATACGGTCCAAATGACGGAAAAGACGATCGATTTCGTTTTTGGTGCTCCCGTGCAAAATGGGTTCGCCTTCCAATAAATCATCAATGACAAATTTCCCTTTTTCGACCCGAAAAATGACTTCCAATACTTTATTGATCCGCTGCGCGACATAGCGACTGAATAAAAAATGGGTCAGTGCTAGAATAATAGTAATATTGATGAACGCAGTCAGCAATGTAATCCAAAAATTTTCCGTAAGGGCTGCATTGAAATCAGAGGTATCGATGCGCACGTCTTCGATTGCAACAACGTCATTGGCTTTCCACGTAGGATGGCACTGTATACAACGGTTTTCACTTATAATCGGTCGAGCGAGCATATAATATTCTTTTTTTTCATCCATAATAAAGCGTTCAATTTCTTTTAACTCACGGTTTGTCTGAAATTCCTTAATCGACTCACTTTCATATATCTTAGCCTGATGAGTCGGAACCATAGGATGTTCCGAGGCTTGTTTAAAAAAAACTTTTCCATCTGAAATTTTTGTAAATTTTGAAAAAACTTCACCTTGGATAATTTGAGGTGTTTCGGGAGATTCGCCGCTAAAAAACTTCTCATTGCGTGATTCAAGTAGAACATCCGCAAAATCAAGAATGGAGGAAGCTTTGGACTTTAAATTCTGATGCAAAGCATTTTTTTGAGATTGGTAACTATAAAAGCTAAAAAATAGAGATATAGCGATAAAAGCACCTGCAAACATCACTGAAAACATCGTCGCTAATTTCATTTTTTTCGGATCAAAATTCATTTCTGTACCTTACTTAAGTGAATAAAAATTAAAAAAACTCACTATCATCCAGACTCTCTACTGTAATTCTGGAAGAATAATGATATTCATGCGATAATTTTACCCTCATATCCCCTAAAAATTGCACTTCAATGATGATTATCCTCGTAAATATTTTGGAACTTCAAACAATAACCATACAATTGATTACTTTTTAATCATTAAATTGGACACTATCTCTTTTTTTTCGACTAAAATTATTCCAGATAAAAAAATCTGAATTAGGAGTCAACAATGAAAAGTTTGAAGGTTTTAGGGAAAGGAGCCTTGTTGCTCTCGCTTGCAGCATCACTCGCGATGGCAGCACCGGAGAAAAAGGATCTCAAAATCGGGTTTATCCCTCTCACAGATTGTGCGGCACTCGTAATCGCTAAAGAAAAAGGGTTCTTTGCCAAACACGGTCTCAATGTCGAACTGAGCAAAGAGGCATCATGGGCAAATGTTCGTGACAAAATGACTGTTGGTGAACTCGATGCGTCGCACATGCTTGCCGCAATGCCGATTGCATCGACACTGGGTGTCGGAAGTACTCAAAAAGATATGCTAGCCCTCATGGCACTGGGACAAAACGGGGATGCGATTACTGTATCCAACAAAATGTACGATGCGATGATGGCAGCCGATCCCGTCGCTACCAAAAAAGGATCCGCTGTTGCGCTCAAAAAAGTAATTTCGTCTAAAACGATGGGAGTTCCTGAATTTGGCATGACTTTCCCTACGGGAACGCATAACTATCACTTACGCTTTTGGATGGCAGCCGGCGGAGTTGATCCCGATACCGATGTTGCACTTAAAGTCGTTCCGCCACCGCAAATGGTTGCCAATATGACTGCCGGTAACATCGATGGCTACTGCGTAGGCGAGCCGTGGGGTCAACGTGCCGTTATGGGAAATATTGGAAAAGTCGTCGTTACAGGCTATCAGCTATGGGAAAATGGACCTGAAAAAGTATTAGGGGTTCAAAAAGCCTTCGCGGACAAATACCCGGAAACGACCAAGCAAATGATGGAAGCAGTAATCGAAGCGGGTATGTGGCTCGATGCGTCATGGGAAAACCGCAAAGAGGCATCAGCGATTTTGTCCTCAAAATCGTATGTCAATGCGCCTAAAGATGTTATCGACAACTCAATGACGGGTACGTATATGCTCACAAATGGTGTCAATACACCTATGCCACACTTTAACGTTTTTGGTAAAAAACAAGCTCTCTATCCGTACTACACCCATGGAATGTGGCAAGTGACTCAAATGGTTCGCTGGGGACAGCTTGATCATGCCATCGATATGAAAAAAACGGTAGAGAGTGTTTATCGTCCTGATTTGTTTGCTGCTGCGGCCAAAGAGGTTAACTATACCCTACCCGCAACTGCCTGGAAAATCGAAGGAAAAGCTGTGGGCAATAAGTTTATCGACGGTTCAGTGTTTGATCCCAATAAAGCGGTGGACTATATCTATAACGCACCTATCAAACATCCAAAAATAACCAAAGAAGCGTTGGCTAAAGTGAATAAGTGGAAAGTGAAGTAAGAACTACTTTGTACTTTTCCCGTCATACCCTATAGGGCACAAGAACCTCTTTGAGGTCCTCGGACTTGATCCGGGGATCCATCTTAAAAAAAGAGCTAGATTCCCGCCTTCGCGGGAATGACGATACAAAAATCCTAAAAGGAGAAAAGATGCCTTACAAAACTATCAACGCCATTGCCTTACCGATACTGTTATTCGGTGTCATTATTGCAATTTGGAGCGCTATTGCCGATCAGATACCGGGATTTCCCCCTCCCTTGGAAGTTTGGAATGAACTCATCGTCGTCCTCTCTGACCCATTTTACGACAATGGCGCGGGAGATCAGGGAATTGCATTACAGCTGCTTAGTTCCCTCAAACGGGTATTTGGCGGATTCGCCCTCGCTATTGCGGTGGGTGTTCCGGTCGGTTTGCTGATCGGGATGAGCAAAGTTGCGCAGACTGCATTCAATCCTTACATTCAAATACTCAAACCGGTATCACCGCTTGCGTGGTTGCCGTTGGCACTATTTGTATTCAAAGATGTTGATATGACGGCAATTTTTGTCATTTTCATCACCTCAATCTGGCCGATTATCATCAATACGGCATTGGGAGTTCGAAGCGTGAGTGACGATTTTCTCAACGTTGCCAAAGTCTTACAACTCACAGCATTTGAGAGAGTGTTTCAAATCATTCTCCCCGTAGCGGTTCCCTTTATCTTTACGGGGATGCGTTTATCCCTGGGGATTGCATGGCTGGTTATCGTTGCGGCAGAGATGCTCACGGGTGGATTGGGTATCGGCTTTTGGATTTGGGATGAGTATAACAATCTCAACTATTCTCACATCATCATCGGAATCATCCTTATCGGTGTTGTCGGGTATATTCTCGACACCATCATGGGGTTGATTGCCGATTATTTTGATTATCGCAAGCGAGGTCGTGTATGAGTGCAAAACCCTTTTTAAAAATCGATCATGTCGATAAAATCTTCCCGCTGGGAAAAGGCAAAGAGTATGTAGCGTTACGCGATGTGAAACTTGAAATCCGTGAAAATGAGATCGTCTCGATCATCGGTCACTCCGGATGCGGAAAATCGACAATACTGAACCTTATTGCAGGGCTGGATACCATCAGTAACGGAACGATTTTACTGGAAGACAAACACATTACAGCACCAGGACCCGAACGTGCCGTCGTGTTTCAAAACCACTCTTTGTTGCCGTGGCTCACTGTTTATCAAAACATCGAGATGGCCGTGAAAAAAGTGATGAAAGAGTTAGACGCAAAAGAGCTTCGAGATCACGTCACCAAATACATTGAGATGGTCAATCTCGATCACGCCAAGGATAAATATCCCGGCGAAATCAGCGGGGGGATGAAACAGCGGGTCGGAATTGCCCGCGCCCTCTCGATCGAGCCAAAAGTGTTGTTGATGGATGAACCCTTCGGTGCCCTTGATTCGCTCACACGAGCCAATCTGCAAGATCATCTGATGCGCATACAGATGCAAACGGGAAATACCGTCATCATCATCACCCACGATGTAGACGAAGCGGTATTGCTTAGTGACCGTGTCATCATGATGACCAATGGACCCGAAGCTACGATCGGCGAGATATTGGAAGTGAATCTCCCCCGACCGCGCAAACGGCTGGAGCTGCAGCATAATCCCGAGTATCTCCGATGCCGCGAAGCGATTATCGAGTTTTTATACTCCAAATTTGCCAAAGACGATGAATAGAGAGTCCTATTTTGTCATCCTGAACTTTCTCTTTGTTATCCTGAACTTGATTCAGGATCTCGTGATCGCGGATCAAGCCCGCAATGACGGAGTATCGAGCTTAATGGTGTTTAGTATTATTACCCTAGCTTAAAAAACTCCCGACATATCCCGATAATTTTCTCTTGACGTTCACGTCCAAGGGGTTCGCTTTGACGAATGCCATGAACGCGATCAATCAACGCGCCAATCCCCTCAGGAATGAGTGCCGTAAGATATTGCCGCACCGCCGAACTCACCGCCGGAGCACGCCCGGCTGTATTGATCCCTACACATAAATCCCCCTCCACAATCAAAGCAGGAAAGATAAAGGAACACAAAGCAGGAGAGTCAACACAGTTGACAGGAGTTTTCATCTCCATACAGGCATGATAAATTTTTTCTTGTTCCCCCATATCATCCAATGCACCAATCACTAAAAATTGCCCTTTCAAATCATCCGGATGATACCCTCGTTTTACAATGGTTATCTGTGATGAGAGCATTTCAATCTCCGGATGGACGTGGGGTGCAATCACGGTGAGATGGGGATGAAACTTCATCAATTGTTCTATTTTACGCAACGCTACCTCACCGGCACCTACGACCAAACAATCTCGACCTTTTAAATCAACAAACATAGGAAAAAGAGCCATCACGTACCTTTTACAAAAAAATGATTAAAATATAATCACTTCTCCGATTAATCTACCCCTATTTTACCCTATTATTTTTAAAGATAAAAAAGTCCTAATAAGGGAAATAGAAATGACATCGCTTATCCAAGCAAATGCCGACAGATGTGCCAAACGTCACAAAACCGAAACGATCAAAGATGCTTTCAGCGCAACCGATGCGTGGAATCGACTCATAGGCTACTCCAAAACAGGCTACCCTTCCATCACCGAAGAGGATAAAGAGTTTGTTCTTAAAAGTTTTGGTGTATTTGAT
>JAUYSQ010000004.1 GCA_030696285.1 Sulfuricurvum sp. | reverse complement strand
TATCACTTCATCGGCACTGATAAGGTTCAAAACTATCCCAGAGGTTTTAACACTTAGCCCTTTGAGGTCAAAAATTCCCGCGGCTTTGAGCTGTGTTTCACTCGCAGCAATCAGTGTGAATTTTTTATTTTTATGGACACTGCGTAGGGTTTCAAAATTGGGGGCAATAAGCGATTTATAGCGGACAGCTTCGGGAAGTACGTCAACTTCCAAATGAGCACGCGGTATGAGTGGGAAGTCAAGCCCATACGACTCATCGAGCAGGCTTTTCATTTCATGGAGTCGCAGGAGTGATTTGCCCGTGCTAAAGTCAGACCCTTCATCCCCTAGTACCCAAAATCCAAGAGATGCCATATCTTTGACAAAACTATCACTTTGGGCACGCACGATCTCCTTATCGAAGCGCTCCCCCTGCTCTTGGGAGAGAGAGAAAAAAGCACTGGTGACCTCGATAGAGGAGAGCTCTTCTTTTTCGGTTCGCTGGGTCTCGACATCGAACACCTTGATCTCTTCGACCTCATCGTCAAACAAACTGATCCGATAAGGGTTAGAGGTATTGGGGATAAAAATATCGAGAATATCTCCGCGATGCGATACTTCACCTTCCATTTCCACCATATCGACAAAGGTATACCCCCAACGGTGCAATGTCTCTTTCAGCTCTTTTAAATCCAGACGTGAAGCAAATTCAATGGTCATACTTTGAAGGAGTGAGGCATTAGGAAGGGGGTACAGTAGTGTTTTGAGCGGTGCGATGATAAGCGGCTTTTTCTTTGCACTGTAATACGATCGCAACGCAGCGAACAGTGAAAACAGCTCTTCACTAAAGGGACGCAAATCGTCCATATACGATGCCCTGAAATCAGGAAAGATAAGTGTTTCTATCTCTAAAAACGATGCCACATCGGCAAGCTCACTTGCTTCTTTTGCATCTTCGCACACAATAATGTCGCATCGTTTTTTCGGATTGTTTTTTAGATATTCATAAAATCGTGGTTGACTCATCAGGTATTCTTTATCCTCTTCAAAAACGTCTCGGCGACACTAAAGCTGCCAAAGACTAAATATTCTCTCTTATCGTTTATCGTTTCAAATGGACTATACTCTATCGCTAATTCTCGAAGTGCAGCTTCCAGCAACTCTCTCTCTACTATCCGTGCTTCATCCACCTCGATAATCTCAACTCTCTCAATGATCGGCGATAAAATGGATAAGATCTCACGATACTCTTTATCGGCGTAGGTATTGTAAATTAGCGTTACTTTTTGTCCCTTAAACGCTTCGGCTATCACCCTCGCTGCAAGTGCATTATGTCCGACATCAAGAGTAACATTGCGGGCAATGCGGCTCAATCGTCCAAACAACGCCTCTTGGTCAAACAACGAAAAGACAGCCTCATATCCCAATAATTCATACGCAACCATCGAAAGTTCCAAATTATCGCGCAAATAATCGCTTAGGTTGTTTTTTAGGGCAATTTGCAATGCAATTTCTTCGATTCTTCTATTTTTCTCTTCATTGACGGTATAAAGTTTTGTTTTTTTCTCACGAGCAATATCCTGTGCAATCGTAGAGACTTCTCCATGTTTTTGCATTCCCAACAACGCCATAGATTGCATACTGCGTAATTTTGTCAAAGCAATAGAATCAATCGTGTTCCCCAAAAAGGCACTGTGATCAAAATCGATGGGGGTAAAAATGCTTAATACTTTATCAAAGACATTCGTTGCGTCAAACTCACCCCCCAAGCCCGCTTCAAGGACAATGTATTCGCACTCTTCGTACGCCATCATTGCAAGGAGGGTTGTATATTCAAAATAGCTAAGCGACTGGGCAATCTCCCAAGGCAATAAGGATAAAAGTTTTTGATGTGCTGCTTCGAGTTCATTATCACCGATTTCTGAGCCATTCATCCAAATACGCTCATTGAACCGTACAATATGCGGGGACGTATAATGCCCCGTCTTTTTTCCTGCACGCATCAATGCAGTCGCTAAAAATCGCCCCGTACTCCCCTTGCCGTTTGTTCCGACCAGATGGATAATTTTGGGAATCTTATGAAAATGACGAATATTCTTAAAAGCATTGGGAAAACGCTCGACATCAATCACGTCATAGAAAAGAGGCTTTTGAGAGAGAAAAAGGTCTAAAGTCATGCAGGCTCGACGCGATTACGCCCTTTTTTCTTCGCCTCATACAGTTTCTCATCCGCCCCAACGATCGTCGTGCCAAGTGATGAATAAAGTGCTCTAGGGGCTATTCCAATGCTAACGCTTACAGCTATACGCTCCTCTTGGTACATAAAACGAGCTTCTTGTACGTGTTCACGAACTTTGTTGGCAAATCTTTTTGCCCCCTCTATATCCGTATCCCCTAAAATCACCAAAAACTCTTCTCCCCCATAGCGACCGATAATATCATTGCTGCGCCCTTGATCCTTGAGTATTTGCGCAAAGGCTTTTAGTACGGCGTCTCCCGCCTCATGCCCGTAGGTATCGTTTACTTTTTTAAAATGATCCAAATCAAACATCGCAATGCAATAATTGCGGCCATACCGTTCATAATCCGCTTCTTTCAGAACCATAAATTCTTCAAGTGCGCGCTTGTTGTAGAGTTTTGTCAAAAAATCTTCACGTGAAGCATGAGTCGCTTCCGCCAGCTCCTCTTCAAGAGACGCAATTTTTGTCCCCATCTGAATTACTTTGTCATTATGGGACTTCAGCTCCTTGCTTAACACCTCGACTTTCTCTTCGAGGGCAGTTGCAATAGTGTACAATTTTTTATGTGCGGTTTTAAAGTCTCCTGCTTTGTCCTGTCCCAAACCTTCCAGATCTTTTTTAATCTCTTTGATCTCACTGCTGGAAACATCACTTTTTTCAATCAAATCAATAAGCTGCACCGAAAGCTTGCCGAGCAATTCGTCCAGTACCCTAAGCATATCGTTAACACTTTTTTTATCCAAAGAGATCCGCATCGCGATCGCCATTTTTATCTCTTGTTCAAAAGACATGTCCGAAATATATTCAGGATTGTCGTGCACTTTTTGGGTTAATGCAACAAGTTCATCGTTCATTTGAGGGGCAATAGAAGGGGAAAGTCCCAGCATTAACAAAGAGGAAAATTTTGTAAAATCGTTTGTTGGGGATGGAACCACCTCAACGCTCAACCCTTCAACGGTTTTTTTAAGATTAAGTCTGTCTATTTTTCCATACGGAGACAACTTCATCAAAAAGCCATCATCATAGATGCTGGCAAAATTCTCCCACGCTTGTTTCAATAACTCAATTTGGGTTTTCCCCCCTTGCGTCTCGAGTATAGAAATCGTTTTTTTTGCCAATGCCGAGGCTTCGGGATTATGGAGGACATCAATACTTTGCGCCATCACACGAACAAGGGAGATGAGCATCTCAAGCAACATGGATGCCTCATTAGGATTAAGCCGGCCCAGTTTGGAGATCAAGAAACGGATCAGTTCCGCCGTCGTTCTAACACGGTATTGCTTCACTTCCTCTTGCGTTTTTTTATCCAGTAATGAGGTAAAACGATCTGCCCCTTTACACTCTTCCACTACGATGCCCGCTTTTTTAGCTTCCGCGCAAAACGCCTCCGTGTACCATTCAGGCGTCCATACTTTCCCTTCAGCTTTTAAGCGTTCTACCGTATTACGCACAATTTGGTTAATCGTCACCGTTTACTCCTTGAGAGATTTCGTCCCCTGTGATGCAACCTGCGCGATAAACGCATCGATCGCTTTTTGTGAAGCAAATCGAATTGCTTCAAAACGAGCCTGATCGGAGATAATCGCATTAGGCTCGATATTAAAATCATATACACCCGAAACGGTATAATTACCCTTATCACCCACCGATATTCGCTCAATATTCATTGCTACCCTGGTACGATAGGTAATAACATACCCATTACTATCATAGCGTAAAGGGGTAAAAGTAACCGAAGAGATCTGAAATTTCAAATGCGTTTGAGAACTGCTTTTACTCACCAATGCCGTGCGAAATTTTACAATCATCGCCGTATCGACGGCATCTTTGATAATCACCGTATTTTGAGGATCTTCCATAGAAATCACGACCTCTGTACTTACACTCTCCCCAACCACATTTTTTGCATAATGACTTGCAGGTGAATACCCGCACCCTGTGATTAAGAGAAACAGTGGCAGGAATAAGAGGTAAACTTTCATCCTTATCCCTTTATCACTAAGTTGACAAGTTTTCCAGGAATGACAATCGCTTTTAGAATCTCTTTTCCCTCTATCCATTTTTCTACGTGAGCTTTGGCAATTTCAATAATAGCTTCTTCTGTTTCGTTCACACCGACTTCGATTGTAGCACGGTTTTTACCATTAATCGACACACCGAGGCTCAAAGCATCGACTTCAAAGACTTCCTCTAATACGACGTGTTCTTTGAGATTTTTTCGATTAAACAGCTCACTTGAAAGTTCCCAGCATACATGAGGAACTATCGGTTCCATGATAGAAGTAAGAATCCAATATCCCTCACTCCAAACGTCACGATTATTTTGCTCACCCAACGCATTCATCGCTTCCATGACACCGGCAATCATCGTGTTAAAGGTATACCGTTCAACATACACTTCTTGCGCACGCTTCAACGCTTCATACACTTTTCGACGAGCGTGTTTCTCTTCTTTAGAGAGAGAAGCATGATCTATAGCCGGAATAGTATTGGTTTTATTTACATACTGGGATCGATCGGCAAATCGCTTAAGAAAACGGAACGCCCCCTCAACCGCACTGTCATTCCACTCTAACTCTTGGGTAGGAGGAGCGGCGAAAAGAATAAACAAACGCGCTGTATCCGCTCCATATTTTTCTATAATGGCATCCGGATCAACCGTATTCCCTTTGGACTTGGACATTTTTGCCCCGTCTTTGAGAACCATCCCCTGTGTCAACAGTTTTTCAAACGGTTCATCAAATTCGATGTATCCCAAATCTCGAAATACTTTGGTAAAAAATCGTGCGTAAAGCAAATGCAAAATAGCATGTTCAATTCCGCCGATATAATGATCAACACCCATCCAATACTTTATCTGCTCACTGGAAAACGCTTCGCTTTCCCAGTTTTTTGGTGATGCACAAAAGCGTAAAAAATACCAGCTCGATTCGACAAAGGTATCCATTGTATCGGTTTCGCGAATCGCATCTTTTCCGCATTTTGGACATTTACAATGTCTCCACGTCGGATGTTTTTCAAGCGGGTTACCCTCACCCGTGATCTCAATATCATGAGGAAGGGCTATGGGGAGATTCTCTTTTTTCTCCATAACCAAACCACAATCCTCACAGTGAACGAACGGGATAGGAGCACCCCAATATCGTTGACGCGATACTCCCCAGTCTTTGAGTTTGTAATTGGTTGTTTTTTGTCCAAGTTTCTCACTCTCGAAATAATCAATAACTTTGCTTTGAGCTTCTTTTGAATTCATCCCATCAAACTGTTGTGAATTAAACAGCACCCCTACTTCTGTGTAGGCTTTCGTTAAATCCAATTGGCTATCCAAGGGTTTAATCACGGCATGTATAGGTAAATCGTACTTCTTGGCAAAGTCAAAATCTCTGTCATCATGTGCAGGCACTGCCATTACTGCACCGCTGCCGTAATCCATCAAAACAAAATTAGCGACCCATACCGGGATATTTTTGTTCGTTAGCGGATGAAGTACACTTAAGCCAAGCGCTACTCCGCTTTTCTCTTTTTGCCGATCAATAGATGAACTGTTTTTCATCTCTTTGATTTGAGCGATTACACTCTCTTCAAGCAAAGTATTATCCATCATATACGTTACAATCGGATGCTCAGGGGCTAACGCCGTATAGGAAACTCCGTAAATCGTATCAGGACGCGTCGTAAAGACATCAAAATTCTCAAAATTTGAATTTAGTTTTGCCTTGCTTTGGGCATCGAAAAATAAATCAAATGCCAAACCGTTCGATTTGCCGATCCAATTTTCTTGCATCGTCAACACTTGTTTTGGCCAACCGCCCTCAAGTTTTTTCAGATCGTCTAACAGTTCATCGCCATATTGGGTAATTTTAAAATAATACTGATTCATATCTTTTTTGACAATCGGAGTATCACATCTCCAGCAACATCCGTCGACGACTTGCTCATTCGCCAATACCGTCAAATCATGCGGACACCAGTTAAGCATCCCTTTTTTACGATACAGTAGCCCTTTTTCATACATATCGATGATAAAGCCCTGCTCAAACTTCGTATACAGTTCATCGCTCGTTGCCAATTCTCTCTCTTTTGAAAACGAAAAGCCTAGAGAAGCGAACTCTTTTTTCATATAGTCTATGTTGTCATACGTCCATGTTTTCGGATGAGAACCATTTTTGATCGCCGCATTTTCAGCGGGCATACCAAAACTGTCAAAACCGATAGGGTGAAGAACATTAAAACCTTGTTGACGGTAATAGCGGGCAAAAGTATCGCTGAGGGTGTAGTTTCGGACGTGTCCCATGTGCAATCTTCCACTGGGGAAGGGGAACATACTGAGGATATATTTTTTCTCTTTGGTGAAATCTTCACTTGGCTCAAAACTTTTATGTTCCTGCCAAAATTTTTGCCATTTAGCTTCAATTTCTCTAGGGATGTAATTCAAAAAAACTCCTGTTTAAACAATGCCCTGCTCAAATTGAGCACGCATTTTCTCTTTTTCAGCTCGAATTCTTACTTTTTCAGCCATTTTTTGACGATAACCGGAAACACTGAATCCTGTCCATACAACCAATTGTGCCGCAACAAAAATCGAGCTGTAGGTTCCGACGATAACACCGATCAACATCGGGAAGCTAAAGCCCATCATGATGTCACCACCAAAAACAAATAAGGTCAATACAACAAAAAAGACAGTCAATGAGGTGAGTGTCGTTCGCGATTGCGTACGCGATACCGCTTCGTTGATAATCATAACAAAATCGGTATTCTTAGACTCTTCAATGTGCTCTCGAACGCGATCATAAACGATAATAGTATCGTGAATCGAATATCCCAAAATCATTAACAATGCGGCAACGCTTTCGATGTTAAAATCAATCTCAAAATACGATACAAATCCAAAAGTGATAACAATATCATGGACAATAGCGATAACCGCCGCAAGGGCAAAGCGCCATTCATACCGAAACGTCACCGTTGCCATAATAGCTAACAGAGTCAATAAAAATGCTGTCAATCCTTTGACTCGCAACTCATCCCCTACTTTTGGACCCACCATATCAACACGACGGATTTCAAAATCACCTGTTCCCACTAATATCTTTGCGGTCGTATCTCCAATATCATTATCCAATGCAATCGTCGATGCTGGGGTTTTAATAATGACCTCTTGAGGCGAACCAAATTCTGTGACGGTTGCGTGTTCAAATAAGTCACTTTTTTTAAGACTTTCACGTATTTTATCAATAGGTGCCGTATCCGCGTATTTAACCTGTACGACCGTTCCGCCTGTAAAATCGATTCCAAACGAGAACCCTTTTACGGCAATTATGGCTATTGCAAGGAAAAAAAGGACAAATGACGCGATAAAAAAGATTTTTCCGCGACCTAGGAAGTTATAAATTTTGTCTTCTTTAAAAAGTTCCATTGTTATTTTGCCTTTCTTGTCATACCAAACCATAATGCATAGTTTTTATTTTTTTCAATACGGTTCATAAAAAGTTCATAAATACCGTGCGATCCAACGATAGCCGTGAGCATCGAGGCTAAAAGCCCTATACTAAGTGCCACTGCAAACCCCTTGATCGCCCCTGTTCCATAGACATAGAGGATCGTACATGCCAGCAATTGTGTCACATTTGAATCCAAAATCGCTCTCATAGCCTTGGCATACCCCTCTTCAATCGCTCGACGGGTTGAAACACCTGCTCGCAAGCCCTCACGAATACGTTCATTAATAATAATATTCGCATCGACCGCAAGTCCTATATGCAATACAATACCCGCCATACCCGGCAATGTGAGCGTAGCACCCAACAATGACATCATCGCTAAAATAATAAAAAGGTTAATGACGACTGCGAGATTAGCAATAACCCCTGCAAGACCATAATAAAACATCATAAAGAGAATAACCAATCCAAAACCGCTCACGAGCGCCAAAAGAGAGGCCCGGATACTGTCCGCTCCCAAGCTGGGTCCAACTGAGCGCTTTTCCATCATATAAATAGGTGCCAGCAATGCCCCTGAGCGTAATGCAATCGCGAGGTCGTTTGCCTCAGCAGTCGTATAATTACCGCTGATTTGACCTGATCCTCCACCGATACGCTCGTTGATGACCGGAGCTGAATAGACTTTTCCATCCAATACGATGGCAAGCCGTTTTCCGACACTTTTACTAGTGAAATCACCGAAAATTTGTGCACCCTCCGAGTTGAGAGTGAAATTAATCACAGGATTGTTATTTTGATCGTATCCCACTTGCGCATCGGTAAGCATTGTCCCATCTAAAATGGGAAGTTCACGTACCAAATGTTTCATCTGAGGCACAAGGGCATCAAGGAGAATTTTATCTCCAAAACCGACCGCTTCTTCTTCACTCATATCGCTCACACGGGCAGCACGATCTTCATCGATCGCCATCAGTTCGAGTTTCGCCGCACGAGAGATCAACTCACGCGCACGCTGCTCTTCTTCTTGCGTTTTAATCCCAGGAAGTTCCACTAAAATTTTATCCACACCCTGCTTCGCCACGGTAGGCTCCGCGAGTCCGAATTGATCAAGCCGGTTACGGATGGTTTCAATCGCCTGATCTACGGCTTGAACCTTTAGCTTCTCAACCGCAGCAGGCGTCATAGTTAAAGTGTAACTTCCAGCAGATGCCTTAACAACAGTTCCCTCTATTTTTTTGAGATAACCATCCAGCACCGTCGCATCATCTTCATCCAGCAACTCAAATGTCACCGCACTCTCGTCCGCATTCAAACCATCGATAATCATATCGTTGCTTTCTGCAAAACGGGCAATTCCTGATGCAGTAGATTTGAGCTGAGAGGTCACAGCCTCTTCGGTTTTAACCCCCAAGAGCATATGCAATCCGCCCTGCAAATCGAGCCCGAGGGTCACTTTTGCTCCACGATCACTTTGCGTTAATGAAGGTAATGAAAAAAGAATTCCAAAAACAGTAGCGGCAATTAATAAAACGAGACGGAAATTAAGCTTCATCCTCGTACTTTCTCGCAACAGCATCTTTGACCAAGCGCCCCTCTACGTCATTGTTAAATTTTACGGCGAAAAAGCCCTCTTCCACTTTTTTAATCTCTACAATCAAACCACCATTGGTGACCACTTTGTCCCCTTTAGTAAGAGACGTAAGCATCTCAGCATGCTTTTTTGCTTGCTGTTGTTGTGGACGAATAATCACGAAATACATAATCGCGATCAAAAAGACAAAGGGGAGTATTTGAGTCAACATTTCCATTGAAATCCTTCGGAAAAAAATTACCGCATTATACTCACAAAGAGATTAACATCGTTATAATTCGCCCATGAAAATAGATTCAACCACCATTTATCAACGGCTCACCCTCCCTTTGCTGATCGCCCTTAGCTTTAGTGCCTTTATTTATTTCGAGCACTTCCACCTCACTTCCAAAATACTCAACACGCTTCTCGCCCTCGGTGCCCTTTATGGACTCCTCCACGCTCCCAAAATCTCGTTGCCCATCGCAGGGTTTTGGATCGGGCTATTGTGGTGCTACTGGATTGGGTACAGTTTTCAGTATTATGGGCTGGCATGGGCGCAATGGCTCGTTGCCCTCGGGTTTGGCTTCGTTTACGCTCTTTATTATGGAACCCTTGCCCTCACACATCGCCCATGGCTGCGCGCCCTCACCCTGTTTGGGCTTACTTTTGTTTGGCCTATGGATTTTAATTGGATGCAGCCAGAGCTCATCTTCGTCGAAAGCGCTATAGGCTTTGAAAAATGGCAATTTGCCCTTGTTTTAGCCATTTTGGCTTCTATGGGATGGTTCTCACACTGGAAAAAAGTTCTTCCATTGATGCTGCTTCCATTGACGTTTCAGTTCACATACACCCCGCCTCCGATACCGCCACTAAAAATCAAACTGATCTCAACCGCTATTCCACAAGATCTAAAATGGCAGGCTTTCGCACTTGAGGATACCATTAGCAATAATCTAGCACTCATCGATGACGCCATCACCCAAGGGTATGATCTCGTCGTTCTCCCTGAAGCCGCTTTTACCCTCTACATGAACCACGATCCGATTTTAATGGAACAGTTACTGCAAAAATCAGCCTCCATCGCTATTCTTACGGGAACACTGCATGAAGAAAACAACCTCAATTACAACGTATCGTATCTTTTTGATCATGGCAAAGTTACGTTAGCTAAAAAAATGATTCTCGTCCCTTTTGGGGAATATATTCCTCTTCCGTCATTTTTAAAAGGGTGGGTTAATCGTACTATTTTTGGAGGGGGATCGGATTTTGTCACTGCCAAAAATCCAACCGATTTTGTCATCAAAGGGGTGAAATTTCGCAATGCCATCTGTTATGAGGCCACACGGGAGGAGCTTTACACCCCCGATGCTCGATACTTGATTGCTACGAGCAACAACGGATGGTTTAAACCCTCCATTGAGCCGACATTGCAAAATCTTTTAATTCGATTTTATGCACGAAAAAATAAGTCGGTGGTGTTTCATTCCGCCAATGGCGGAGGAAGCGGAGTAGTGTATTAGTGGCGAACCGTTAAGTTCTTAGCGTTAATTGCAGCAATTACTTGCTCGATATGTTTCATTTTAGCCTCTTCACTATCCATATTGTGGATAGCATCAAGATTAAAATGTTGTAATTTTGTATCCAAATAACCCGTATCAAGTTTACCGTCAATAAAATCTTGGTCACGAACGATCTGACGGTGAAGGGCGATATTCGTCGGAACACCCTCAATGATAAACTCATCCAATGCACGTCTCGCTTTACGAACAACATCTTCCCATGTCAAAGCCGAAACGATCAGTTTACCGATCATTGAATCGTAGTTGGACGGAATTTGATAATTCGTATACGCCATACTGTCCAATCGTACACCCGGACCGCCCGGTGCAAGATAGTTTGTGATAAGCCCAGGTGATGGAACAAAGCCCAATTTTGGATTTTCAGCATTGATACGGAACTCGATTGCATATCCACGGAATTTAATCTCTTCTTGCAAGAAAATAAGCTGATCACCCTCCGCGATTTGAATCATACGTTGGATCAAGTCAATTCCTGATATCGCTTCAGTAACCGGATGCTCAACCTGAACACGGGTGTTCATTTCGATGAAATAAATATTGTCATCTTGGTCAACCAGATATTCGATCGTTCCAACACTCTCGTATCCGAGTTTGAACATTGCCTTAGTAGAGATGCGATAAAGTTCACGGCGAGTCGCTTCGTTCAACAACGGTGATGGCGCGATTTCAATCACTTTTTGGTGACGACGCTGAATAGAACAGTCACGATCTCCCAAATGGACAACGTTACCGTATTTATCGGCTACGATTTGAATTTCGATATGACGAGGGTTTTTGAGATATTTTTCAATAAATGTTTCACCGCGATTGAAAAATCGTAATGCTTCATTCGTTGCTGACTCATACATCTCTTTGAAATCTTCCGCTTTTTCAACGATACGCATACCGCGTCCGCCTCCGCCGAAAGCGGCTTTGATAATAACAGGAAAACCTATCTCTGTTGCAATTTTTTCTGCTTCATTGATGTTGTCAATTGGCTCATCCGTACCCGGAAGCATAGGGACGCCCACGGCACGCATTGCTACTTTTGAGGCCATCTTATCACCAAAAAGGGCAATATGTTCCGCTTTTGGTCCGATAAAAATAATTCCGTTATCCGCGCACGCTTGCGCAAATTCAGCACTCTCAGAGAGAAATCCGTAGCCAGGGTGAATCGCATCACAATCTGCTTTTTTTGCAAGATTAATAATACGCTCATAATCCAAATAAGCTGCAATAGGGTCGCCC
>JAUYSQ010000190.1 GCA_030696285.1 Sulfuricurvum sp. | reverse complement strand
CCGATGAGCACGGTGAAGTTTGTCCTGCTGGTTGGGTAAAAGGTGACGCGGGTATGAAAGCTAGCACTGCCGGTGTTGCTGAGTATCTTGCAGCTCACGCAGAAGCGTTATAATTTTCAATTTCTGCCTCAGCTGAGGTAGAAATTTCCTCCTTTTTCCCCGCTAATTTTTTGACACAATCGTTATAACCTTTTAAATTTCATAACAGTTATTGTACTATAGAAGAATAAAATGAGTTAAGGGACAAAAATGCATGCAGATGAACTAAAGCAGAATTTCACAAAACGCTACGTTCTTGCCATTTTACTAATTGCCCTTCTTTCGAGTGCCGCTTTTTATATCCTTCATTTTGCACTTAGCTTCAGTGATTCGAGTGCAGTTGTCATCAATATTTCAGGGCAACAAAGGATGCTTTCTCAGCGAATCGTGTCGCAATCACAACAATATTATTTTTATTCTTTTGATAAAAAATCGGAAAAAGAAGTTCAAGAAATTAGATCAGCATTGTATGAATCGATGGAAGAGATGCGTGATGCCAATGAACGACTATCCTCTGGGAAATTGAGCAACGGAAGCAATGTTGAGATCTCAAACGAGATTCGAGAACTTTATTTTGGACAAATCCAACTCAAAATCAAAATAGATGAGTATCTCACGTTGGTAGATTGTTTACTTCATACGAAAACCAAACAGGAGGCAGAGGTTATTCTGGAGACACTTATTCTCTCCTCCGATGCTATTTTACCCTTCCTGAATACGGTTGTTGCGCAGTATCAACATGAGAGTGAAGAAAGACTTACGATGATTTATAATCTGGAATTTACGGCATGGACGCTAACCCTTTTTGTCCTGATGCTCGAAGTTATTTTTATATTTCAACCGATGGGAAATAAAATACGAGAACTCTTTCAAAAAGTTGTATGGAATCGGCACAATCTACTGCAAGAAATCGAAATTAGAACCCTTAGTCTCGAACAAGCCAATGAAAAACTAGCTCATTTGGCATCACATGATCCTCTCACCGGGTTAAAAAATCGGCTTAACCTAGAAGAGGAACTTGCAGGGTTAATAAAACATTATAAAATACATCATCTCCCCTACGCGGTAGTGATGTTAGATATCGACTGGTTTAAAAAAATCAATGATACCTACGGTCATGATGCAGGTGATTTTGTCCTCTGTGAACTCTCCGAGATTTTTTTGACAAGTGTCCGACCGCAAGACAGTGTTTATCGTGCTGGAGGAGAGGAATTTGTGATTGTCTTTAACCGAATTACCCAAGAGCAAGCAGTGAATAAAAGCGAAAAAATACGTCAACGCATTCAAGAGCATCGGTTTGTTTACAATGAGCATGAGTTTGATATTACAATCAGCGCAGGAGTATACCATCCTGATATTATCGAAATTGATACGATTCAAGAGGTACTAAAACTTGCCGATAATGCACTCTATGAAGCCAAGCGCTCAGGACGTAATAAAATTGTGGCAGTACATAAGGAGTTGTTAGAAGTGCCCTGAAGAGAAAGCTGTTTTTTGACTATCAATGACGATATAAGCCGCAAATCGTGATATGATAACAAACGATTTTAAAGCAAGGGAAAAGGCTGGAAATGAGCTTTTTTCTTTGGTTGAATTTATTTCAAATGAAAAGCAATAATGAAAGATTTACATCAAATACATAGAGATATTACTGACGAAGTGAAACATACCATCCAAGATGTTAGAATCGTGTTCCCCGCCCAATACGGGAGGCTTTACACTGAGCTTGCGCATCAGTACAATATTGAACTTACCCCTGAAGAGCTTGTTACTCGTGAAATGCTGGATGAGAAAATGGTACGGCATGTTATTTCATTATATGAATTTGCCGATCAAGCACTTGAAGCAATGGAAACCAATAACATGATAAAACTTCAAGATGTGATTGAAGAGACTAAAAAACTCAAAGATGAGATTCAACATCTTCAAGAAATTATTTATGAAGATCCTCTCACAAAAAGCTACAATCGAAAATGGCTAGAAGATACGTTTTTGAGTGGAGACAAAGGGTCATTTCGTCAAAATGGAACTCTCGTAGTCGTGGATTTAAATCGATTTAAATCCATTAATGATACGTACGGGCATGTTGTCGGGGATAAAGTGCTCAAGCATGTAGCCTTGAAGCTAAAAGAGAGTGAAGGGGAGATTGTTCGATACGGCGGGGATGAATTTGTGATCCTTTTTACATCGTCTTTTTCGCCCAAACATATCGAAGAGGCAATGGAAAAAATTCTCCATTATTTCGAAAAAATTGCGTTTAAAGTCGAGCAAGGAGAGTTTAAAATAGGGTTTTCGTACGGAATGGCCTCTTTTGTTTCGGACGCTTCACTTGAAAGTATCATCGAAAAAGCCGACCATGAAATGTATCGGCATAAGCGGGGAGAGAAGATTTTAGCTGCCTTATAGAGGGACACTATGAGGGTGTAGTCTCATTTTTTTGCATGTAATCAACATAGTCACACACTTGGTTGATCTCATTGCAGGACTGATTATAGCCGGCGATAGGATCATTCTCAACCTTTGCAAGATTATCCGAAATAAAATTCCAATTGATCAACTTCCGCCAGTTTGCAAGATAATCCGGGCGTCCATTGCGATAATCGATGTAATAGGCGTGTTCCCAGACATCGCATGTCAACAACGGTGTATCTCCATGCCGTAACGGAGTATCGGCATTAGAGGTCATTTTAATCTCCAGTTTCCCCTCACCTGTTATGATCAGCCATATCCATCCCGAACCGAAAAATCCTGCGGCAGCGGTTAAAAAAGTTTCTTCAAACGCTTTGATTGATCCAAAATCACGCTCAACCAAACCTAACAGCTTCACGGAGGGGCTGGTGGCTGTTTTGCTAAGCCCCTTCCAGTAAAAATCATGGTTATACACCTGAGCGGCATTATTAAAAATGGAATTATTCGCATACTTGATGATATAGTCTAGCGGCTTGTCCGCATACTCTGTCCCTTCGATTAGAGAATTGAGTTTGTTGACGTATCCGGCATGGTGTTTACCGTAATGGTACGAGACCGTTTCGGCAGAAATATAAGGTTCCAATGCTGATTGCTCATAGGGCAATTCCATAAGTACATGTTTCATCGCGACTCCTCCTGACTTTAAAAATTATACTATTATAATAACTTTTAATAATAAAATTATACACAAAGAAGTAAGATTGAAATCTTATCTCAGTAACTGTTCAGCATGGTAAAATTTATTTGGCTTTAGCGGAAAGTTGATTGTATATTCCGGTTCCCACAATGAGCAACGTTACACCGATAATTAAATAAAAGGCATTAATGAGTTTACTGTAATCATCCAAGACGATTTTGAATACGGCCATAAGTGACTCAATCGAGAGAGCAATGATAATCGAGGTTAAAAATTTACTTAGGGTTTTATTCTGTAGATCGTTGCCATAATTGAACGTTTTAAAGAGAACTTCATTTTCTATAAGCGTTTTGGCCAAATCGTAGATGGCGAGTCCGATAGTAATGGAAATAATCGAAGTGAATATTTCATGCATAATAACCTCTCCTGAATGGGGAGAAATGAGCATAGAAAAAAAGATATAGGCACCATACAAGATCAAAAAAACAGATACGATTCCCAGCAATAATCCACCCATTCCCATAACGAACCCATTAACTTTTTCAAAAGCACTGTTATGTTCGATCAGACGAAGCTCTTCGAGGAGTTTGAGCATATCAAAATCGGCGACAAGATAGCGATCATTGTCCTGCTTTACGGCTGTAAGGGTAGGTAATCCAGTAACGTGATGGAGATAGGGATTGCTGATATGGATCGATTCGTCTGCAAAACTGACCCATTTAAAATAAAAAGATTTATCCGTACCATCACGATTTTCATCGATATAGTTTCGACCGAAGCTTGGGGTAGATTGGATAAAAGAAGCATTGACAACATAGATAACTTCAGCCGATTTTTCAGATTCGAAAACTCGTCGTATATCCTTCGAATCGCTTGAAGAGGGACGAAAATTTTCCATCGTTTTACGAAGATAAAATTGAATACTGTTTTTGTGTTGATTGTAGATATTAATAATGCGTTTCATGAAAACTCTCCTTCTGTGAATTCTCAATCTATGTTGTAGCATCCATCCGATTAAAAACGGTATGCAATAGGAAGGTAGGAGAGAAGTTTAAGGCGGGGTATGGTCATTTTTTTGTAGGAAACTTAACCCCCTTGCTGATGAGACCCATCGCAATAGGGTTTGCGTCCTGACCGGCCGCATCGGCAGAGCCATTTATCCGTATCGACTTTGACGGAGAATTTGATTGGTATTTTATCGGTTCCTTTATGGCTTCCGTCACAAAACGGAAAGGTTTCAGAGAGACCGCACGTACAGTACCAATACTCGGTATCGGCATCGAGGGAAGCTTTAAACGGGGTATTTTGAAACTTAGTTTCCACGACATACTCCTTGGAATAATATAAGTAAGTATGATAACACGTTTTGATTGTTTACGATTAATATTTTTGTTTGACAAGTAAAATGGCTGAAAGTGCTTGAATTAGGTGGTTTATAAGATGTTTCTAAATGGGTCTGGATTGTTTTGAAAGTGAAGGTGGTGGCTAATCTCGGAATCGAACCAAGGACACGCAGATTTTCAGTCTACTGCTCTACCGACTGAGCTAATTAGCCACGTTTTGTGGAGTGCAATTATAGCTCCACAAGCTTAAAAGGAAGCTTAAATTGTGGTTGCCAACTCTTTAAATAGATTTCCTCGTTGTGCATACGATGTAAACTGATCCAAACTTGCCGCGGCAGGAGAGAGCATGGCTATGCTGTGGCGATTATGTTTTTGGCTAATCTGTTTTACTGCGACATCGAGGGTATGGCATAGAGTGCAAGGGATACTGTATTGTTTGCAAAGCGCTTCAAGACGCAGTGCGTTTGCGCCGATGGCATAAACGCTGACATCGTATTTTTTAAGAGGGATAAAAAGTTCCTCGAGTTCTACCCCTTTATCATCTCCTCCAAGCACCAGATGCAGCGGATGATCGCCGTAGGTACGCAGTGCGGCGAGGGTAGCGTCGATATTGGTTGCTTTGGAATCATTGATCCAAAGACGATTTTTGGTATCACGAAATTCCTCTTGACGGTGGGGATCGAGGATGAATGCATTGATACGATCGTAATCGATTCGATCGTAGAGGATCTTATCAATCCCCATAGCGATCATGGCATCCATCAAAAATGCCCCTTTAAATTTGATTTTGCTCGCATCAAATCCGAAATATTCGGCTAAATCTTTTTCGTTTTCATAGAGTATTTTGAACCCTTTTGTCTCGACGTCGGCAAACATTTTAGGGAGGATGACGGCTTCCCCCTCTTTCATCATAGAGAGAGGTTTGAGTTTTGCATCGTAATAGGCTTCCATACTCCCATGCCAGCTCACATGATCGGGGGTGACGGGGAGAAGGGCGTAGATATTTGGGTGTGCGATACGATTGTAATGCATGCTGAATGAGCTTGTTTCCAAAATCCAGATAGGGGCGTCGCTCGACATCTCAGCCAATGGGGTTCCGATGTTTCCGCCGCTGATGGCTCCTTTGTCTCCCAGGAGATGTTCCACCATTTGTGTCGTCGTCGTTTTGCCGTTGGTTCCGCTGATCCAGATTGAAAAAGGCATTTTAGGGGCAAAAAAATCGTATTCGCTGATGAGGTGAGTCGCTTGAGCAATGAGCGGATGCGACGGCGGGAAACCGGGGGAAGGGATCTCATGGGTGAAAAAGCGGGTGTCAAATTCACTCACAGGCTTGAGCTGATTTCCCTCTTCATCAGTGAAGGGTTTGGTTACTTTGTCATCGAAGAAGGTACAAGAACCGAGGAGTTTAGCAATGGCGCGGGTTGTTTTTCCGTATCCGAAACAGGCGATATTCATTTTTTCCATTATCGAATCTTTAGGGTGATGAGTGCGAGAATATTGGAGAGCATGGCGATGATCCAAAATCGTACGATGATTTTGTTCTCTGCCCACTGTTTCATTTCGAAATGGTGATGGATCGGTGCCATTAAAAAGACCCTTTTTTTACGGAGTTTGTAGCTTCCTACTTGCAAGATGACCGACACTGTTTCGATGACAAAAATAAATCCGATCAGGATAAGCAAAATCTCGCTCTTACCGATGATGGCCATATAGGCGATAAACGCTCCGAGGGTCAGGGAACCGCTGTCCCCCATAAATACTTGCGCAGGGTGGCAGTTGAACCATAAAAAAGCTACAAGCGATCCAATGAGGGCAGCGGCGATGACGACTACTTCCCCTGCAGGGATTTTCGGCATCAGAAGATAGTGTGAGAGGGTAGCGTGACCGACGACATAGACGATAACACTGAGTGAGAGGAGTGCAAAAACGGAGGGGACGGTAGCCAGTCCGTCGAGTCCATCGGTGAGATTGACAGCGTTGGACGTTGCAATGATGACAAGGACCCAGAAGCCGATACTAAAATACCCCATATCAAAGAGGCTGGATTTGACAAAAGGGACGTAAAAACCTGTTTCGAGTTTGGCGACATAGATCAAAAAAATTCCGATGGCAAGTCCAAAAACGAGCTGGAGGGTGAGTTTGGCACGCGCACTCAATCCGGCTAAGTTGTCACCGCCTCGGATTTTCCCCCAGTCATCGGTAAAGCCGATATATCCATAAAAGAGCAACGTGAGCAAAGCGCCGATGGCAAAAGGGTTCATAACGTTTACGGTAAGCAACGATGCAATAATTGTGGAGATGATAAAAACGATCCCCCCCATCGTCGGTGTTTTGGCTTTTCCCTGATGAGCACTGACGTATTCATTGATGGGTTGAACCTTGCTGGAACGCTGTGCCCATGCGATAAAACGGGGCATAAAAAAGAGGGTGAGTAATAAGCCGATAAAAAAAGCGAGCCCTGCACGAACGGTGATGTACTGGAGAATATTAATACCGAAAGACTGATGAAACCAATATAACATTAAAGGACTCTTTGATGACAAAATTGTAAAGCAAGTGACATTTTAATATAATTAGTCAAAAGTTTGGTTAATTAGGAGGCAAAATGAACAAAAAAACCGTTTTGGTCATTACGGATGGGATTGGGTATTCGCCAAAGCACTCGTTTAATGCTTTCCATGCCGCACATAAACCGACATACGATCAGCTGTTTATGAGTGTTCCGCACTCTCTTATCGATACGTTCGGTTTGAGTGTCGGATTGCCGGAGGGACAGATGGGTAACTCAGAGGTCGGGCACATGAGTATCGGCAGCGGACGGGTCCTTTACCAAGATTTAGTCAAAATTTCACTTGCCCTTGAGGACGGAAGTTTTGAGCGTAATGAGATATTTTCTTCATTGCTCAAAACAAGCAATCGACTGCATCTGATTGCCCTTATGAGTGATGGTGGTGTTCATTCGCATATCGATCATTTGATCGGCGTAGCAGAGATTGCGGCAGATGAGGGGAAAGAGATTTGGCTTCATCTTATCACGGATGGACGCGATGTTTCTCCTACCTCCGCTGTCCATTTCTTGAATACGATCAAAGCTCATGGACGACAAAATATTAAAATCGGCTCATTGGGCGGGCGTTTTTATGCGATGGATCGGGATAATCGTTGGGATCGTGTCCAAAAAGGGTTTGAGGCTATCGTGCATGCTACCCCAAAGAGTGATCAAAGTGTTGCCGATTACATCGAAAACTCGTATGCCAAAGGTGAAAACGATGAGTTTATCGTTCCTTGTGCCTTTAATGGATACGAAGGGTTCAAAGAAGGGGATGCAGTTTTAACGCTTAACTTTCGAAGCGATCGGATGCGTCAGCTCTCATCCGCGTTGGGTGATCCGGAATTCAAAGGATTTGAGAGAAAATTTGTCCCTACCCATCTGGCCACGATGACACAATACGATAAAAGTTTCCCTTATCCCGTATTGTTTCCCAAAGATGCCCCCATCAATACTCTTGCAGAAGTGATTTCACGTGGAGGAAAAAGACAATTGCATACCGCTGAGACAGAAAAATATGCCCACGTGACGTTTTTCTTTAACGGCGGTATCGAAGAGCCCTACGAGAACGAAACGCGTGTGTTGATTCCAAGTCCGCAAGTCAAAACCTACGATATGCAGCCTCAAATGAGTGCTCCTGAAGTGGGAAGCGTGGTCGTAAAAGCGATAGAAGAGGGAATCGATTTTATCGTCGTTAACTTTGCCAATGGTGATATGGTGGGTCATACGGGTAATTTTGAAGCAGCCATCAAGGCAGTAGAAGCGGTCGATGAACAGCTGGGAACCATTGTTGAAGCCGCAAAACGGAATGGATATTCGATGGTTCTGACAAGCGATCATGGCAATTGTGAAGAGATGCGTGATGATGCGGGCAATATCTTGACCAATCATACGGTGGGTAAAGTATGGTGTTTTGTGATGGCGGATGGAGTAGATCATGTCCATGCGGGAGCGTTGAATAATGTTGCCCCTACCGTGTTAAAACTGATGGGAATTGAAATCCCAGCTGAGATGGATGGGGCACTCATATAAGATTTGTCATCCCCGCGAAGGCGGGGATCCAGCTAGATTCCCGCCTTCGCGGGAATGACGAGAGATATTAATCATAAAGGATAAAAATGAAATTCACAGGTAAAAACGTATTGGTAACAGGTTCAAGTCGAGGAATCGGTGCTGAAGTGGCAAAAGTATTGGCAGGATATGGTTTAAAAGTATGGATCAACTACCGAAGCGGTGCCGATGCAGCCGATGCGATTAAAGCCGGGATCGAAGCCGAGGGGGGAAATGCAGCTGTCATTGGATTTGACGTGAGTGATGAAGCGGCGTTTGTCGATGCGATCAAAACCATCATTGATTCAGACGGCGAATTGTCCTATTTGGTTAATAATGCCGGTATCACAAACGATAAGCTGGCCATGCGGATGAAGGCAGAAGAATTCACAAGCGTACTGGATGCCAATCTTACATCAGCGTTTATCGGATGCCGTGAAGCGATGAAGGCGATGCGAAAACAAAAGTTTGGGAGTGTGGTCAATATGGCTTCTATCGTGGGCGAAACAGGCAATGCAGGGCAAACCAATTATGCTGCTTCTAAGGGGGGAATGATTGCAATGACCAAAAGTTTTGCGATTGAAGCGGCTACGAGCGGTATTCGTTATAACTGCATCACTCCGGGTTTCATTGCAACCGATATGACCGATGAACTCAAAGAAGAGGTGAAAGCAGCCTTTACTGCCAAAATCCCAATGGCACGTTTTGGTAACGCTGCGGAAGTGGCAGAAGCGACGGCATTTTTACTCAGCGATCACGCCAGCTACATCACGGGAGAAACCCTTAAAGTTAATGGCGGAATGTATATGTGAAAAGCGTCATAAAAATCCAACTGCTTGGATTTTTTAGCTTTGGAACCGAAGGCTATATGCGCTAAGCTAGCCGAAGGAGGGGAAATGAAAGGAAAAATTTCCCCACTTAAGTTAAATGTGTTATAATTTGGCGATTTTATTCATATGAACAGGAGCTATTATGGCACTTTTGGAAGACATTAAAGAAGTAGTGGTTGAGCAACTCAGCGTTAACCCGGACGAAGTAAAAGCGGATTCTAAATTCGTAGAAGATCTTGGTGCTGATAGCCTTGATGTTGTTGAATTGGTAATGGCTCTTGAAGAGAAATTCGATATCGAAATTCCTGATGATGAAGCAGAAAAAATCCAAACAGTTCAAGATGTAATCAACTACATCGAAGGTAAAAAGTAATCATTAACGCTTCAAGGTGAATAAGCCTTGATGCTGTGATTTTAAGTGTTGGCTTTTTCAAGCCTACTATTAAGACCATTGATACGCAGGAGAAAATGTGAAACGAGTAGTAGTAACTGGCATGGGTATGATCAACGCATTGGGCCATGACAAAGAGAGTTCTTTTAAGGCTATTTGTGCGGGTGAGTGTGGTATCGATATGATTACTATTTTTGATGCATCACAACACAGTGTCCAAATTGCAGGAGAAGTAAAAGGATTCGATCCTGAAACGGTCATGCACCCAAAAGAGGTAAAAAAAGCGGATCGCTTTATCCATTTTGGACTCAAAGCGGCGCAAGAAGCGATGGCGGATGCAGGATTGAATGCCGATATAGACAAAGACCGTTTTGGGATCAGTGCAGCAGCAGGGATCGGTGGTTTAGCAGCGATTGAGGCGAGTTCTATCGTACTAGAGACGAAAGGTCCACGTCGTATCTCTCCATTTTTTATCCCCTCAGCGCTTGTTAATATGCTTGGTGGATTTGTCTCGATTGAACACGGTCTTAAGGGACCCAACCTTTCAAGCGTAACGGCATGTGCCGCAGGAACTCATGGGATTAGTGAAGCAGCAAAAACCATTATGACAGGCGGTGCAGATCAAATGCTCGTCGTTGCAGCAGAATCAGCGATTTGTGGTGTCGGTATCGGTGGATTTGCTGCCATGAAAGCCCTTTCGACGCGTAATGATGAGCCTAAAAAATCGTCTCGTCCATTTGATGCAGATCGTACGGGATTTGTAATGGGTGAGGGTGCTGCAGCACTTGTACTCGAAGAATACGAGAGTGCGATTGCACGTGGTGCGCGTATTTATGCGGAACTTATTGGATTTGGTGAAAGCGGTGATGCAAACCATATCACAACGCCAGCTCCTGGTGGCGAGGGCGCTGCACGTGCGATGAAGGCGGCTATGAGAATGGCAGGAAATCCAAAAGTCGATTACATCAATGCGCATGGTACAAGTACCAAGTACAATGATTGGTATGAGACAATGGCAACCAAAGAGACATTCGGCGGAGTTGAGAACTGTCCTCCGATCAGCTCGACCAAAGGTCAAACAGGGCATTGTTTGGGAGCTGCTGGGGGTATTGAAGCGGTTGTGAGTATCATGGCAATGCGTGATAGTATTATCCCTCCGACCATTAACTACGAAACACCTGATGCTGATTGTGATTTGGATATTGTTCCCAATGTCGCACGTAAAGCAGAGCTTAACGTCGTTATGAGTAACTCTTTTGGTTTTGGCGGCACCAATGGTGTCGTCATTTTCAAAAAAATCTAAGGCTTTTACTTGGCTACTTATCTTGATTTTGAACAAAAAATATGCCAAATCCAAGAGGAGATCATTGCTGCAGAGGTTCGTTACGACCACCATGCAGTAGCGATACTCAAGCAAGATTTGGATAAAGAAGTTCAGCAAACCTACGCAAATCTTTCCCCGTATCAAGAGCTTCAGCTTGCGCGTCATCAAGATCGCCCCTATGCCCTTGATTACATTAATCTTCTTTTTGATAAAAAATATGAGTTGCATGGAGATCGCCATTTTCGCGATGATCTCTCTATTATTTGCTATATCGGAACCATTGGTGATGAGCGTGTCATGATTATCGGTGAACAAAAAGGGCGTGGAACCAAAAATAAACTCAAACGTAATTTTGGTATGCCTAACCCTGAGGGATACCGTAAAGCGTTGCGTATGGCCAAGATGGCAGAGAAGTTTAATATTCCTGTTTTGATGCTGATAGATACTCCGGGTGCATACCCGGGATTGGGTGCAGAAGAGCGTAACCAGAGTGAAGCGATTGCACGTAATTTACTCGAGCTTTCTAATCTCAATACGATTACGGTCTCGGTTGTTATCGGTGAGGGTGGAAGCGGTGGAGCATTGGCTATCGGTGTTGCCGATCGCCTTGCTATGATGCGCTATTCAGTATTTAGCGTTATCTCACCGGAAGGGTGTTCAGCGATTTTATGGAATGATCCCAGCAAAGTCGAAGCCGCTACCAAAGCGTTAAAAATCACAAGTGCCGATCTTAAATCATTGGATCTGATCGATGATATCATTGATGAGCCACTGATTGGTGCACACCGTGACAAGCTGGGTGCAGCAACGGCAGTTAAGAATTATTTTCTTTCGCAAGTCACATCATTGCGTCAGCTTAGTGATACTGATCGTCTCGAACAGCGTTATAACCGTCTTGTAGGCGTAGGTAAATTTAGCGAATAAGTATTCTCGTCATACCCTATAGGGCACGAGTACCTCTTTGAGGTTCCCGCGAAGGCGGGAATCCAGCTCTGCTCTTAAGATGGATTCCCAATCAAGTTGGGAATGACGAGAGATGTCGGTTTTAATCTCTTCATCCTCGTCGCCTCTTTTGAAAATGCAATCAACTCTTCCGTCGTATGAATATTTTTAGGAACCATCGGGAGTACCTGATCTAAAAGCTTTGTAGTGGTAATGGCATCAGAGAGAGCTCGATGGTGCGTTGCATCACTATGAAGGTCATACTGATCATTGAGATAGGCTAAACCATAGCGCTCTGATTCAAATGTTCGCTCTGCCAAATCGATCGTGCACAGCTGTCGGTTGAGAAGCCCACCTAGACCTACGCGTTCCATCATTGCGGAGACGAAGTTATAGTCGAATTTTGCAGCATGCCCAACGAAAATAGCGTCTCCTAAAAAGAGGCGAAACTCGCTCATCACCTTGGAGAGGCTCGGGGCATTCATAGTATCCTCTACATGGATACCCGTGATTTCTGCTATTGCATCGGAGATTTCAGTGCAGTGAACTAAGCTCTCATAGGTATCAATGATCTTGCCATTTTGGAACTTTACCGCACCGATTTCGATGATTTGGTGGTGTGCTGTTTTTGAGCCGTTGGTCTCAACATCCACGATACAAAACAAGGTGTCGTCGACAGGAGTTAAGGCACTTTGAAATTTGTAAACATTTCTATCTAGGACGATGTTCATCCCCTGAGCGCGTAGCATTTCAAGGGCAAGATCGCTCCCGATAAGTGATTCAAATTCCTCTGAAATAATGCCCTGTTTTGCAAGGCGATTCAGTATTTTTTGGTCCAATCGATTCATGATTTTGCACTTTTGATAAAATCGACAACTTTTTTGGGATCTTTTTTCCCCTTGGATGCTTCTACACCACTGCTAACATCGACTCCATAAAAACCATAACGCTTTAGTGAGGCAACATTGTCGGGATCAAGTCCCCCTGCAAGAATAATTTTAGAACAGTCTACTCCATCGAACCACTCGCTATTGAGCCGTTTTCCACTGCCCCCAAAGGCATTGCAATACGCATCGATGAGACGATAGTCGTTCTCATAGCGCAGCACGTCTTCTTTATTTTGCGCGCGGATAACTTTCAGAGAGGGGAAGTGCAGGGAGTCATAAAAATCATCGGTTACGTCAAAATGAATTTGGGCAAGAGTGCATCCCGTTTCTAAACATATTTGACGGATATTGTCGGCGGATTCATTGACAAAAAGGGCAACTTTTTCAACAAAAGGGGGTAACTTGGTGATGATGGTACGAGCGGCTTCCTGTGAAATATAGCGTGGAGATTCAGGATAAAAGACAAATCCTAATGCGTCCGCACCGGCTTCAATGGCATCAAGTGCATCGTTTAGATTTGTAATGCCGCAGATCTTGACTTTCATACGCGTAGACTATCAATGGCTATTTTGTAGTTTTCTGCTCCAAAAACGTAGCTTCCGGCAACGCACACATCGACACCGGCCTCTTTGAGCATTTGGATGTTGGAGCTTCCTACGCCACCGTCGATTTCGATAAGACAGTTAGGATTGATTCGATCACGCAGAACTTTGAGACGCTTGATTTTTTCCACTACGGTCGGGATAAATTTTTGACCGCCAAAGCCAGGATTAACACTCATAACGAGGACCATATCTAAATCACCCAGCAGATACTCGATTGCCTCAGCAGGGGTGTGAGGATTGAGAACGATAGCGGGTTTAATCCCAAGAGAGCGAATGTATTGGATCAGACGATGGGGATTTTTTTCCTCTTCGATGTGAAACGAGATAAATTCCGGGTTCAGAGGTGCGAAGAGATCGACGAAAAAAGTATTGTTTTGAACCATGAGATGAATATCGAGCGGTTTGGTAGCGGCCTTGGCAATGGCACTTACTACTACCGGTCCAATTGTCATATTAGGGACAAAATGGCCATCCATCACATCGACATGGACAAAGTCGCATCCCGCATCACAGATAGCACGAACATCACGCGCTAAATTACCAAAATCGGCCGAAAGAATACTGGGAGCGACGAGCATAAGGATACCTTGTGAAATGTTTTTGTTATTTTAGCGAAAAAGGTTTTTGGAGTAGCTTTGATGGGTTGTGGTTCACGGTCAATCAAAACCAAGATTACTGTATATTTTTGCACTGTCATTCCGTGCTTGACACGGAATCCACAAACAGTGAATGGATACCGTGTCAAGCACGGTATGACGAAGTGTCTAATCTTGCAGTTTGATTCCTGAAGTGTGCTTATCGTGTCAAAAAGAATATAAAGTTTTGCCCCTCAAAACTTAAATCGACTTGAACCCCTTTTTTGGTTTGGGCAATCTCCATTAAGGTCGCGATATCAGAGTAGGTTCGCGGGAGGGTAATATCGAGCCGTTTCTTATTTTCAGAGAGGAGTACTTTGGCTCGTCCACCAATGATATTAACAAACTCAGCGAGAGAATCGAGTACCTCTTCGTCGGTCACATTGGACTCTCCTATGAGGAGTTCGCATGCCTTTTTGGCAATTGCTTTGGGAAAAACAAGGATGATGAGCCCATCTATGTCTCCGTAAAAACCGATAGAACTAGCAAACTGATCGGCAGGATTAGCAATCGTAAGGGTTTGAATATTAAGTGAGTTTTTGGTCGCTTGAGCGTTGGTCATCATGTTAAGTGTGGAGACCGTTGCATCAATAAAATGGGAAAGTTCATTGATGAGTCCTTTATTGAGGGCACGATGCTGTTTCACCGTTGCTCCACCGCCGCCGCCAAGCTCTTGCAATAACTCTTTGTTTTTGAGGATATTATCCATAGTTTCAAAAAACATGATCCCTGCATCTTCGAGATCATTTTTAAATATTTCGGGCGTTTTTTCAAAAGTGAGTCCGACGAAGCAGATGGTAGCATTGTATTCAGCAGCGGAGCTTGCAAGTTTGGTAAAAAAATTGAGGGCATGGATATTCATTGAGATGACTTTGTAGGCATCGAAAATAAAAAGACGAAATCCGACATTGAGGGAGTTGTTGTGATAGGTGATATTGAATGTTTCAGCAATCTCAGCATCGAGAAAGTTGGAGATGGTATAGATAACCGCATTTCCTGTGACGCGTGTTGCTACTTTTTGTCCAAAAAACCCCAGATGGGTATCCTCAATAATGGCATAATAAAGATCGGTTGTTTTCTTTTTTGTCTCAAATTCACTCAAACTTTGGGCAATGACGGGGTTGTGTCCATAATCGAACAGTTCGATCGCCATTGCAGAGCGCTGTGAGGGATCTGCATTATAGAGCAGTACAGTTTTTGAATCATTTTTATTAGTCGCAACGAAGAGCTCGGCAATTTTTTCACTTTTAAAGAGTGAAAAGTTGATGTCATGACCATAAAAACTGTTAATCGCTTGAAATTTGGTGTGGTCATAATCACAAAAGCCGACAACAATGTGCTTAAGATTACGCACTTTTGTAAGCAGTTTGACAAAAACATCTAAGCCATTTTTATTAAAAAAAATCACTTTTTTAAGGGAAACCAGCAGCATATCGACGTTGAGGGATTCCGTTGCCCGAATGTCTTCGAGTGTTAAAAAGGAGGGGGCATTATTGCCATCCAAAAATCCTTGTAAATGAAAAACTCCGATACGTCCTTTGACTACAGCTCTCATAATTACTGTACCACCTGACAAAAAGAGTCATAAATATCTTGGACAAAGTCGATTTGAAAATCAATAAACTCGTTGAGTCCCGCACTCACATAAGTACTTTGCGAAAACTGATAAAAAAGGAGGAGATGTATCCATTGCGCTAACACTTTTTGCTCAGCGAATAGTTCGTTGTGTACACCCGAAGCTGAACGGATCAGGCTAATAGTTTTTTCACTCATTTCCCACATTTGTCCAATTTGAGCTGCGAGGTCGAAGAGGTCATAACCGCTAAGCCGCTTTAAAATTGTATTGTAATCGAGTGCTTTGATGGAGCGCAGCTGCTCCACCTCTTTTTTTTTCGAGGCGAAAAGGGCTTCGCATACGATGATGGTGGCAGGAATGAGGGCAATAGCGCTGTGTATCTCTTTGTCATCGATTTTGAGATGATCAAGGATGGTTTCCCAGCGCTTACCGAGGGACGCTTGCAAATCGTAAAATTGATGGTTTGTGAGGGCAAAAAGTTCCCATTTTTTAGGCAATAGTAGACTTAAAAGATAATGGTAAAGGGTCTGCTGTGTGGCGGCAACTCCTAAAATTCCAAAAATTTGGCTTACGTCAGAAACTTCATTTTTAAATCCGTAAATAGGGCGATTTAGCAATGTTTTTAGGTAAAGACGTAGTGCCGGGTCTTCTTGGGCATATTTAGCCGCTTTGATCAAATCCCCTTCCCGTGCGTATGCTAAAGCTTGCTGTACCACGCTGGGCGTCGGAGGGATATTTTGGATGTAGAAAGCTACTTCTTCAGGGGTAATCACGGTGGTGTGTTGTCCAATGTTTTTGTTTATTGTAGTATTAGTTGGTTAAAGAAAACTTTAGCAGTAAAATGGTTGTTGCTTAAGGTAAACTTTGGGTTGATTGAGATAGAATTCGCAACCTAAATTTACGCAAGGAGCCTCAAATGGCAAGAAGATGTGCTATTAGCGGTAAAGGCCCAATGAGCGGGAACAACGTTTCTCACGCGAAAAACAGAACTAAGCGTCGTTTTTTACCAAATCTTCGTACTGTTCGTGTAACACTTGAAGACGGTACAACGAAAAAACTTCGTATCGCTGCTTCTGAGCTTCGTACCCTTAAAAAAGATTCGTAACCCTCACCTCTAGTCTTTTCGCATTTCGGGATTTTTCCCGATTTTCTCTACTTTTATTTTTCTCTTTATTAGATTTTCCTCTTCTTGATTTTAACCTTCTTATTGGCTTGAGTGTTTATAATAATGCAGTTTATCTTTTGGAGATTTTTATGGTTACAATGAAAAATATTGAGGGTGGAGTGTGTGCCGCGCACGGTTTTTATGCCGATGGACTTGCTATCGGACTTAAAAAAGAGGGAGCCCGTGATCTCGCCTTTATCTATGCCGATACCCCTTGTGTGAATGTATCGGTGTTCACTACCAACAAGATGACCGCCGCACCCATCCGCCATTTTCGTCAAAAAGGAAATTTTGAGGGCAACTTTGTCCTTATTAACGCCAAAAATGCCAATGCGATGACAGGAAATGTGGGAATAGAAGATATCAATGAGGTACTAAACGAACTTCAAAAGCAATTTCCAGATATTCAACATCCGGTTATGAGTTCTACCGGAGTTATCGGCGTGCGTTTGCCAAAAGAGAAGATTATTCAGGGCGCTATGGGTATTGATCTCACCCGTCGTGAGGGTGTGGCCGCATCTGAGGCGATTATGACGACCGATACCTTTGCCAAACGGATTGCGTTTGAAATCACTCTCAATGATGGAAAAACATTTCGTATTGGGGCGATGGCAAAGGGGGCAGGGATGATTAACCCTGCGATGGCGACGATGCTTTGTTTTATCACGACCGATGCGCTGGTCGATAAAGTAACGATGCAAACAATGCTCGATGCGTGTACCCGTACTACCTTTAATGCAGCGAGTGTTGATGGGGATACCTCGACGAACGATACCGTATTGCTCATGGCAAACGGGAAAAGCGGTGTGTTCCATCCGGAGGCTTTTAAAGAGGCACTGGAAAGAATCATGCTTTTTTTGGCCAAAGAGATGGTACGTGACGGGGAAGGTGCGACGAAGCTCGTCACCTATAAAGTAACCGGTGCTTTGAGCGATACAGAAGCTGAGATCACGGCTAAAGCATTGAGTAATTCATTGCTTGTGAAAACAGCTCTGTTTGGAGAAGATCCCAACTGGGGGCGTATCGCTTCAACGGTAGGCGCAAGCGGTGTAATGTGCGATGAGGCAACCCTTAGTATCTGGTTTGATGAGGTATGTGTCTACCAAAAAGGGGATCTTCTTTTTAATGACACATTGGAACCTTTTGCAGCGGCGGTCATGCAAAAATCGGCATTTACGATCCATTGCGATATTGGGCAAGGTACAGGTGAATTTATCGCCTATGGATGTGATCTGGGACACGAATATGTCAAAATCAACGCGGATTATCGGACATAGTATTAGCAACCCCTAAGTGACACCTTGTTATACTTTCGTAATTTTGTTTTGCTAAGAGGTTGTGAGTATGCGCGGGTATAAAATTTTCAGCGGTTCATCGTGCGGTGCATTTTCAGCAGAGGTGTGCAGAACGCTTGATGTTCCTCTTTCAAAAGCGGAAATCAAACGTTTTAGCGATGGTGAGATCAACGTTCAAATTTCGGAGAGTGTTCGCGGGCGCGATGTGTTTATCATCCAAAGTACCGGTGCCCCTTCCAATGATAATTTGATGGAATTATTGATCATGACGGATGCACTTCGTCGCTCTTCTGCGAGTTCTATTACAGCAGTTGTTCCCTATTTTGGATACGCACGCCAAGATCGTAAAGCGGCTCCCCGCGTCCCTATCACGGCGAAATTGGTTGCTGATATGTTCGAAACAGCAGGGATCGATCGTGTTGTGACGATCGACTTGCATGCGGGTCAAATCCAAGGCTTTTTTGATATTCCCGTCGACAACCTCTACGGTGCAATCATCTTCCAAGAATACATTACGTCTAAAAATCTTGCAAATCCGGTTATTGCCTCTCCGGATATCGGCGGAGTAGCGCGAGCCCGTTATTTTGCCCAAAAACTGGGTCTTGATATGGTTATCGTTGATAAACGTCGTGAAAAAGCGAATGAATCCGAAGTAATGAACATTATCGGTGATGTCGAAGGTAAAGATGTTATTATGATCGATGATATGGTCGATACTGCGGGAACAATGGTAAAAGCTGCAGCCGCACTCAAAAAGCGCGGGGCTACTTCAGTCATGGCGTGTGCGACGCATGCCGTCCTGAGCGGAAAAGCGTATGAGAATATCAATAACGGTGAGCTTGATGAGCTTGTGGTTTCTAACACACTCGTTCTGAACGGTCACAGCGATAAGATCAAAGTCATTAGTGTGGCTCCTCTGTTTGCCGAAGTCATTCGTCGTGTTTATCACAATGAGAGCGTAAATTCCCTTTTTAGTTAACTTCTTATTCTCTAAAGTTTTTCTTTAGGGTATCCGCTTTTTATAACTTCATTTTGCGATTGTTACCCGTATGTAATTATTTACCTTTATATCAAAGATTCTTGCTATTAAATGGTACAATTCGGGGTAGAATAAATTTTTTTGTTAAATCAGGTGATATTTTACACTTCTGATAAAGATATTATTATTAAGTATAAAAGGGTAGATATGAGATATTCAATGTTGTTTATTACTGCTATTGGGGTCCTGTTTAGCGGATGTTCAACTCAATCATTTAAAATGTTTGGAAACAGCGGAGGGTTGATTAAAACGATTACCGTATCGGATGCGAATTATAGCGAAGAGGTTGAATTTGAATGGAAAATTATCAAAGGGGATAGAGTAGAAGTTAACATTGCGAACCTAACCTCTAGTGAAGGTGATCAGCAATTGAATCAAATGCTGAGTCGAGGAGGGCAGCAGACCTTGGTACGTGATGGTACCGAGGGGTATTTGATTGCGAACAATGGCTTGATACGTCTTCCTTTGATCGGTGCGGTTGAGATTATGGGGCTTACAGAGAATCAGGCAGCCGAGAAGCTTTCAACACTGTACAAGCAGTATTTAAGAAGTCCATATGTGAGTGTAAAAATCTTGAACCAAAGACTTTTTGTGCTAGGTGAGGTCAAAGGCCCAGGTGTTGTTCAGGTGCCCAACGGAACGATGAACCTTTTTGAAGCACTTGCCAAGTCTGGTGATTTGACGGTTGATGCAGAGCGGACAAATGTACGTGTAATACGTGGAGGACTGCGTAATCCACAGGTACGTGAGATCAATTTGGCAGATATGTCTCAAATGACATTAACGAGTCTCATCTTGCAGCCAAACGATATTATTTACGTGCAGCCGCGTGCTATGAAAGCATATAATGTCGCCTTTGCTGAACAGCTACCGTTTTTCAATATGATCACAACTATGATGAGCCCTTTCCTAAGCGCTATTTCACTCAAGAATGGAAAGGCTGTCGATGTCGTCTTATTTAAGTAACCAAAACATGGGATCCACAATGCCCAATCTTCCGGAAGAAGAGATCGACCTTAAAGAGATTATAGCATCACTGTTGCGCTATAAAAAGTCGATGATCGGTGTCACGTTAGGGATACTATTGCTGAGTATATTTATCGCATCTTCCAAAACTGATATTTATCAGGCAGATTTGACACTTCAAATCCAAGATGCTGCGAGCCAGGGACCTGGTGATTTTATGGCTGCTGCCCTAGGAACACAGGGAAGCAATCTTGGTAATGAAATTGCAATATTTAAATCCCGATTTATTGCGAAAAAAGTGTTGGAAAAAGTTCAGGTGGGTACGCGTTATTACTCAACTGCAGGATTTAAATCGGTTGAACTGTATAAGCAAGCGCCTTTTATTGTTCAGGCATATGGGATCGGTGAAAAACTGATTGGGTACGAATTCCAGCTTCAGCCTGTGGATGCAGGACATTTTCGGCTTATGCTGAAACCGACGTTTGGAATGAAGGTCACCGCTTTCTTTGGCTCAGACAGTGCTGCTGCAATGATAAAATCAACTACCTTTGAGGGTGTTTTTTCATATGGCAGTATCATTACTCACCCCTTATTCAAGCTAAAGGTTACTCAAATAGCTAATATGGGGACGGGCAGCTACGCATTTACGGTTACACCAGATGAGATGATGTATACGATGATACAGTCTTCATTGAGCATTGCAACGGCTGCAGACAAGGGGTCGATTTTAACATTGAGTTATCAAGATAATGTTCCACAACGTGCGCAAGATGTTTTGAATGCGATTGCAGATGCATATGAAAGACAAAATATAAAAATCAAAAGTGCGAGTGCTGAAAAGACATTGGGCTTTATTGATGAACAGCTTGCTGCTGTCAATGAAGGACTTCAAAAATCAGCGATAAATTTAAAAGATTACAAATCATCGCATGTAGTCATTGAACTAGGTAGCAAAGCAGGTATTGTAGCTAGTGAATTGAGTAAATATGAAGCTCAAATGTATGAGCTGGAGATGCAGCAAAGCATGTTAGAAAACATGCTCGCATTTATTAAAAACAATAAAGAGATACGAGGGATTGATTTAAGTGGGGCAAGTGAACCGGTTATTTCGTTGATCCAAAAAATTCAGGAACTCAATACTCTTCACAGTTCACTTTTGGTTGATTATACACCAAAACATCCTTCGGTGATGAAAGTTAATGATCAGCTGGCATCATTGAAATCGGACTTGCAGGGGACACTTGAGAGCAGCTTACGTGGATTAAAACAGCGAAAAAGCTCACTGCAGGAGATTATTAATAAGCATACAGGATCATTTGAAAAACTTCCGGAAGAGGAAAGACAGCTTACGCAGCTAAACCGCAGCTTTATGGTCAATGAAGAAATCTATAAATTTCTTCTCCAAAAAAGAGCTGAGACAGCAATCATAGAGTCCTCTACCGTTTCTGGTATGCGTATCATTGATGATGCGCTTGTAAATGGACCTGCTGTGCAGCCTAATCGTGCCTTAATAGTGATGATGGGTTTAATCATTGGATTGATTATTGGAGTGCTCCAAGCATTTGTACGACACTTTATGGCCAATACGATTCAGACGATCGGGGATCTTGAAAAGCATACACACCTACCTCTTTACAGTGTTCTCCCTCTCTTTACAGAGAAAAAATCATTGTACGAAGATGCACTGCGTGTTTTACTGACAAGACTTCAATTTATGGAAGAGAGACCAAAGATTATTGCAATTACTTCTTCGGTAAAGGGTGAGGGTCGCACGACAACAGCACTTGAATTAGCTCAAATCATCAGTAAAAGCGGTAAAAAAGTCGTTGTTTTGGATTTGGATATGCGTGCATCCAGAGTCAATAAAAAACTTGCGATTACCAATGAACTAGGGATGAGCAGTCTTCTTTTGGGGGCGAATACATTTGAAAACGTTGTCCGAAAAGTGAATTCTCATTTGGATGTCGTTGTTGCCGGTCCCACTCCTGCAAATCCATATGAATTGATCATTTCCCAGCGACTTACAACATTGCTTGATGAGCTTAGAGGGCTTTATGATTATATTATCTTGGAGTCACCGCCTGCCGGTTTGGTTGCGGACGCTTTGGTCTTGATGCGATTGTCAGATCTGAATTTGATTGTATTCAAAGCAGCGTATTCGAAGAAGGATTTTATCAAAAGTACTAATCGATTCGTGCATGAACACCAGTTGCATAATGTAGGACTAATCCTAAATGGACTTGAACTCAAAAAGATCAGGCCATGGCTCAGAAAATAACAGTTTTAAATTTATGATAATTTTTAAGATTGTTTGATATAATTCATAAGCTATAGTTCTGTAATTTTTATAATTACATCATATTATAGCAGGAGTTACATGCGTGCCTATATTTGCAATAGCAATGAAAGGCTACATTCGGAGCAGATAGGTCGCTTTCGGATGAGTAAATCTTGACATATTTGAAAAGATTTAACGTACTTACAATCAGTCTTTATTTTGGATTGGTTACAGAGGCATATTATGGAAAATGTTCAAATTGACAATGTTGAAGCTCGTAGAAGTTTCTTGAAAAAAGTAGCGTATGTAGCACCTGCTGTAGTAGTATTGGGTTCTTTGACCCTTCCAAGCAGCGCACAAGCGAGTACGTTTACTCACAATACAGTAGATCAAAACAATCCAAGTGTAATAGCAAGCACTCAGACTGTCACTACTAAAGATGGAACAAACATTGTAATGTCTGGTACAGATACACCACAACCACTTCTCTTTCCAGAGGATGCAAAAAGTCTATCTGGGGCAAAAGTTAAAGCATATGCTGATGCTGGTAATGGAACGTGGGCTTGGGTCAACAGTTTGTTTGGCGGCGCCACTAAATATTTCGGCGTCTAAACCTTCAATGATTTATGGCTATCATCTTGCATTCAGTAATGAGTTGCAAGATGAGCATACACCCAATACAATCAAAATATCTCCTTCAGACTTTATAGACTCCTCAACATGCTTTAATATACAAGTGTATCAAAACAACCAAGAGAAAAATGTTACTTTGGCAACCGATAGAGTATTTGATAAACCTGAAATCGGTCAAAAATGGTTTTTCCAAGTTGAAGATACGATTGAATTTATGTGGGAAACCCAGAGTGGAAAAATCTCTTATCGATTCTTAGCAGAAGCGACCGAAGATATTTTTCGATTTTGGCTGTATCATATTGTTCTTCCCATTTATTTCTCCATAGGAGAAGTCTATAAATTTCTGCATGCCGGAGCGGTTGAGATCGAGGATAAATCGGTTCTTTTTATGGCACCCTCACACGGAGGAAAATCAACACTTACAGATTATTTTATACAGCGTGGGCATCCCCTTATTACGGATGACAAGATGGCTACATTTGAGCGTGAGGGTGTTTATTATGCTGTCCCTGCACATCCCTATCATCGTCCCTTTCGTACCGTAGAAGTGCTTGGACATTTATGTGAAAATCCCTCAACGCAGATACACCCTATCCATGCGATCTATATACTCGAAAAATCAGCACCCGATGCGCAGATCACTATTAGAACGCTCAAGGGTATTGAGAAATTTAGCCGATTGCATGAGGGTGGGGAGATGAATTTCAGCTTTTTTACGCCTCAATATGTTTCGTATCTTGCAGGATTGGCAAATCGCGTTAATGTATTTGCGATAACGGTCCCACATGACTTAGAACGACTGAAAGAAGTGTATACTGTGATTACAAATCATACGCTTCAATTACAAGGGTAAAGATGAATCTTGAGAGCCGCTATACGATACCTAGCACTGTATTATTACAATGCATTGATGATGAAACCTTACTTTTTAACAGTTCCAATGAGCTCTTTTTTGCTTTGAATGAGATGGGGGCTGTGATGTGGGAGATGATGAGTAAATCACACAGTTTGCAAGAAATCTTTGATGAAATGGTTGAGTTATTCGAAGTAGACAATAGCGTCTTGAGTAATGACATCATCGCTTTTGCCAATACGCTCGCTGAGCAAGGATTGTTGAGTTTTGAAACCAAAGTATGAGCATAAAGCACTCTATGATTTATTGATTGAGTGTTGTCAGTTTAAATCTGATCCCCTCAAGCTGGAATCCCTTGTAGCCCAGATCGATGATTGGGACAGATTTCTAAATTCTGCTTATATGCATGGGGTCTTTCCTTTGGCGCACAAAGCGCTCAAGCCACTCGCAGCGGTTGATGAAACCATCAAAAATCGCCTCAAAATCACTAACCTTGAAATAGCCAGCAGAAATATGATGATGACAGCTGAGATGCTCAAGGTTATCAAGCTACTAGATGAAAATGGTATTCGTGCTCTAGCGATAAAAGGCCCTGTTCTATCTCAAATCATCCATGGTGATATCACGCAACGTCAATTTTCAGATGTGGATCTTTTAGTTGAAAAATCGGACATGTATAAATCTCTGGAGTTGTTAACGAGCATAGGATATGAATCGCAATATTCGATAGCATTTCTAAAAAATAATACTTTGTTAAGTGTTGGAAAAGATTTTCCAACGACCCATACTAAAAACAATGTTTTGATCGAATTTCACTGGAAGCTGTTTTTAGATCGTCATATCAAAAAGAGTGACATCAATTTGTTTAGCGACTTAAATTACAGTTGCATGATCAATAATGCTTCTGTTGAAACATTGGAACTTGGGGCACTTTTACTCTATCTGCTACTGCATGGATCAAAGCACTATTGGGAAAGATTAGAGTGGATTGTAGATATTGATCGATTGATCAGACTTCATGCAGACGTGATCGACTGGAATGTGTTAAGTAAAATGGCACACGACATGGAAATAGAGTTTATGGTTTATTTGGGATTGGCTGTTAGTTATGATCTCTTCAATACGCCATTGAAAGAAACTATAGTGTCTCATATAAAATCGGATTCTGCAGTACTAAAAGCCAAAGAAGCGATACTGTTAGAAATAAAAAACGATACGATTCAAAATGAGCAAACGGGGTTGGTTTCCCTGGAAAATCTCAATAAGATCTTGCTTATGAAAGATGAGTCCAATGGATGGTTACGCCATTATCTACTCACCCTTTTCCAGATCAAAGAATTGGATGTCTATATGGTCAATTTACCGAATTTCTTATCGCCTCTTTATTATCTGATTCGATTGTATCGACTCTTTAAGCTTAATATTCTTAGATTAAAATAAGTATTAATCATTCCTAATGTGAAGTGTGCTATAATTAGTTCAATATAATACCATTAAAGTAGGTAAAGATGAAAAATGAACAGAATATTACTGTTGAAAGTAGACGCGGATTTCTAAAAAAATCAGTTTATATGGCTCCTGCCATTATGATGTTGGGTTCTTTAAATGCTTATGCTTCGCTCAAAGGTGATTCTAAAGCACCAGGTAATTCTACGTTAAAAGCATCCAAAGGGAACAATGGATTTGGTAATGGTGATCAGAATGCACCTGGAAACTCATTGAACCATAACGGCGCAGAAAACGACACCACATCAAGCAAGAATGCTAAAAACAAAGTAAATAATGTTGGTGTGGATACGCACGGCGGACACGAAAAAGATCTGGTAGATAATAAAGGGAATAATGGATGGGGCAATGGAGATCAGGAGGCACCTGGAAATTCATTGACCAATAATAATGCAGAAAATAATCAGAATGGTATTTTTAAGCTTCTCAAAGGTAAAAGTTAAGAGTTAGCTTTTACTTTGTTCCCCCTATTTTATACTTCATCAAATCCCATAAGAATACGGGAGTAGAGACAAAGTTTCTTCTCCATAACCGCTTCGGCTCTTTGAGTAGTCGTGGCAGCCATTCGAGATGGATGTCAATCCAAAACTGAGATGGACGGACAACCGTACCCGCATAAAAATCAAACACCGCTCCGATCGAACATCCGATTTTTGTATTTAACGACTCTTTGTGCTCGTTGAGCCATTTCTCCTGCTTGGGTGCGGTCATACCCACAAACAAAACATCAGGTTCAAAATCATTAACCGCTTTAAGAATAGCTGCATTGTCCTCGTCACTAAACTGGGGTTTGAACGGAGGCGAGTAGAAGGCTGCGGTGATATTAGGATACTCTGCTGTTAGCTTGTCTTTGATCTTGTCCAGAGTGTTCTGAGATGCGCCCATATAGAAACATTTCCCACCACTTGCATCAAGCAGTTTTAATAGATGGATGTGCAAGTCGAATCCGGCGATCTTTTTGATTTGTGCTCCGTGGAGTTTTTGAGCGGCAATAACGATACCGCTGCCATCAGGGAGTAATATATCAGAGTCACGCAATGCAGTCTCGAATGCAGGATCACTCTTGGCCGTGACATACGAGTGGGGATTGATCGTGTTGATGATTTGTTTTTTATCCGTAATTTTAAGCGTATTGATATCGTCAGTGAAAACGTTGTAGCTCATTATCTGCATAGGTGTCCTTTTAAACGAGATTTTTTAGAAATTTGATTTTACTTAGAGTATAAACAGCCGTATAGCTGCCTACTAAAACCAAAAGATAGAAGAAAGGGAGTGAAACAAGATGATCCATGGTCATGTAAGATTCGCTTAGTAGTATAAAAGCAGGGTGCATAAGATAGACACCAAAAGAATACAGAGATAAATGTATCCACAGTTTAGGGAGCTTGATCTCACGGCTATTGGTGATAATATAAAGGTATAGGGCAATAGCTTGAAATGCAACAAAGGGAGTGTAATAACCGATAATAGGGATATTAACGTGCAGGATGTATTTTAGTACGATTGATCCTATGGAGACGGTAATCAGGCTCATAAGAAAAAGTATGCCATAGGAGGTTGTGTGTTTTTGAAAATCATTTTTTGTCTTATAGAGATAATATCCTAAAATAAAGTAGCCTAGATAGCTTATAAACGAGGAAAAAAGAGTTGATTGATTGTCAAAATAGTTTGCCAGATAGTTATTTCCAATCGTGAAGATAAAAATTATAATGATAAGGTATTTTATCTGGACCAAAGAGAGATTAGCTAGGAGAATACGCAAATATGGGGTAAATATATAGATGCCTATGATTGCATACATGAACCATAGATGATAAAATGGGGCACCTTTGAAAAGTGAGCCCACTATGTTAAAGAGGGTAAAATCTTTAAAAATAGAGAGGTAAGCTAAAAAGAAACCGCTCCAAAAAAGTGTTGGAATAACTATTTTACCCATCCGTCTTTTATAAAAAATTGATATAGATTCATCCGATTTATTGAGTAATAGTGCACCACTCAACATAAAAAAAATAGGCACACACCAAAAAAGAGATTTATTGAGTATTTCGAGAATCCATGAGTTAATATCATGGCTATCAAACGTATTGGTGTTTTCATACGCTGCTGTAACATGAATGAGTATAACAGTCAGCATGCTGAGTACTCGCAGTATATCAAGTTTGAGATCTCTGTTCATGAGGTAGCCTTTAATATCCTAATGAAATTTTGTTCAAACTGCTGCTGCGTAAAGTGTGTCAGATAGCGTTGGCGGCAGTAGTTTGCCGTATCTGGATTGACGAATGATTTTATCATGGTATCCAAGGCGATATTGAGATATTTAGTATGATATATGATAACACCGCTTTGTGTATCGAGTATATAGGGTATAGAGCCCTCATCCGTAGCCACAGAGGGTAAACCATAGGACATGGCTTCGAGCAGCGACAGTGGGAATGCTTCGTTCTCGTAGCGCGTAGGAAAGATGAAGAGATGTGCATTCTCAAAAAGAGTGCGTTTTTGCTCCCCGTTTACAAAACCATGAAACGTGACGGCGTTACTCAAGGTATTGCTATGAATATAGTCAAAAAACTCTTTTTCATCCGCATCGTTTTGCCATCCGCCGGCAAAGTGATAATGAACAGAGCGATCTTTGGTCTGATTTGCGAGCTCTAGAATATGAAAATACCCCTTGGATTTGATCATGTTGGAGAGATAGAGTATGTTGAGGGGTTTTGGATTGGCGTACCGTGCTGTTATCATGGATTGGAAACGACCATCGTCCAGCGTATCTTCGACACCATTGGGTAGGTAGGAGACGCTTTTGTAGGTTCTCACCTGTTTGAAATCATCTTCGAGCATGGGGCTTAAGATTACGAGATTGATATTGTCCAGAAAAAAACGGGTCAGAGAGAGATTGCGCGATGATAGGGAAACAAACTCATTGACACCTTTGGTATGGTAGTGGTAAAACACTTCTACTGGGGTGATTCTTTTGTAAAGTTTCCAGAGGGTTGAGAGGAACAGATCACGGTAAAAGGCTACGCTGCGGATGGAAGCGGTGAAGTAGATGAGATCGGGGCGAAAGGTGATCAGTGCCCAAAGCACTTTAACGTACAGTTCTGCAACGAGGTAAAACTTTTTAAAATTAACCTTTCCGATATCCCCGATCGTATCGGAGGATTTGATTGTAATGAAACGGCACTCAAATGCCTCTCGGAGTTTTTCGCTAGAGGCTATATAGTCTCCCACTTTTGCCGCACCGTGTGCAGGGGGTGAACGGTGGAGGATGCAGAGGAGTTTTTGTTTAGTCATTAGATTATTTTTTTAATCAATCTTGCCGGGTTACCAGCATAAATCCCATTTTCTTCTAAACTTTTTACAACAACCGAACCCGCACCTATTTTGACGTTATCACCGATTTCTATGGCGCCGATAATCACAACGTTGGAACCGATGTCTACATTATCGCCAATCTTGGGAGAATCGGAATATTCACCGTTTGCGAGTTCTTTGTGGCCGATTGTCGTGTTGTGTCGCAGGGTGCAGTTCGCACCGATGATGGAGTGATCGTTGACGACCAATCCTTGGCCATGATAGAGTTTAAGTCCAGAACCGATGCGAGTATTCCACGGCAGTTCTATCCCTAGTATCCACTCAAATATCACGCGGTAAAAAATGAGATAGGGAATGAGAATGAGCATAAGAGGCTTGGGTGATCTTCGGCACAGTTGCGCGAGTCGAAAACTTATCAGTACGAGACGCCCTTTTATATTGCTTTTGTTTGCTTTCCAGTCTTGGAATAGATAGTTAAACATAGATGGCTCCCTTACCCGTTTGCGTTTGAGTATTTTTTGATTGTTTCCGATATTTTTTTCATTAGTTTGCTGAAAAAGGTATATTGGGATCTAAACTCGTCTACGATCTTTTTGTTTGGAATGATTTCACTGACAAAATCAAATTCACATGATTGTGACGTATCCATAACAGATTCATAGATATTGATACCGTTGCAGTGGGTTCCCTCGTCACTGAAACCGATATTTTGTACTTTGGTAACTTTGGGGTAGATGGCATATTTTTGGGCTTTGTACATTGCGTAAGCCCAGCGGATTGCCCAAGAATTGTTTTTTCCCTCACGATAGTGTCTGAGCATACGGGTGAGGTCTACTCCTCCGAGATTAAATCGTTGTGTTGCTTTTCTGTCTTGGATAAAGAGATCATAATCGAGCAGATTCCAATCGATGTTTTCCCATTGGTCTTTCCAAGTTGCCCATCCCCATGAGGCTGGGCGCAAGGCTACATAGGTCTCTTTTTCCCATGTAGCTAATGATTTTAATGGAATGGTATGGCCTGAAATTGAAAAAACCTGTTTATCTTCACGGTAAAATTCTAAAGCACTGTTCATATAGCACAAAAAATTGACACTGGTGATGATATCATCCTCTAGAACGATGATCTTGCCATATTTGTCAAGGATTTCGCTTGCACCCTGTATAACAGATTTGGCCAGTCCAAAGTTACTTTCCCGTTCTATGATGTGGATGGATTTAAAACCGCTGATTGTGTGAAGATATTCACGCACCTTTTGAATTTTTGGAATGTCATTCTCATTTCTAGCGGCATCTGAGTAGATAAAGAGGTCGCTTTCTTGAGCTAAAAAATTCTTTTGCAGTGCATTTACAGTATGCATCAGTTCATCGAGACGGTTGTAGGTAAAAAGGACTATCGGTGCGTATTGCATTTAATTTCCTTCACTTTTTATCATCAATTTTCTACGATAGGTATTGAGTTGTAACAGCGATGAGTTGAGAGATTTTCGCATCCACGCTGGAGAGTATATAAGTAATGCATAGATAAAAAACTTTAGATTTTTTTGTGTGAATTCGGACATTTTGTAAAATTCTCTTTTTGCTTCTTTTGATTTTCCCAGACGGATAAAAATGGCCATTCGGATTTTATGCCAGTAAGCTATGTAGTCTTTGAGTCCCTTGAGTCTGCTTTGATCGTTATTGGTTAAAAGTTTTCTAAGTTCTTGCCCCACTTTGTCATGTTCATCGGGTATACGAGGCGCGATATTGATTCCTTCGTCCAATCGGTTAAAAACAGCCTTTGGTTCAATGCTGTAGGCGATATCGTATCGTGCAGCCAATCTCGCCCATGTTAGTAGGTCCTCACCTGCGCGTATGCCGATCGGAAATCCTCCGATAGATTCAATGGCATCTTTTTTCATTGCCAGTGATATGGAACAAATGATAGGATCAGATTTGGAAGCGATTTCAAAATAGTTTTGCAATATACCATCTTTGAAATTTGCTGGCAAACAATTTATAAGTGGAATTTTCATCTTGCCATCGTTTGATAATACTTTGTAATTTACGGCAAAAATAGAACAAGATGAATATTTGATTTGCAAGTTCATAATAGTTTCTAAAAAATCTTTTTCCCATAAATCATCAGCATCTAAAAAAGCAATCAAATCGTATTTTGCTTCTGCTATTCCGCGGTTTCTTGCTGCGGATACGCCTGCGTTTTGCTGACTGATAATACGTATGCGGTTATCATCTATTTTTTTCACTTGATTCACACTTTGATCGGTAGAACCGTCATCTACGATGACGATCTCGAACTCCTGAAATGTCTGTGAGAGTATAGTTCGGATGGTTTTAGCTACATATTTTTCTTTGTTATAGAGAGGGATGATGATACTAAAATTCATAGTTTGAGTCTCTTTAGCTTATCGATAAATCGATTATTGAACCGATAGAGGAGATAAGAAAGGATGAACGTAAAAATGAAAAATACGAGGATATTCGTCGGAAATCCTGGGAAATACTCATAAGCTATGAGACGCAGAGGGCCGTGTACGAGATAGAGTTCCAGAGTCATGGCACCGATGAGGGTAATAAAACTGTTTAAAAATTTAGGTTTCATAATCCATTCCAAGACCAGAGGAGATTTGGAAACTTTTAGGAAAAAATAGATAGTTGGGAATAAAAAGAGCTGCTGTACAAACTGTAAATTCGCATAGAATCCTTTCATCATGAGGAATTTATGTGTATACATCGCTGCGATCGATAGGAATAAAAAGAGATAGTCTCGGAATCCACGGTATCGTATTTGTTCATGGATGGAACCGAAATAAATACCAGATAAAAAGACCATTCCATAAAAGATGACTTTAAATGAAACAACCTGCTCAATGACTAATGTGGAGTAATCCTCAAATTGGAGGTAAAAGATCATATATAAGACTGCTAATGCGAGTAGCCCTTGAGCGATTTTACGGTCGGAGTAGTTTTTGAAAAAGAAAAACCCTACGATATAAAAAAGCATCAGTGCTTGTAAAAACCAAAATGGGGCAGGGGGGAAGAAAAAAAGACCAAAGACCCGAAGGGATTCATTTAGCCCAAAAGATTCGATGATGGAGAGATACCTCGTGTCGGATTGAAAATAATAAAAGGAGATTAGTGGGAGGATAACAAATAAAAGGGTACTCCAAACGACAGGATAGATCCGTAAAACACGTTTGGAGAGAAAACCGCTAAAGGTTTGCGGTTTAAAACGTTCACTCAGCAGCAAACCGTACGATGAGAGCATAAAAAACAGAGCATCACCGATGGCACCGCCGCTGGCAAACAACGGATTGGGATAAAAAGCATCTAAATGAGAGTTAATCACCAAAAAAATGGCTACAAAACGTAAAAAGAGGGTGTCGTCACGATTCATCAGTACTCTTTTGCTGGAGTTGACGCATCTCTTGGGTATAGATCCTGCGGTACGCGATTAAAAGTCCAAAAAAGATAAAGGGGTACGAAAAAACTGCTAAAACATATAAAACGACGTTATCAGTCATCATCGTTGTAGAAACGGCAGTAAATGAGGTTATGACCAAAAATGCCGTATTTTTGAGGTATTCCGGTTTTTTACTATGGATCTCACGATATGCGCTTAGGGAAGCGAGAATGACAAATAGGGCATAGAGTCCTAATCCGATGTTACCGTTGTCTGATAGCATCTGAACGTAGTCGTTGTGAATGACACGAATTGGGGCAAAAGGATGATTGGTTTCATAATACGTATATTGGGTTGTGCCGATTCCAGAGCCAACAAGAGGATTGGGATCATACAGCTTTTTCAGTGTCCATTCCCACATTGCAAATCTGCCATTACTGTCGATCTGGGTGGTTTCGACACTTTGTAAATCTTCGATACTTTGGACGGCAGAGGGATCATAGAACATCTTGTCTCGCACCTGCGGGATAAATAAAATAGAGATGAGTGCACTAAGGGCTATGGCTGCCAGATAGGGGAGTGCCAGTAGCCTGTAGCGCATATATGAAGCGATGGCAATGACCAAAAATATCCCTAGTAATCCTGTACGGACACTTTGTAATACAGCGGAGAGAAAAAACCATCCGATCAAAAAGAGATATTTTTTCTCCCCCGTACGCCACCACATCAAAAACGAGAGCCCACTCATCATCGCCAGATAGTCATTTAGTGTCGACATCGGCCAAAATAGTCCTTGGATATAAAACGACCAGACTCCAAGTACCCCAGTCATCAACCCACCCAAAAAGATCGAGTAGATAAAAGCAGTAATGATCAGCCATTTCATAGCAATAAAGATAAACTCGCGAGAACGAACGAACGTCGCGGCGAAAAGCATGATTAGCAGTGCATAGATGTATTTCAGAGAAGTACGAAAGCCATACCCAATATCTGCCGTCCAAAAGAAAGAAAGGACAATCCAAAGTATAAAGGCGATATACAAGGATGTAACCAGCGTGATTTTTGGAGGACGGCGATAGAGGAAAAATGCCGCGAGAATGAGAATAATCCAAATCATCAAACGGGTCGCAGAGAAATCACTAAAGCGGAGCATCCCGGTGAGGATGGTCAATAAAAGAAATTTTTCCCGACCGCTCAGGAGGACTTTTGTTTCTTTGGTGAGGGTGACGTAAGAAGGTGTTGAAAATAACAGCCGGATCGCATACCATGTCAAGGCAAAAAAAGCGACCAAGTTGATCAGTGTATACACGTATTTATGTCCTCACGTCAGATTTTTATAAATATCTGATATTGTTTTTTGGTAAATATTGTACGCAAAAGTAGCTTTGACTCTGTTGTACCCATTTTCACCTATTTGTCGACATCGGTCTGAGTCTTGCATAAGGGAGACAATGGCATCTGCAAGGGAGGATGGCTCTTCAGGCTTGACCAAAATACCGGACTCTTGATCTTCTATTACTTCTGCGAGACCATCTACGGATGATGCGATGACAGGAATACTGTAGCTCATGGCCTCGATCGCGGTGAGTCCGAATCCCTCAAATCGTGAGGGGATGACAACGATGTCCATTTGTGCGTAATAGTTTTCCAATGCTTCTTTTGGTTGTAATCCAGCCCAGGTGATGGCATGATCGTAATGAAGCTCAATAGCCAGAGTTTGAAGGTCTTGTTTACGAGCACCATCTCCAATTATAAGAAGTCGGAGCTCTGGAAAGTGCGAGAGAATTTTTGGCATAGCAGTGATGAGTATGTCGATCCCCTTTTCATGGCTGAGTCGAGAGACGACACCAAGAGTGAAAGGCTGATGCTCTACACTCCTTGGCCGCTGTTGTGGAATATCAGTACAATTGTATACCGTAAAATGTTTTCTTCCCTGATGGTGTAACTGTGCATCATAGAGATGAGGTTCGCTGTCAAAAAATGCATGTTCTGAAGATTTTGAGACGCATAGGAATAACTCTGTCATGTATCGGGCGATGAACCTCGGCGCAGAGGTATTTTTATAGATATGGCCTGGTACGTGAGCGGTTGCCAATACTTTTTTTGCTCCCAGTAGTTTAAAGAGTAAAATTGCCAATGATCCAGGTGCCATGTATTGTACGTGGACGATATCGGGTCTGTAGGTTTTTAGCATTTTGCGAAATCCTCGTAAGAGCGCGGAGAGTTTGGGTAAAAACTTGACTGGCCTAATACCACTTGGGGTCATAAGTACTACATCTGCTCCCGCTTCGCGCATATAGGCCACCATCCGGTCATCATACTCAAAATAGCAGAGAACTTTTACATCGTATCCACACTCACGGAGTGCTTTTACGAGATTAAGTGTTTGGTATTCAGTACCGCCTAGTAGGAGGCAGGGGATGGTGATGAGAACTTTTTTATTTTTCATAGTAACTGTTTAAAACTTTTAGATAAATATTTGCAATATTTTCCGCTGAATGCTTGGGAGATAGTAGAACTTCAAAGTATTGCTTTCCATGTTCGACAACTTTGGAAGTCTCTTCTGAATTTTCTAAGATTTTTAAAACTTTAGCAGCTGCAGTTGATAGATCAAAGGGATCGACTAAAAAGCCTGTCTCATTATCAGTAATGAGTTCAACGGATGCTCCTTTGGTTGGAGCGATGGCAGGAGTGGAACATGCCATTGCTTCGAATGGTACTCGACCGAAAGCCTCACCTGTTGTCGTAATTGAAAAGATCAACTCGGCAGTATGATAGACTTCAGAAATATTAGGAATCTGTTTTTCCGTAAAGAAGACTCTGGATGTTATTCCATGTTTGTGGGCCAATTGTTTGAGGCGCGCGAGTTCATCCTCACCTCCTCCTCCGGCGATTATCAGAATATAATCGGGAAGGCGGTCGGCTAAAATAGCGAAGACTTCTATCGCGATATCGTGTCCTTTTTGGGGTGAAAGGAGCCCCACTGAAGCGAGAAGTTTTTTAGAACAGTCGATTCCGAAACTTTGCAGAATTTCTTCTCTTGATCTATGGATTTTGAATTGATTAAAATCAATCGCGTCGTATACGGTAAAGGCATTAGATGCGAGATATTTTATTAATACTTTGTTTTTTACAAAATCAGATACACAAATAATAGCATCACATTGTTTTTGGAGTTTTGGGGAGGGGATCCATGACATCGCATCACTTCGAGAGTGGCCGACTACATGAATGCCAAACCATTTTGCAATTCGTGCACACCAATAAGTCTCAGGTTTAATGAGGTTGATATGAAGAATGTTAATTTTCTCTTTTTTTGCAAAACGGACGATTTTAAATCCGAAAATGATCCGCTTTAACATGTCGCTACCGCGAAACGGTTTTTTCCATCGGTCACTTCCCATCCACCATTTTTTTTCTGAAGCAAGAGCGTATTTCCGGCATGGAAGATCGGCGTAGCGTTCTTGATGCGGTTGTGGAAAACGAAAGAGGAGAACAGATTCAAACTTTTTGGGATCGAGATGAAGAATTAGGGAGTGGAGACTCATTTCTGCACCGGAAAAAATATGGCTGTAATCTAAAAAGGCGATTTTTATTTTTTTACTCATTAGTTGCTCATTTTTTCAATTAAATCTCTATAATTTCGGCCCATTGTAGATAAAGAGAGGTGTTCTTGAGCCGCTATTTTACATCTATTTGACATGCTCACCAATAGATTTCTATCTCTTGCTAGATCAATGACTTTCTTGGCAAATGTTTCTACATCATCTTTTGAAATGAGATAGCCTGTTTCGCCATTTTCAACCGTTGCATCGGTAATTCCTGGTAACAAAGTTACTACAGGGACAGCCCCCTCCATCATCGCCTCGGCTATAACCAATCCAAACGCTTCGACTCTCGTAGGAAATAGTAAAATATCACTCTGCGCCAAAGTTTCTCGCACTCCCTCGTGAGGAATGACACCCATAAACTCGATGCTTTTACTCATCCCTTTTGATTCAAATTCGCTCTTTAATGCTGATTCTAATTTACCGCTTCCGATAATCCGTAATTTGGCATAAGGAACGACCGCAAGAATTTTTTCCATTATTTGTGGGAGCATATCTGCTCCCTTGTGTTCATATACTGCACCGACAAAAGCCAAGTTCAACTCAGTTTCATTGTATGCTGGACGCACTGTTTTGCTTTGTGAAATACCATGTGATATCACGACAGTATCATTTTTCGCTCTTGGCAATCCGGCATATTTGATATATCCTTCTTTGATTCCAGGGGTAGGGGCTACCCATGCATTGACATAGTGATGATTGATTTTGGATATTCGATAAAAATCTTCGACATCGTTATGGATGATATCGATTACCCTACTTTTAGGTATAAAAGGGAGTAAAAAATGGATAACGGCATTGTAATTGATGAGGGTGACATCGGGTTTTAGTTTCCATAGCAACTTTAAAACAGCTATGTATTTTGCTAATTTACCTAAGTTCCCGACATAGGTCGTGGTGCTTGTTAAATGTTTAAACGCATTAAAATTATCTTCATCAGAATGAGTGACTAGTCCATGCACCTCATACCCTTCTGATTTTAGGCCTTGAGCGAGAGAGAGGGTAAATTGCCCAAGTCCTCCCCATGGGATGTGGCTGTTGACGATTAAAACACTTAGTGCCTTCATTCGTTACCCTTGAGCTTTTTGCTGTAGCTTAACATTATTTCTAATTGCTCTATGGCTATTTCATTTAATCGTTCAACTCTTTGTTTTGGTAAAAGCTGCTGTTTTATAAACTCTGCATTTAGGCTTTCAAGATTTGCTAGAACCACCAATTGTTCTACTGTTGCATAATCTCTCATATTTCCTTTTTTATCTAAATTTTCATCTTGCCATTGTTTGGCAGTAGTGCCAAATAACGCTAGGTTTAAAAGATCTGCTTCGCTGGCATATATGAAATTTATCTTATTTTTTGCAATATTTGGCGGAATTAGATTGTTTTTTATGGCATCCGTATGGATATGATAGTTCATCTTTACTATGGTTCGTTTGATATCCCATCCGAGCTTTTGCTTTTCTATATCATCATTTTTAAGTCTTTGAAACTCTTTGATAAGAAACAGTTTGAATTTTGGACTTATCCAGCTTGCAAACTCAAAAGCTATGTCCTTGTGTGCATACGTGCCACCGTATCTTCCAGCTTTGGCTATTATCCCTATCGCATTTGTTTTTGATATCCACATTTTTACGGATAAAGAAAATCTATTTAAGCCAGCTTCATTTTTAATCCCCTCGAATTCGGGGGAATTAAAATTACGATTATAAATTTCTTCCCAAATGCCAATAAACTCTATCGTATTTTTATTTCTAAGCCATTTTTCAATCAGAACAAGACCATTGTCAATATTTTTTACCATGTCGGTTAATGATATATAGTCATCTTCAATAATTGTAATTTCTTGTTCTTGGACTACTATTTTACTTTTCATGCGAGCGTCCTTGCCATAGTTATTCTTTTCTTTCCACAGGTTTGATGATGAGTTCTGTTTTCCCATAAACAACCGAATCAGAAGGAATCGATTTTGTTACAACGGTATTGGCCCCGATGACAACGTTATCCCCAATATGAACTCCATGTCCTATAAAAACTCGTCCTCCTATCCATACATTGTTTCCAATGGCAATTTTCGCACCTTGATAGCCTTGTGATTGGATAGTTTCGGTGGGATTATGAAAGGTGTGATTGTGATCGATAATACTCGTATTTTCACCGATCATGCAGTTATCACCAATAGTGATTCCATAACGAGCGATGATGTTAGAGTTTTTATTTATAAAAAAGTTATTGCCGATCTGAATCACTGCCCCGTCTCTGGCTTCGATATCGGTATTTTTACGCAGGTGAATTTGTCGTCCGAGATAGATATGTGAATTCGGATCGATTGTAAATTCAGCCATCGGTTCGCATGAAAGACGAAATCCATTTGAATGTAATCTACCCCCATGTTTCTTTAACAAAAGAAATTGTTTCAGATAAAAGCCGATTGCGTAGGGGTTGAACAAGGTTGAGAGTTTCATCGTGAAGCCGATAGTTTTAAGATATATCGGAAGGTATGTATGAGTGTATTAATCGGTTTTATCAGTGGGCTATGGGTAGCGAGAAGATAGCTGTAGACTGCTCGGATAAGGCCGAAACGGGCGTAATATAGTCGAAATTTTTCTCTACTAATGTTCGCCGAGGAAGAAACTCCACCTAAACGAAAATTTGTAAGTGATTTATCGAGATGGTAATAGTTGAGTTTTTTAGCAATCAATTCTAGAATGAAATCATAATCGGCGATTACTTTATAGTCAGTATTAAACGGCGTAGTCAGAAGATGACAGGTCTGCACAAATAAAGCCGGGTGACCGAATGGAGTATTGAATTTGTATTGTTCAAATTGTTTTTTCAAGGTAGAGTGTAAAATATCATTAGAGTAGATATCAACATTTCCGAAAATATAATCAAGACGGTGATGTTCTATAATGGCATCGACGACCGAATGTATGGTGTCTAAATTGTACCAATCATCTGCGTTTAAAAAAGCGATATATTCTCCCGATGCAAGGCTGGCACCTTTGTTCATGGCTTTATAGATTCCACCATCGGGTTCACTTACCCAATAGTCTATTTTATCATCATATTTTTGGATAATCTCAAGAGTTTTGTCTTTGGAAGCGCCATCAATGATTATGTGCTCGATATTGTCATACGTTTGATCTAAAACACTATTTATGGTTTGTTCTAGATTTTCTTGCCCATTGTAGACAACGGTAACGACACTTATTAGCGGTTTAGTATCATAAGACTTTTTGAAATAGCCTTTTGTCCGTAAGCCGCCTTCCCCCTGCCGTTTTTCATGGGCAGGCCAAAAGAGTCCCCGTGTGAGTTTATATTCTGGCTTTTGTTCCAAGTATGGTTCGATTTGTGTTATGAGTTCCATATTTAAATTTTTTCCTTATGTTCAGTCATTTTTTCTAGCTTTCAGGAGATGTAAATTTCGGTAAAACCAATACGGTGTAAACCAGTTATTGGTAAGGGCGTGTGCGATTAATGTCCCCATCGCGATACCGGGGAGTCCATACTCTTTTGCTAAAAGGACCGAGAAGACTACGTTCAAAACTGCTTCGATCATAACTGACCATGCTACCTCTTTGTGCAATCCCATTGCCATGACAAATACCGAACTGACATGATTCCATATGTGTATAAAAGAAAAAAGGAGGAGGATATTGAATACAGTTGTGTCTATGTGCAGTTTGTTGCCAATCCAGAGTTTAATAAGCTCAGGTCCTATGAAATAAAGGGTACCATACCCCAGAATGCCTAAACCGATTGAAATTGCCATGACACGATTGTGCAATCTCTCGATTTCATTATAGTTTTCTTCATGAAAAAGCTTGGCAATATTGGGAAACATAATGTCTGTGATTTTGAAAAGTATTTTTTCACTGATATTGACCACTTTTTGGGCTACAGAATATACAGCAACTGCTGTTAGACTCAATATTGTAGAGATGACTATGGTATCGCTGTAAAAGGAAATGGTCACACTTATGCTAATGAGAAAATAATAGATACTTGGTTTGAATAATTTTTTTAAAATTTTAAAATCGACGTATTTGAGATGCAATTCAAAATCTATGATCTTTCTGCTGTACCAATACATCACCATTGAAAGCAAAACCCCTATGACAAGATTGCTCAGTGCAATGGCAATGATGGAATAACCGTACAGCAGCAATATGACTGTAGAACTGGTTGTAACTATCAGTGAAACCACTTTAATCATGTTCGAAAGAAAAAGTAATTGCTTGGCGAAAAGTATAGAATCAAAAATTGACGATATTAATCCTACAGCAAAGCTCAAAAAGAAAATGATCAATAAATACTTTCCAGTTTCTAAATGATCACCCTTTATGGTAAAAAAAGTATCCAGATTGAAAAAAATGATGAGGGTCACAATGGACATAAGAACAATGACCCCTAAGAAAAAAAACACTATTGTAGAGATGAGGTTATTGCTTATAGGTATGTCGGTATCACTACTGATTTCTTTTGTAAAAGCAGTGTTCAGTCCCAGATTTGAAAGGTAAAAGTATGCGACCATTGTAGTCATTAATATCCATAAACCGTATAATTCAGTACCTAACTTGTCTAGTAGAAAGGGTGTCATGATAATAGGTATTATAATGCCAAGTACGATTAGTATGTAGGAAGTAGCCAAATTTTTTGAGTATGCTTTACGCATGGATAAATACCTGTATCGGCAAATTGTTAATTTTATGGATAATCTCAGTCATTCCCAAACAAATCTCTACTGTAAACTTTATGGGCAACATCATCGAGGACATCAGCATGACGGTTTGCAATGATGACATCCGAGAGTGCTTTAAACTCTTCAAAATCATGGATGACGCGTGAACGGAAAAACTCATCTTCGCGGAGGGTAGGTTCGTAGATGACAATTTCAATTCCCTTTGCCTTGATCCGTTTCATGATGCCTTGGATGGCTGAAGAACGGAAATTATCTGATCCCGCTTTCATCACGAGACGATAGATTCCTACCGTTTTGGTCGCTGCGACTTTTGGATCAGTACTGCGAGGGCTCATCCCTAATTTTTTGATAATGCTATCGGCTATGAAGTCTTTACGTGTACTGTTGGCATCGACGATGGCACGAATCATGTTGCTGGGTACTTCGGCATAGTTCGCGAGAAGTTGTTTGGTGTCTTTTGGAAGGCAATAACCGCCATATCCAAAAGAGGGGTTGTTGTAATGGTTTCCAATACGCGGATCAAGACCAATCCCCTCGATAATCTGACGGCTATTCATGCCGTGACTTTCTGCGTAGCTGTCCAGCTCATTGAAATAAGCAACCCTCATAGCCAGATAAGTATTGGCAAACAGTTTGATCGCTTCGGCTTCATCAGAATCAGTGAAGAGGATAGGGATATCGGTTTTAATGGCTCCTTGAGCCAAAAGAGAGGCAAATGTACGTGCTCGTTCGCTTCGCTCGCCTACAATGATACGAGAGGGGTGCAGGTTGTCATACAGTGCACTGCCCTCGCGTAGAAACTCGGGAGAGAAGAAAATATTATCTGTAGAAAATTGCTCTTTGACTTTTTTGATATAGCCTACTGGGATTGTTGATTTGATGACCATGACGGCGTTTGGATTGATAGCGATGACATCAGCAATGACGTATTCTATTGATTTTGTATTGAAATAGTTTGTATCGGCATCATAATCGGTTGGGGTTGCGATGATCACAAAATCTGCATTTGTGTACGCTTCTTCTTTGTCTAATGTTGCTTTGAAATTTAGGTCATCTCGCTGGAGATACTCTGCGATTTCATGATCTTCGATAGGGGATTTTTTGGCATTGATCATCGCAACTTTTTCAGGGATGATATCCAAAGCGACGACTTCGTTGTGTTGGGATAAAAGTATCCCATTGGAGAGTCCTACATAACCAGTCCCGGCGATAGCGATTTTCATACAATGTCCCTGTGGTGAGTTGTTTTTATGGTTTTGGACTGAGTATTAAAATACCATTTTACATGAGCGTGAACGGTGTCATCATTCATCAAATCTAGCGCTGATGTCCAACGGTACTCGCCGTGCTGCGAATGAGGAAGAGCAGAGAGATCGATATCAGCATGAATTTCATACGCTAAGACAACATAATGGGTAGCGATAGAAGGACTCATTAAGCTATCGTCGTAAAAGTGTTCAAAGGGACCAATAAAGGTCGCATCAGTGATGGTGCGTGTCAGTCCTGTCTCATCGTGGATGATTCGTGTGAAAGCCTCAGCCATAGTTTCGTTTTTGTAGATCCGTCCGCCTGGGGTGAACCAGAATCCCTTTGCAGGAGCATTGAGACGGCGTCCCAATAATACCTCGTTCTTACTGTTACGGATGATCAGATCGATCGAGATCAGCGGAGTGTTCTCTACGACGGTGGCAAAGGTGTTCGAATCAAGATAAGACATCAAATATAGGGACTCCAAATAGTTGCGATATTCTACAATAAAAAACTATATTTATTATGAATGTTACCGGAAGGTAACATTCACCGTGCTAATGGATTGTTATGTTTTTTAGGAAGTTTACAATGGTAATAAAGTCTTTTTAGTGGTTTTTATAAACCGAGTTTTTTGAGCAGGTATGTTTTTGTGATATTGATCATTTTGTATTACCTTGTAATTTATGTAAATACCATTCCGCTGTCTTAACGATCCCCGTATCAAAAGTTTCTTCGGCTTTCCATCCAAGCTCGGTTTCGATTTTAGTGGCATCGATCGCATAACGGCGATCATGTCCTGCCCGGTCTTCGACGTAGGTAATGAGGCTATTATAGCTTTTGCCATCAGCTTTAGGTTTCATCTGATCGAGAAGGGTACAGATACGTTCAACGATTTGGTTGTTATTGCGCTCGTTACGTCCACCGATATTGTAGACTTCACCACTGCGTCCTGTATGGTAAACAAGGTCGATCCCTTTGCAGTGATCCAAGACATAGAGCCAGTCGCGGATGTTTTTACCATCACCATAGACAGGGATATTCTCACCATTGAGTGCTTTACGGATTACGGTTGGGATCAATTTTTCGTTATGTTGTTTGGGACCATAGTTATTGGAACAGTTGGTAATAATGGTATTCATCCCATAGGTATGGTGGTAAGAACGGACAATCATGTCTGATCCAGCTTTTGATGCACTGTACGGACTGTTGGGTGCGTACGATGTTTCCTCGGTGAACAGATCGCTTGGATCATCGCTGAGCGTCCCATAGACTTCATCGGTACTGATATGATGGAAACGGCACCCTTCATATCCAGATTTATACACAAACGGTTTTTCCATCCATGACTTATAGGCAACATCGATCAGAGTAAAACTGCCATTCACATTGGTCTGTACAAACACACCGGGATTTTTGATGCTGTTATCTACGTGGCTTTCGGCGGCAAAGTGGATGACACCACGGATGTCGTACTGGGCAAAAAGAGATTCGACGAGAGGACGATTGCAGATGTCCCCTTGGACAAAGATGTGACGATCACCTTGCGGTGCATCGGATAGATTGGCCATATCACCCGCATACGTTAATAAATCGAGATTGATAAGGCGCATATCGGGGTATTTATTTAAAAAATAGGGGACAAAATTACTCCCGATAAATCCGGCGCATCCGGTGACTAAAATAGTGTTCATTTGATTTCTCCTAACTCTTTTAAACATTTTTTGAGAGAATCTCTCCAATAGGGGATAGTGATTTCAAAGTTATTTTTGATTTTTGATTTATTTAGTAAACTGTAATGGGGGCGTTTGGCTTGGGTCGGATACTGATCGGTTGTGATAGGATTGATTTGGCATTGAATCTTTGAGAGTTCAAATATCGCCTGAGAAAAATCATACCAGCTGATAACCCCCTCGTTACTGTAGTGGTAAATTTCGGGCGATTCATTGTTGATTTGCGGAAGAATATCTAAAATAGTTTTGGCTAAATCATGCGCATATGTAGGGGTTCCGACTTGATCGAAGATGACGCCAAGCGCATCTCTCTCTTTGCCTAAACGAAGCATCGTTTTCACAAAGTTAGATCCGAATGATGAGTAAACCCATGATGTACGGATGATGATGCTATTTTTAAGAGCAACATCTAAAATCGCATTTTCTCCATCCTGTTTGGTTCGGCCATAAACCCCCTGCGGATCGGTAGTATCCGTTTCGATGTAAGGACGGTAGTTCTGACCATCAAAAACATAATCCGTAGAAATGTGAATGAAGGTCATGTTTTTCTTTTTTGCAATTTTAGCAAGTAATGAAACGGCACGATGATTAATCGTATCGGCTAAATCATTTTCATTTTCTGCTTTGTCTACAGCAGTATAGGCAGCACAGTTGATGATGACATCAAAAGTTTTGTCATCGAAGTAGTCTTCCAGTTTGCAAAGATTGCTTATATCAAGTGCGCTGCGATCAGCAAAGGTAAAATCATGTTGCGGGTAATTGGTTGCAATTGTTTTTATTTCGCTGCCAAGCTGTCCAGTCGCCCCTGTCACTAAGATCTTAGACATAGAGGTTTTCACTGTAATCGAAATGATCGGCATCCATAAATAACGGTTGTTTCGTATCTTTGGCGGAGAGCTGTAATTTAGATACTTCGGCGATCCAATCGATATTTAGCATCGGATCATCAAATGCGATCCCGCGGTCACATTCTGGGCTGTAATAATTATCGACTTTGTAGGCAAAAGTGCAGGTTTCGCTAAGTACTATAAAACCATGAGCAAATCCTCGCGGTATAAACATCTGGCGTTTGTTCTCTCCGCTAAGTTTGATCGCTACGTGTTGACCAAATGTTGGCGAACCTTTTCGGATATCAACAGCTACATCCAGTACTTCTCCCTCAATTACACGAACCAGTTTTGTTTGAGCGAAGGGAGGGAGTTGATAATGCAGACCCCGTAGGACTCCATAAGAAGATTTGCTTTCGTTGTCTTGACAAAAAGGGGCACTAAAGCCAAGAAATGTTTCGAGTTTATCGGCACGAAAAGTTTCAACGAAATATCCACGCTCATCGCCGTGGATTACTGGATCAATAAGGACGACGTCGGGTATGGAAGTGCGGGTAAATGTCATTAGTTTATTTTACCTTCGTGGGCACGTCGGATTAAATACTGGCCGTATTGATTTTTGCTCAATGGCTTAGCCAGTTCCAGTAACTTTTCTTTGCTGATGTAACCCATCTCAAAAGCAATTTCTT
>JAUYSQ010000290.1 GCA_030696285.1 Sulfuricurvum sp. | reverse complement strand
AAATTATTTTTTTAAAAGGTTTTGAAGTTTCGTATTTAAGGGGTTTGTAGATGGTGGACCCTAGCGGGATCGAACCGCTGACCTCGTCGCTGCCAGCGATGACCCTCACTGATTCTTAATGATTCGTAATGATACTAATATCCCCTTAAAGTAGCGCTTTATTGGGCTTTTTATTTCTATTGTTTTCTACTTCAATTCCTGATATACTACAGTAATTCGTAAAAAACTGGCACCAAAACTGGCACCAAATAAAAAGAGAGATGATAGATGAGTAATGTTTTAGAGAACACTTTGTCAGTTGAAGGCTGTAAAGGCTTGTATATTAAGAATACTGTCGGGCTAAAAGCTGAAAAACTTACTCAAAAAGATTATAAAGCGTTTAACAGTGAAAAAGAACTTCACTTTGTAATGAGAGTCACATCACCAAAAGAAGTTCGTAGAAATCTTACTCCTATAAAAAAAGTAGGCATTGAAGTAAGAACAGCAATCGCTTTGGCAGAAGAGGAGAAAAATAGGATTGTATCTGATTTAAAAAATGGCATTGATCCAAAAGCATCAACTGGCAATGATGAGCTTATTACAATCGAGCGCCTTTGGAATGAATACTTGACGCATAATCTGAATAAGAAAACAATGTCAGAAGGCTATGCTAAAAATTGTACTTATTATTTTAACAAGCATATGAAACCATTTTTTATGCCATATAAGACACAGAAAAAAGAAGTGATCTTTAAAATTAGAGTTATAAATGAAGATACAAAAAAGTATGAATTTCAAGAGATAAAAGAAATCCAAAAAATACCAATGAGAGATCCTATAACTCGTCAATTGATTCTTGATGAAAAGAAAGTTGTTGATATCCGTCATATTACTTTTGATATGCTCAATGAGAGAATGACAGCGCTGAACAATGGTTGCTACGAGAGAAGGAGAAGGGACCCTGAAACGAACGTGGCTTATGTTGAATACATTCCATATAAGCCAGCAACCGCACATCAGTTTATTAAAGCATTTCAGCCCATGTTTGAATATGCGAGAAAAACAAAAAGATATATTTCTGAAAATCCAATGATCGATGTTGAAGCGCCAACTTATGAAAATACTCGAGATTTTAAGATTTCAGACAAAAAAGAAAAAGAACTCTATACGGCACTTATGACCTATCCGGAGCTGAAATTTAGAGCTATTTTCATGTTTTTACTCAATGGCCGACGAAAAAATGAGGTTTTAAAACTTAAATGGGATGATATTGACTTGGACACTATGGAATATCATGTTCGATATTATAACAGTAAGAACAGAAAAGGATATACATATGTACTTCCTGAGCATATTGCCAATACGCTGG
>JAUYSQ010000275.1 GCA_030696285.1 Sulfuricurvum sp. | reverse complement strand
CAAAGTTGCCGATCTCATCTTGCCAAGTGCGATGATTTATGAAAAATGGGGCGGTTACGGGAATGCTGAGCGTCGTACACAACAATGGCGTCAGCAAGTGACTCCAGTTGGACAGGCGATGGGAGATTTATGGCAAACAATGGAATTTTCAAAACGCTTTACTCTCGCTGAAGTATGGAAAGGATGGAAACTCCCTAATGGGGTTGAGTTACCGGATGTTCTTGATAAAGCTGCGGCGATGGGGTACAAACCTACCGATACGCTTTTCGATGTATTGTTTGCAAACCCTGAAGCAAAAAGCTTTAAATGGCCTGATCCAATCGGAAAAGGATTTGCGAATACTGAAGCGGGCGGCGACAAACGTAATGTTGTCGGAAGTGACGGTAAACCGTTCAAAGGGTATGGTTTCTTTGTGCACAAATACATCTGGGAAGAGTACCGTAAATTCGGTCTCGGACATGGACATGACTTGGCGGATTTCGACACCTATCATCGTGTACGCGGCTTGAAATGGCCGGTTGTTAACGGCAAAGAGACCCAATGGCGTTTCAATGCAAAATATGATCCGTATGCGAAGAAAACAGGGCGTGAGTTTGCCTTCTACGGTGAGTTTAGTAAGGTTATTGCGCAGGGGACATTGAGTGGTCCAGACGCTACAAAACCAAAGGTTGATTTGCATAATAAAGCGAAGATTTATATGCATCCGTATATGGATCCGCCGGAAGTTCCAACAGCAGAATATCCACTATGGCTTTGTACGGGGCGTGTGTTAGAGCATTGGCACTCTGGAACGATGACAATGCGTGTACCTGAGCTTTATCGCGCGGTTCCGGAGGCTCTTTGTTATATGCATCCTCAAACAGCTAAAGATATGGGAACAAAAGATGGGGAGCTTGTGTGGGTTGAATCACGACGCGGTAAAGTCAAAGCGCGCGTTGAGACACGTGGACGTAACCGACCGCCTAAAAACCTAGTATTTGTTCCATGGTTTGATGAAAAAGTCTATATCAATAAAGTGTGTCTCGATGCCACATGTCCGATAAG
>JAUYSQ010000253.1 GCA_030696285.1 Sulfuricurvum sp. | reverse complement strand
CAAAGAAGCAATGGGTTTGATGAAAGAAAATCATGATTTTGAAGACCTGCTTCAATACGTTTGTGCTCTTCGTAGTCGTAGCGATATGATTATTACAAATGATAAAACCTTTTATCGCGGAGAGATTGAAATACGCTCCTTGAAATAGACATATTTTGACTCAGCATAAATGAAGATTGAATACCCGACACCTTATTTATTTTCAAATTCATCTTTACTAAAAATTACAAATAATGTGGATAATATTTTGATCGCTCGCTAAAAATCAAATTCTTTTATACTACGTTACCTTATAAAATGCGGGTAGGTATTCAATATCTTCAGCTTTGCCATCATTCCATCGTAATCGCCTACTTTTTAACCACCCGTAGACGCAAACCTTCACTATAATTTCTATTATGGAAAAATTACTCTTATCAATCTTTTTAACCATAGCCATCGCTACGGTTCTTAACATCATCCTTAAACGTTTCGGTATCTCGCACATCATCGGCTACATTGCGACGGGGACGATTATCAGCACCCTTTTCGGATTTAACGGTATGGAAAACGATTCGTTGGATTTGATCGGAGAGTTTGGGATCGTCTTTTTGATGTTTACCATTGGACTTGAACTGAGTTTAGAAAAAATCAAAAAGATGAAAGAACTCCTCCTTGCCAACGGTCTGCTGCAGGTAGTGTTCAGCGTCGTCGTGATTTTTATCCTTTCCTACAATATTTTCGGTCTCGATTTTAATACATCCCTCATCATCTCTTTGGCTTTTTCCCTCTCATCCACCGCCATCGTCCTGACCTACCTCAAAGAGTCCAAAGACATCCACACACCCTACGGGCAAAAGTCGATGGGTATTTTGATCTTTCAGGATTTGGCGGTCATCCCGATTCTGCTCCTTATCACTTTTTTGTCCAACGACACCCTCTCATTAGGGGAAGTCTTATTAAAAACTCTCCTCTCTGCTGTTTTTGTCGTGGTATTTATGTTTACCGTCGGCGAAAAGATTGTCAATGCCCTTTTGCAGTTTTCAGCAAAAACAGAACTCGAAGAACTCTTTTTGGGTTCCGTATTTTCTATTCTCATCGGCGCGTCGCTACTTGCCAACAGCATGGGGTTTACCTACTCGCTGGGAGCATTTATCGCAGGGATGATCATCGCCGATACCCGTTTTAACGTCAAAGTCGAATCCGACATTGCAAGCTATAAAGACCTCCTTCTCGGAGCCTTTTTCTTCGGTGTGGGAACAAAGATCGATATCCTCTACTTCATGCAAAATATCCACATCATCACATTTATTTTTATCTTTGCCATGCTCTTTAAAGCGGTCGTCATCTATGCCATCATACGACGCAACTCCGATAAAAACACCTCCGCGAAGACGGCTCTCGCACTTGCACAAATCGGTGAATTTTCCTTCGCCATTTTCGCTTTAGCAGGTTCGCAAAAGCTTATTTCTCAAGAGATGGCGAGTTTTTTGATACTCGTGAGCGTTATCTCCATGATTCTAACACCCTTTATTATCGGAAATATCTATAAGCTCTCTTCTTATTTTGAAAAAGAGTTTTACGAGTCGGACGTCATCACCCCGATCGGGAGGAAAGATCATATTATCGTCGCCGGATTTGCCACACTTGGAAAAATTGTCGCAGCCTCTTTGCAGGCAAAAGGGGCAAACTTCATCATCATCTCCGATAACCTAAAGCATGTTCTGCATGCCAGAAAACTAGGTTATATGGCCTATTTCGGGCACCTTAATAAACTCCCCGTTTTGGAGTCTTTGATGGTCAAAGAGACGAAAGCAATTATTATCACGATGAGCAGTGAACATAATCGACGGCTTATCAGTGAAGCGGTACTTGGCTACAGCAAAGAGGCCAATATTATTATCAAAATCGACAGTGTCGAAGAGCGTAAAAGTATGAGAGACCTGCCGGAGCTTGAGTTTGTAGATGCAAGTTTTGAAGTGGCAGACTTGCTGGTCAAGCATGCGCTTAAAAATTAGGATTCTACGTTGGGAAAAAACTCATTATTATTAATTAACCGTTTTTGCGATAAAATTGGGGGATTTTTTACCCTAAGGTGCTAACTAATATGATAGATGTCGTTCAAATTCAAAAAATTTTACCCCACCGCTTCCCTTTTCTTCTCGTCGATAGAGTAACAGACCTTACTCCCAACGAGTCGCTTATTGGTTTTAAAAATGTCACCATTGGTGAACAAATTTTTGAAGGACATTTTCCCGGTCATCCGATTTATCCGGGTGTTATGATCCTAGAGGGAATGGCGCAAGCAGGCGGTATTCTCGCGTTTCAAAGTATGGATATGACCGAAGAAGAAGCAGCCAAAAAAGTGGTCTACTTCATGAGTATCGACGGTGCCAAATTCCGTGCCCCTGTCCGTCCTGGAGATCGTCTCGAATACCGTATGGCAGTCATCAAGCACAAAGGCTCTATTTGGGTTTTAGAGGGCAAAGCATATGTAGATGACGCTCTTGTTGCTCAAGCCGAACTCAAAGCCATGATCGTTGACAAGTAAGCGGGAGACTATGAGTAAAATATCTCCATTGGCTTTTATTGAAGAGGGTGCCATCATCGGTGACGATGTCGAAATCGGCCCTTTTTGTTTTATTTCCGGAAAAGCCAAAATCGGAAAAGGGACTAAAATCGCTGCAAGTACTTGCATCTATGGCAATACTACAATCGGTGACTATAATGATATTTTTTCCCATGCCGTCTTAGGCTCCATTCCGCAGGATTTAAAATACGCCGGCGAAGAGGTAGAACTCATTATCGGGGATCACAACAAAATTCGAGAATTTACCCTTTTTAACCCTGGAACCGTGGGTGGCGGAAGTAAAACAATCGTTGGAAACCACAACTTATTTATGGGATATGTTCATTTGGGACATGATGTCATTATCGGAGATCATTGTATCCTTGCCAATGCCGCAACGCTGGCAGGACACGTTGAAATGGGGAGTTACGCCGTAATCGGAGGTATGACCCCGATCCATCAGTTCGTTAAAATCGGCGATTACGCAATGGTTGCCGGAGCATCTGCTCTCTCCCAGGATGTTCCTCCCTATTGTTTAGTCGAGGGGAACCGTGCCGTATTACGGGGACTTAATCTAAACGGTCTTCGCCGCCATGTCGAACGTGCCGATATTGATGCATTGCGCGCTGCCTATCGCGAACTCTTTGAGTCTGGAAAACCGCTCCAAGAAAATGCAGCCGTACTTTTATCAACCGCTTCAAGCACGTATGTACAAAATATGTGTACTTTTATTATCAATACCAAACGGGGTATTCCGTTTGAAAGGGCCCAATCATGAACCACCGCCACTGTAGCTTTTGTGAAGCGCAAGAGAGCGAACACAATCCACTTATCGCAGGCAACAATGTTTATATTTGTAAAAACTGTGTTTTTTCAGCCTATAAAATTATGTTTGGAGAACACGGCAATGACGCCTCTGAACCGCAAGAACACACGCATACCGAACTCTTAACCCCAAAAGAGCTCAATACTTTTTTAGGCCAATACATTATTGGTCAAGATCGTGCCCGTAAACTCTTATCGGTTGCTGTATACAACCACTACAAACGTATTTTCAAGCACACACTTGTGAATGATGATACCGAAATCGCCAAATCCAATGTTCTTCTTATCGGACCGACCGGAAGCGGTAAGACACTAATGGCACAAACCATTGCCCGTGTTCTCAATGTCCCTATTGCCATTGCCGATGCAACCAGCCTTACTGAGGCAGGATACGTCGGTGAAGACGTCGAAAACATCCTCACGAAACTCCTCCAAGCCGCCGATGGCGACATCGAACGGGCACAGCAGGGGATTGTGTTTATCGATGAGATTGACAAAATTTCCCGTATGAGCGAAAACCGCTCGATCACCCGTGATGTTTCCGGTGAAGGGGTTCAGCAAGCTCTTCTTAAAATTATTGAAGGGGCTGTCGTCAACATCCCTCCCAAGGGTGGGCGCAAACACCCGAACCAAGATTTCATTCAAATCGACACTTCAGGTATTTTGTTTATCTGCGGCGGTGCGTTTGACGGTTTAGGCCAAATTTTGGAGCGTAAAAAAGGGAAAAATGTTATGGGATTCGGACACGAAAAACGTAACGCAGCCCTTGGCGATGACAGTTTCGAGAACGTTGAACCGGATGATTTGGTCAACTACGGTCTCATTCCTGAGCTTATCGGCCGCTTACCCATCATTGCTTCTTTGAACAAAATTACCGAAGAGGAGATGGTTCGTATCCTTACTGAACCTAAAAACTGTTTAGCCAAACAATATACCAAACTCTTCGCCATCGATGATGTTGAACTCACTTTTGAAAAAGAGGCACTCAACGCCATTGCAGCCAAAGCCCTTACACGTAAAACAGGTGCGCGGGGTTTGCGTGCTATTTTAGAAGAGATTATGGGTGAGATTATGTATGAACTCCCTGAATACAGCGGATATGAAGTTATTATCACCAAAGAGGTAGTGGATGAAGCATCTATCCCTGTTTACATCAAAAAAACTGCTCAAAAAAGCGCATAGGAGACAAAATGCTATTTAATAAACTTATCGGACTATTTTCCAACGATCTCTCTATCGACTTGGGCACTGCAAATACCATCGTCATTGTCAAAGGAAAAGGGATTGTTATCAATGAGCCCTCTGTCGTAGCGGTAAAAATGGAAAAATACGGTCAGCAAAGAGTCCTCGCTGTTGGACGTGAGGCCAAAGAGATGGTCGGTAAAACACCCGGAAACATCAAGGCCATCCGCCCCATGAAAGACGGAGTTATCGCCGATTTTGATATGACTGAGAAAATGATTCGTAAATTTATCGAAAAAGCACACGGACGTACCAGCCTTATCAGTCCCCGTATTATCATCTGTATCCCATACGGTCTTACCCAAGTTGAGCGTAAAGCGGTTCGCGAATCAGCGATGAGTGCGGGTGCTCGTGAAGTGTATTTGATCGATGAGCCAATGGCAGCAGCGATCGGTGCCGGGATCGATATTCGGGAACCTAAAGGGAATATTATCGTCGATATCGGCGGCGGTACGACTGAGATCGGCGTTGTTTCATTGGGTGGTTTGGTACTTTGCCGTTCGATTCGAGTAGCCGGTGACAAAATTGACCGTGCCATCATGGACTACGTTAAGCGTAAATACAACCTTTTAATCGGCGAGCGTATTGCCGAAGACATTAAAATCAACATTGGTACCGCGATGCCTCTTGCCCAAGAGCTCAAAATGATCGTCAACGGTCGCGACCAAGTTGAAGGGCTTCTCACCTCTCTAGAGCTTTCCAGTGAAGATGCGCGTGAAGCGATGCGCGATCCTCTCAAAGAGATCCTCGAAGCACTCCGCGATGTACTCGAAAATATGCCTCCTGATCTTGCCGGTGACATCGTCAACAACGGTGTCATCCTCACGGGTGGCGGGGCATTGATTCGTCAACTGGATAAATTTCTCTCTGAAACCATCAAAATTCCTGTTTATGTAGCCGATGAGCCATTGCTCTGTGTTGCACGCGGTACAGGACGCGCACTCGAAGAGATCGATCAGCTCCACGAACTTTTTGATAATGAATAAACAACGTCTCACTCTCGCGCTCTTTCTCATCCTCAGTGTGGGTGGAGCTCTTTATTTCAGCCCTTTTTTGCAATCTCCCTTGATCCATCTGTCCCAAAACATTAAAATTGTCTATCTTGACCAAATTGCAGGGATTCAAAATGCCTTTACGAAGCATCTCAATCAGGCAGAAACCATTTCTGAGCTTCAAGAAAAAAATCGTTATTATGAACGTGAACTTCTAACCCTTCATCAGGTTGCCGACGAATACGCCAATCTGCTGCGCGAGGCAAACAGTTCCCTAAAAACGATCCCCTCGGTGGTCCTTGTACGTACCATATCTTATATCAGAATGGGAGATCCTCATAAACTATGGTTGGAGATGGAAGATTTTGATCCTGCACGAGTGTATGGCTTACTCTATAGAGGATATGTTGCAGGCATTGTCGTCTCCAACAACCGCGCCCCTATGGCACTGCTGAATGGGGACATCAAAAGTTCCTATGCCGTTTCAGTCGGAAGTTCATCCGCTCCGGGAATTGTTCGAGGAAATAATGAACGTCGGCTAATCGTCGAATTCATCCCCACCTGGATTCCTATCTCTGTTGGTGATGAAGTGGTTACCTCAGGACTGGATAAAATTTTTCTCTCCGGTCTCAAAGTAGGAAAAGTGATCTCTATCTCCAAAGCAAGCGGTTATCAAAGCGCCATCATCGAACCCTATTTCTATGCTAAAAATCCTGCGTATTTTCATGTCATTACAAGGGTACGTTAACACTAAATAATCGGATTTTAAGTGCTTTTGCCCTATAATTGACAAATTTTTATGACAAAAGGGTAAGCATGCCAAAACGCGACGACATTAAAACGATACTCCTCATCGGATCAGGTCCCATCGTCATTGGTCAAGCGTGTGAATTTGACTACTCTGGAACGCAAGCGGTCAAAACACTCAAAGAGCTAGGTTACCGCGTTGTTCTCATCAACTCCAATCCAGCCACCATCATGACCGATCCCGAATTTGCCGATCGCACCTATATCGAACCTATCAAACCTGAAATCATTGCTCAAATTATCAAAGATGAAAATGTAGATGCCATACTCCCAACCATGGGTGGGCAAACGGCTCTTAACGCAGCTATGCTCATGCACGAGCAAGGTCTTTTAGAGGGGATTGAATTCCTTGGAGCCAACCCAAGTGCTATCAAAAAAGGGGAAGATCGCCAAGCATTCAAAGAGTGCATGATCAAAATTGGAATGGATCTTCCGATCTCTCGTTACGCTTACAATATTGATGAAGCAATCAGTGCCGCCAATGCAATAGGTTTTCCTCTCATCATCCGAGCCTCTTATACTCTAGCAGGCGGAGGAAGCGGTGTCGCATACAACATCGATGAATTTAAACACCTCGCACAACGAGGATTGGACGAATCTCCTGTTACGGAAATTTTGATCGAAGAATCTCTCCTTGGATGGAAAGAATACGAAATGGAAGTTATCCGTGACCGCAACGATAACTGTATTATTGTCTGCTCCATCGAAAACTTCGACCCCATGGGTGTCCACACGGGCGACTCCATCACTGTGGCTCCCGCCCTCACTCTTACCGATAAAGAGTACCAACGTATGCGTGACGCTTCTTTTGCCATTTTACGTGAAGTAGGTGTCGATACAGGAGGATCAAACGTTCAATTCTCCATTGATCCGAAAACAGGTCGGATGATTGTTATCGAAATGAACCCGCGCGTATCACGCTCATCAGCACTTGCATCAAAAGCAACAGGTTATCCGATTGCAAAAATAGCCACCCTTCTTGCGGTTGGATTTACCCTCGATGAGCTCACCAACGATATCACCGGAACTCCCGCGGCATTCGAACCCGTTATTGATTATATCGTCACCAAAATTCCTCGCTTTACATTTGAAAAATTCCCAGAAGCTGAATCCACTCTTACCACCAGTATGAAATCTGTGGGTGAAGTAATGGCAATCGGACGTACTTTTAAAGAATCGGTTCAAAAAGCCCTCTGCTCTCTTGAAACAGGTCTGAGCGGTTTTGATCCTATCGATGGTGACTTAGAATTTGTCAAACATGAGATTCGCCGTCCCAATGCCGAACGCATTCTCTACGTGGCACAAGGGTTCCGTATGGGACTAAGCCACGAAGATATTTTTAATCTCTCAAAAATCGACCCATGGTTTTTAACCCAAATCGAAGAAATAATAGCGCAAGAGCCAAAAATAACTGCCGATACCCTTACAAACGAAGTTCAGCTACGCCGCCTAAAAACGGAAGGATTTTCGGACAAAAATATTGCGCGTTTAGTGAGCTTAAACGGCGGAAATGCAAAAGAAGAGGATGTTTACACGGCACGTAAAGCTCTTGGAATTTTTCATGAATACAATGAAGTAGATACCTGTGCCGCAGAATTTGGGGCATTGACTCCTTATCTTTATTCTACTACCAATATCACTCGTCTAGGGGCACAAGAACCTCGACAAAGTGACAAGAAAAAGGTGATGATTTTAGGAGGCGGGCCGAACCGTATCGGTCAGGGAATCGAGTTTGACTACTGTTGTGTCCACGCAGCATTTGCCCTCAAAGAGATGGGGATCGAAACCATCATGGTCAACTGTAATCCTGAAACCGTATCCACCGATTACGATACCTCGGATGTATTGTATTTTGAGCCGATCGATTTTGAACACGTCCGTGCTATTGTTGAGCGTGAGCAGCCGAATGGTATTATCGTCCATTTCGGAGGTCAAACACCCCTCAAGCTCGCAAACTCACTTCAGAATATTGGAGCTGTGATTGCAGGAACGTCCGCAGAAGTGATTGATTTGGCAGAAAACCGTGAAAAATTCTCTGCTTTTGTCGTAGAACAAGGGCTAAAACAACCTGACAACGGTATCGCTATGACCAAAGAGCAAGCCTTTATCGTGGCAGAAGAGCTAGGCTATCCTGTCTTGGTTCGTCCCTCTTACGTTTTGGGCGGACGTGCTATGCGTATCGTCTACAATGAAGACGAATTACGTACCTATATGGACGTTGCCGTCTCAGTGAGCAACGATTCTCCCGTCTTGGTTGATAAATTCTTGGATCAAGCCGTTGAACTGGATGTCGATGCAATTACAGACGGAACCGATGTCTATATCGGATCGGTTATGCAGCACATCGAAGAAGCAGGTATTCACTCAGGTGACAGTGCTTGTTCTCTTCCTCCGGTAAGTTTAAGTCCTGACCTTCAAGAGCAGGTTGAACAGCAAACTAAAAAAATTGCATTAGGCTTAGGCGTTATCGGATTGCTCAACATCCAATACGCGATCTACCAAAATGAGGTCTACATCATCGAAGTAAATCCTCGCGCATCTCGAACCGTCCCGTTTGTCTCAAAAGCAACCGGTATGCCGCTCGCAAAAGTTGCCACCCGCGTTATGGTGGGTGATACCTTACGCAACGCATTGAAGTTTTACGATAACTACAATGTGGTGATGGAAGAAGATGGTCTTCTTAAACCACGCCTAAAAGGGCACGTTGCGATTAAAGAAGCCGTATTCCCGTTCAACAAACTGTACGGTGCCGATTTGGTTCTCTCTCCTGAGATGAAATCAACGGGTGAAGTTATGGGTATCAGTGCCAATTTCGGCGTGAGTTTTGCCAAAAGCCAACTTGCAGCGGGGAATAAAATCCCAACAGCAGGAACCTGCTTCCTCTCTTTCATCGAAATGGATAAAGGAAGTGCTCCGGAGATCGCACGCGGTCTTCACTTACAAGGATTTAAGCTTGTCGCTACTCGCGGAACGCAAAAAATTATTGAAGAGGCAGGAATCCCTTGTGATGTGGTATTGAAAATATCTGAGGGTCGCCCCAACATCGAAGATATGATGAAAAATGGAGACATTTCTCTCGCTATCAATACATCTGACAACAAAACATCCAAAAAAGATGCGGAACAAATTCGCCAAGTGGTATTGCGTATGGGTATCCCCTATTTCACGACACTTAGTGCCGCACGCGCTGCTATTGAGGCAATGACGTATATGAAAGATGATGGATGGATGAAGCCTCAGGCTCTCCAAGATTTTCTTATCGACTAAAAGATGTCCGTAATTCTTGCTCAAACCGATACGACTGTGGGGTTTCTTTCACAAGATGCCTCCTCTCTTGCGCGTATCAAAGGGCGTGAGAGTGGAAAGCCTTTTTTAAAGGTTTTTGCCTCTTTCTCTCACCTTCAACATCACATCCGAGTTCCTCAAAAATATCGCCCCTATGTACGGCATGCACACAAAACGACATTTGTGATCAAAAACAAAGCATTTCGCTATGTAAGCGATACTCCTCACGCACGGCTCATTCAAAAATATGGATGGCTCTACTCCACTTCAGCCAATGAAAGCGGCAAAGAGTACGATCGTGATTTTTGTATCCGTAACAGTGATATCGTCATCGAAAACTCAAAAGGATTTAACCCCTCTGAGCCATCACACATCTACCGTCTTACCACAACACGATTTAAAAAACTACGATAGGGAACAAGAATGAAACATATTATTAGTGCTCGAAATATTATGATGGGAGCCACGGGTTTAGCCGTATTAAGCGCACTCTCCGGATGCCAGAGCAATCCTGAAGAGCAGTCAGCCCAAGAAGGACAAAACAAATTTCTTGTCGTTGAGCAACAGCCCAATGGAAAGTACGTTGTTATTGAAGAGATGCCAACCACGGGCCCAAGCCGTGCAATTATTCACGAAACCGATGAAAACGGTACCGTGCATGAGCGAGTTATGAGTGAAGCCGAACTCAAAGAGATGGCAGACCAAGAATATAAAAAAATGCAAGAGGGGAAATCGGAACTTAACGAAGAGCCAAAAGGCGAAGGGATGGGATTGGCAGGTACTATCCTCGCAGCTGCCGGAGGGGCGTTGTTGGGAAATATGATCGGAAATGCCCTTATGAATAACTCTAATTTCCGTAAAAATCAAGATGCTTCCAACCGTTCGGCGTATCATAAATCAGCCGGTGGAGCCAGCGGTAAAGCGGCATCAAGTTCTGGTAAAAAAAGCTTTTTTGGAAATTCAGCCTCCAGAAGTACCGGCGCATCTAGCAGCTTTGGAGGATAATGATGGTATCTTTACAAAAAATTCAACCGATCAACGACCAAACCTTAGAACAAATCGGATTTAAATGGCACACCGACAGCGATGAGACAAAATACGTTGCCGATGAACTCGTCATTGTGAGCAATATGGAAGCAGAAGCCTATTACGAGTGTTCCAATGAGCTCTATGATATGTACGCTACTGCGGCGCAGCACGTCATTGACAATAACCTTTTTTTTGAACTCGGTATCCCCTTTAACCTTATAGAAGCCATCAAAAAAAGTTGGGACAACGATGTCCACTGGCATCTCTACGGACGTTTTGATCTCGCAGGAGGAATCGACGGCAAACCGATCAAACTCATCGAGTTCAATGCCGATACCCCAACGGCACTCTTCGAGACGGCGATTTTACAATGGGCGATTTTAAAACATAACAATATGGATGAAGAGCGTCAATTTAACAATATTTACGAAGCGATTAGTAATAATTTTCGTCGTCTTGTCACCCTCTTTGATGATCCCGAAGAGTTTGAAAAACATTACGATGGCTGGAAAATTCTCTTTAGTTCGGTGAGCGGAAATATCGAAGAGGAAAATACCGTCCGATTATTACAGCAAATGGCAATTGATGCAGGATTTGAGACCGGTTTTGAACCTCTTGGCGGTGTCAAATTTGACGAAGAGGGAATTTATGACGCTTCCGATGAACCTTATGAGTATTGGTTCAAACTCTATCCTTGGGAAGATATTGCCATCGAGGAAAATGAGCTCGCAGTACTGCTTACTACCATTATGAACAACCAAAAAGCGATTCTTCTTAATCCTGCCTATACATTGCTCTTCCAATCCAAAGGGATGCTCAAAATCTTATCGGATCTCTTTCCCGATTCACCGTATCTTCTCAAAACCTCATTTGAACCGCTTCAAGGGGTACCGTGTGTCGAAAAACGGATGTTCGGACGCGAAGGAGCTAATGTGAAAATCTTGGATGCTTCAGGCAATGTCATCGAAGCCAACGACGGTCCATATGGAAATTTTAAACCCGTCTATCAAGAATACGTTGAGTTCCCAAAAGATGCGTCAGGGAACAGCTATCAAGCAGGAGTATTTTTCGCGTATGAAGCGTGTGGGCTAGGTTTCCGACGTGGCGGAAAAATCCTGAATAATATGTCGAAATTCGTAGGGCACGTACTGCGATAACAGTCCGTGCCAAAGAAGCCGTATCATGATAGTGATATTTCATTTTCGAGGTCAAGAGAACTAAATGCTTGTACGACTGGGTATTGATCTAGTCAGATATCATAAAATTATAAACCAATATTAACTGTCTGTGGTCTCATTTAATGAAATTATCTCCCTTTACAACAAGTTTTGTTAGAATTATGACTTCAATCCTTTTTGGATGATTCTAAGTAATTTTAAAACCACTATCCATACCGCCTATTAAACGAGACTCATAGAAAGGGACACAGTAATTAGCAATGAGAACTACCTCCCACAAAGGATTTATAAAGCCGTTTGCCACTGTATCATTACAACGGAAGTTGCTTCTATTCGTTGTTGTCGCCCTAACACTGATAATTGCCGGTACCAGCGTATTAATATATGCGCTTATTAATGATACATTTGTGGAGTCCGAAAAAAGGCATATAGTAACTCTTTCTGAGTCTCTATCGCCGAAAATAGGAATATGGTATTTTATAAACAAAGAATCTAACAATTTCCGGATGGAGCAGTTTCTAAAAAGCATACTTAAATCCTATAATCTAGACTATATAGCCTTTACAGATAAGAATGGATCGCTGATATCAGAGGTAAAATCATCTGTATACACTTCAGACGATCCCTATAATCTAGAATATGAAACCGTACTCTACAGCCCGGAAAACGGTGATTCTAATAACAGCATAGGGACGCTTAAGATAGCGTATTCCCAGCATATATTAAAAGAGCTCTCTCATAAATTCTATATTGTCGGAGTTCTTCTCGTCTCTTTGCTGGCTCTCTATTTTTATCTGGAAATGCGTCTGCTGAAAGAGCTGCTCACACCTCTGAGAAAGATTGCGGCAGAAATCAAAAGATATATGCCCGGTGACAAGCTAGTGTTCGAACCGTTTAACGAAAATAAAGACGATGTAATATCCGAGATCGTCAACGGATTTCTCCACATGCAGCAAAATATCGATGAGACTATGAGCAAGAAGGAAAGAGAAAAAGAAAACAATAGAGTCAAAGACGCAATTTTGATAAAGCAGTCGCGATTTATTGAGATGGGAATGATGATCAATAATATCGCCCACCAGTGGAAACAGCCTCTTAACATCGTTGAGCTGTGTATTGCCGATTTAACCATTAAAAGTATGATGGGAGAAGTTGATACTCAATACCAGCAAAAACTTTTTAACGATATGCACCTGCAAGTGGAATTTATGTCAAAAACGCTTGATATCTTTAAAAATTTTCTAAACAATGACCAGACTAACAAAAAGATGGAAATATTCTCCATTAAAAGTGCCATTGAAGAAACCATGCAGCTACTTGGCAATACGCTTGATAAGAAGAAGATAGCGATAGAGTTCAGTCTGGATGAAACATTATATGCTTACGGATCCATCAGTGAAATAGAACAGGTGATCGTGATCATCCTCAACAATGCCATAGATGCCCTCAGCAGTAAAATAACGGTTCAGTGCATGGCTGAAGAAGAAAGCAATCTTATTAAAATATACGATAATGGCGGAGGATTTGATCCAAACATAATTGAAAATGTATTTGATGCCTACTTTACAACAAAACATCAATCACAAGGGACTGGATTGGGACTTTTTATTGCAAAAATGGTTGTCGAAATGAAATTCAACGGCACTATAGAAGCGACTAATTTTAAAGATGGTGCACTATTTATGATTAGACTTCCTTTTCCGAAAAAACATCCTATTTAAAAAATTACCCATTACACACATTTCGAAAATACATCAATCCTCTTGGGTAATTGTTTTTCAGCGGTGATTAACAGTTTTTATACTATCTTTCTACACAACAATATCGGGGCTCTGAGCACTATCCTGTTATTCTCTTATCCCGAGAGCATACACCCTCTATGAAAGAAGCCCATGAGCACCCGTTTCTCTCTCGCTTTATTATTAATCCCTTTTGCTCTTTTTGCGGCTGAGACGGATACGAACCTTTTAAATAATCTTACCAACGAGATGAATTCCATTGCGCAGACAGCCAAAAATCAGCGCGCCAACATCGACTATCTCCCCTATATCATGACAGTGTTTGATGGTCAAGAGCTTTCCCAAGCCGGTGCATCCTCGCTCAAAGAAGCCCTCACCCTTGTCGCTGGGGTCAACATTAGCAGCGATAACCTCTCCTTATTTAATCCTGTCTTCCGAGGGTCCAACCCGACAGCCTTCGGTCAGAGCAAGCTGATCGTCGACGGTATCGAGGTCAACGACCTTTTCTTCGATGGCTATACTGCCTATTTGGCGATGCCAATCGATATGATCAAGCGGATCGAGATTGTACGTGGCTCAGGAAGCTACAGCGACGGACATTCGGGCTATGCCGGATCAATCGTGGTAACGACCTATAAAGGGGAGACCCAGGAGAATAGCGTACGCTGGTTCACCTCAATCGGTACCCACGGCACCCGCAAAGCCGGAGCTTCGTATGCATCATCGAATGACGACTTAACCTTTGCAGCCGATCTCTACACCGTTCATGACAATCTTTCCCTCTCCTACGGGCAAGACGGTCTTTCCAATAATCTTCTCGGTGCCGCCAATACACCTCTCTCCCGATCGGGCAATGCCCCCGCAGCTACTAATGCAACTATGGTTTCAGCATCGATCTCTAAGGGAGCCTTTTTCGCAGACGGACGCCTATCTTCGTATCGGCATGGTTCAGGTGGAGGGATAAACTACGCCCTTGCCTCCGAAGGGGACCACTACAATGTCGACCAGTGGCAACTTCGTGCCGGTGCTCACTATACGGCAGCAGATTTTGCAGGGACGCTTCAAGTTTCAATGATTCAGGACAGCTTTACCAGTAGTTCTCTCCTCGCTCCAGCAGGGCTCATTTTCCCTTCTCTCACTCCACCGACAACCATTGTCACCTATCCTGACGGTTTTTATGGTATTCATGAAGCCATTATCCGAACATACAGGGTCAATAATACCCTCGCGGGAACCCTATACAGTGGAGACGCAACCTTTGGGGTCAGTGCATCATGGAGCAGTGTTGCATCCGAAAAGACAGTCACAACCGACCGGGATAGCGGGACGGGGATGACTGATTATTCAACAAGACTTCCTTTTTTCAATCCCGACGGCTCTATTAATAATCTGACAGCCTATATGACCTATGAACGTTCAATTTCCTCTTCTTTGGTCGGCTACGCCTCGCTAACGGTTGACCACCGCAACGGTTTGGCAACACAGATCGATCCAAGAATCGCAGCTGTCTATACAATCGATCCTGATAACCTAGTCAAATTTTCGATCTCCCATGCCCATAGAAATCCCTCATGGCAGGAGATGTTCACCCTCAATAATAGAGCCCGATGGGGGAATCCAGATCTACGCCCCGAATCCGTCATGGCATACGAAACCCAATTTATCCATCGATTCGAAACTGAGAATACCCTCTCCATCAACCTTTTCCACCTCGACAACAACGATCAGATCTATCTGCAGTACAATACGGCATTAGCCCGTTATGAATATGTCAACGGATCAAAAAGTACCATTCAGGGAGTTGAAGTCGAATGGCGAAAACGCTACGATGAAACTTCCTTCTATACTGCGTATACCCATATTTGGGCTGAAGACGGCAAGGGTGTGACACTTCCAAATGCACCTGCGGATACGGTACGTGGATTTATCACACACAATCTGAATAAAAACTGCTACGGTTCACTCGCAGGGCGATGGCAAAGCGTGACACCGAGAGCTTCAACCGATCCTCGCGATGATATGAAAGCCATTGGAGTCATTGATACCTCCATCGGATACAAAGTCCCACATCTTCACAGCGAGATCCAATTCACAGTTAAAAATATTTTTGATGAGCGTGAGCTTTATCCTAGTCCATCCGGCACCTATAACGACGACTACCCCTCAATAGGTCGTGCCTTTATGGCCACCGTAAGGGGAACATTTTGAAACGAATAATTATGACCCTTGCTCTAACTACTGTTGGATGGAGCGTCTCCTACGATCCTTTTCTGTTGGAAACTCAGCTCTCCTTGCTACCTAAAATTGCCTTGCTTGAAAAGAATCTTCTCTTCTCGCACAAAAAATCCCCGATCAAAGTCCTGATTGCCTACGATCGCAGCGACGATGAGACAGCCGCTTTATGCGTTAAAATTCTGACAAATAAATTTAATGGATATCTGAACAGTCGTCCGATCGCCATAACGACACTCCCCTTCGATAGACTTGACAGCTCAGTATCGTATCACCTCGTCTATGCCCTCAAAGGAAGTTTATCACAGCTCAAAAAGGTCCATAATACTGTCGGATCCGGTGCAGTCACAGCCCTATATGACGCCGATAAACTCGGAGTGGATGGCATCTTACTCTCGATCCAGATGGAACGGACTCCGATTATCCTGATCAATGCCAAAGTACTGCGGGAAAACCACTTTTCATTTCCAGATAGTCTCCTTGAAATTACCAGAATTGTGCAGTGACCCCAATGCGATAATAACTTTTCTCTTGACTCTCTTTGCTTATCAAGCTAAAATGATTATAATTCATTGTAAAGGTTAATTATGATTAAAATTTTTACGCTTCTGATGCTTCTTGTTTCTTTCGTATTCGCAGTTGTTAATGTCAATAAAGCAAATTCTGCGCAATTGCAAACACTTAATGGTATTGGTCCAAGCAAAGCAGGAGAGATTTTAAAGTACCGCAAGAGTCATGGCAGTTTTAAAACGGTGGATGAATTAGTAAATGTAAAAGGGATTGGGCCAAAGACATTGCAAAATATGAAATCGCAAGTTTCTCTTCGTTAAAGTAATTTTTTGAGGGAAGTTTGCCAGCTGTACAGCTGGCAGTTAGAAAGTAGCTTAATAGCTACGATCGTCGAATGGAGCACCTGCAACCACTTTACGTGATACAGTGTAAGGAATCAATGCCGCTGCGCGAGATTGTTTGATTGAAATCGTTACCATATCTTGGTGACGCTTACAGTTACCTGTTAAACGACGTGGCATGATTTTGAAACGCTCAGAGAGCGAATATTTCAATGATGCTACATCTTTGTAGTCAATGAAATCTACTTTTTGTTCGCAGTATTTGCAAAAACGTTTTTTGTATTTTCTTTTTTCTGACATGGTTATTTCCTTGTACTTTTTCTAAAACGGAATTTCGTCTTCGTTAATATCAATCTCTGGGAGATTGTTTTCGGGCATTTTTACCGGAGATGGTTTCGAGTACGACGGTGGAGGAGTGTACGCTTTTTGAGCAGGTGCATCATAGCCTCCGCTGTAATTGCTTCCACTCTCACTGTCCTCACTGTAACCACCCTGAGAAACCTCGCCACGTGAATCGAGCATTTGCATCGTTTCAACAATAACAGAGTGTTTAGAGCGCTTTTGTCCGCTTGCTTGGTCAACCCATTGTTCAAATTGTAATCGTCCCTCGACAAGGATTTTAGAACCCTTGCGAAGATATTGGTTGGCCACTTCACCTGAACGGCCAAAAAAAGTGATATCGACAAAACATGTCTCTTCTTTCTTTTCACCGTTCACCGTAAATTTACGACTGGTAGCAATAGCAGTTTTGGCAATTGCCGAACCGCTTTGTGCGTATCGAAGTTCGATATCGCGAGTGAGATTTCCAACCAAAATGATTTTATTAAACATACGTTTTCCTTAAAGGGATTAAGAAGCTACTTCTTCTTTTGTCTCAGCTACAGCAACAGGTGCAACAGGTGCAGCTGCTACAGGTTTTTTGGTTTTTTCAACCATAGTATTCCATGCTTTGATTTCACGTTTGCTATCGTATTTCATAGTTACGAAACGTAAAATTTCCTCGTTAATACGAAAACGACGTTCAATTTCACTAATTGCAGATGGTGCAATAGTATAATACATAACGTAGAAATAACCACGAGCATTTTTCTCGATCGGGTAAGCTAATTTTTTCATACCCATTGGGTCACGTCCGATGATTTCACCACCATTTGATGTGATGACCTCTTCAACGAGTGCGAGGGTGTTTTTAATCTCTTCTTCTGTAAGAGTTGGTTTTACGATTACTAAGTTTTCGTAATGTCTCATAGCGTATGTCTCCTTATGGTGTTCGCCCCTTATGGTTGTTATACAGCACGACAATCGTGTTGCAAAGAGCAAGGAACGCGCGGATTATACTGAAAAATAACTTAATATTAGTTTGTGCTAAAGTATGCTTTGGAGTTTTAATAACGCCGAGAGCAACAGCGCTTCTTGATCCGGAGAACCTGTTGATTTCATTTTCAGCTCTGTCTCCAATAGACAATTAAGCCCTTTTTTATACCCATCTGCGGAAATTTTAATCGAAAGGGATGCCCGCTCTTTTACGATAAATTCAGGAAGTTTATAGCCTAAGACGAGGATGGAATCCGCGATTCCATGGAGTTTTATTGTCGTGTTAAATAAATAAAGTTCGGTCAGAAATTTGCTTAATGATGTCAGAATATACACCTCAGCCACTCCTGACTCAAGCAGATGATGCAAGGAGGGAAGGAACTCTTTTTTTTCGACAACTTGAGTGATAAAGTGGTCAAGTTTAATTTCGCTCAGACCGTAAACGTGTTCATCAATCTCTCGCATAGTTATGGGTTTGTTTAAAATAGAAAGCTTAGAGAGCTCATTGCACGCCAGTGAGAGATCATTATTATGAATGTCGAGAAGATGGAGTGCTGCTTGATTATCCAATTGTACCCCTGCTCTTTGTGCCTCTTGAAGTAAAATTGTACGGGCTTCGGAAGCAAAAGGGCTGTAAAAACGGACTGAACCTGTGTGAGAACCTTTGAACGCCGTATCCACACTTTTGACATCGTCGCCTACGTAGCAGTAAATAAACGTATTGTCGGGATTTTTACCCACTAGATCCACAAAGACATCGAGCTCCGCTTTTGAAAGCTTTTTTTCGTGTTTAATAAGTAGGAGATTTTGATCACCGAAGAGTGAACCTTGTGATAAATGCGCTTTCGCTGCATTAAAATCATATTCGTCATGGTACATACTCAACACCGAAGCCCCCTCAATGCGTGCAAGCGCCGTGCTATATCGGTCGATAAAAAAATGACTCTCTCCGAAGAGCGCCATTGCCCGTGGGGCAGTATTTTTTTGTAAATGGCGGTCTAAATCCTGGCGGGTCATACTACTGTTCCTTGTTCATCTTCCTCTTTATCAATCTTACTCACAAACGAAGCCGAAATTTTTGTTGTTGCCAAATCAGCACTCTCAATTTTTACGTGTATATCATCAAAAAGTAGTAATCCAAAATGTTCCGTAACAGTCACTTTTGCCCCCGTAATCACATCATGGATTTCAGCAATAATTCCCTCTTCAGTACGCATCACACGGGCTTTGAGTGTTTGCCCGATGATGGTACTGGCCCAGCGTGCAAATTTGCGCTCCTGGAAGCGGATTTCGATGTCACTGGCTTCTCTCTCTTTTTCGCTGATGGAGGTACAGAGGGATTCGATATTGCGTAATACATAAGAACCCTCTTCCGTATCACCGGCTTTGATCGCTTTAAGCAACCTATGGACGATTAGGTCACTGTAGCGGCGAATAGGTGAAGTGAAATGGGTGTAACGCTCAAACCCAAGTCCAAAATGTCCCGTATTATAAGGAGCGTAGCGGGCTTGCATTTGGGCGCGGATGATGAGGGTGTCTACTTCGCTTACAATGTCCCGCTTTTCCGCCTCGGCTTGGATGGCAGTGATGGTCTCTTTGATGGAGCCTTGAAACTCGACAAAAATCCCAATAGATGCAAGTTCAGTATAGAGGCTTTGGAGTTTCATTTGAGAGGGGGATTCATGAATACGAAACACTCCTCGTTCATACATCGAGGCTGCCGCTTTATTAGCAAGGAGCATACAATCTTCAATCAATGCGTGAGAGGGGGTTTCGACGGCAAATTCGGTCGAGACAATATTTTGATCCTCATCGATCCGCATCTCCAACTCGCTGGAGCGGAAATCATACCCTTTTATCATCCGTTTTGTTTTGAGCTTGGCAGTCAAATCGTTGAGCTGGGGAATATATTCAAGAACGAGCTTCTCTTTATCCGTCGTCGCTGTGAGATTGCC
>JAUYSQ010000244.1 GCA_030696285.1 Sulfuricurvum sp. | reverse complement strand
TGAAAAGTTATAATGTCGGTAAAAAATGGAGTTATGAATGACAACCATCTGGCACAATCCGAAATGTTCGAAATCACGCGAAGCGTTAGCGCTATTGAGCGAAAAAAATGGTGAGGTTGAGGTGGTGAAATATCTCGAAACGGCTCCCTCTCGTTCAGAGATCGAAGCTCTTTTACATAAACTGGGTGTATCTGCACGGGAACTGATGCGCACCAAAGAAGATTTGTATAAAGAGCTTGACGTGGCAAATATAGTGGATGAAAATAGACTCATTGATATTTTAGTCGGGCATCCAAAACTCATTGAGCGTCCGATTCTCATCGAAGGCAACCGTGCAGTGATCGGACGACCGGTGGAAAAAGTGATCGAGTTTTTAGCTCACTAGCTCTTTCGGCTAGTTATTCTTGAGAACGCATGACGGGGCAAGGAGCTCCGGGCGGTATTCGAAGTGCATCGTATCGTAGTGATACCAGCGTCCTCCCCAAATAAAGCCGTGTTTTTCGAAGATTCGGACGATGGAGAGAGGCATCGTATTTTTATAGCCGATGCGGGCAGTCTCTGACGCGGCTTCATCTTTCCAATATTGGGTTGTCGCAGGGGCTAAGTCGATGGCGATACCGAAACTGTGCATGGAGAGGCGATCGGTGTCTTTGATAACGCGGTAGGCATAGGTAGTCGCACCCTCAGCCCAAAGTCGATCCGCTTTAGGAAGCTTTGAAATCTCTTGTCCGATGAGGTAGAGTTTTTTATCCACACCGCCGACACGGTTTACTGGGAGTTTTATCGAGCCTTTGAGGGTAGGCCAGCTAATTGTTACGAGATTTTTTTCGATCTCTTTTTTGTCTTTGCCATAAAGAGCTTGGAAAAAGGGCTGATAACGAAGGCGCCCCGGATCAAAAAGATACGCAGGAGGGGTTTCAATCCCCCCGGCATCATACGTTTGTGAGAGTTGCATCTCTAAATCGGCACGGTTGATTTTATCATCCCAGGTTGTTTTAGGAGCGGCTGTTTTGTAGGGAAAAGAGGTCCCATTTTTTAACGTCAATGTTGTTTCATTGGCGGAGGTGATGAGGTTACCATACCCTTGCACGTAACATTGCGGATGTGCGTGAAGTGATATTGCAATCACTCCTATCATTAACCATCGACATTTCATTGTTCCACCTCCGTTTCTTTGTGAAAGTATACCACTACACAATTCCTTCACAGTTATTGGTCACAATACCCCATCTTAAAAGTAGGAGTTTCAAATGAAACCATTACATCTTTTAGCCTCTGTTGTCGGAGTATCTCTTATTTTCTCGTCGTCACTTTATGCAGATCGTGATGGACATGGGCGCGGATGGGATCGTGGCTCTGGGCATACTAGAGTATCTCAGAATAACCATCATAATAATTGGGTTATCCCTTTGGTCGTTGGGGGCGTTTTGGGATATGCTCTCTCTGAACCGCGACGTGAGTCCGTGACGTATGCCAGAGCTCCTATTGCGTACACTCCTCAGCCAATGTATCAGGAAGAGTGGGTTTATTTTGGCGACTGTGATTGTCAGCGTAAAGTGTTAGTACGGATTCGGTAAGCGTTTTTTGCTTTACCGAATGGGAGTTGTTCTTTTCTCGTTTGACGGCGTACATCGACTTGTCTGCCGCCTTGATCAGAGCTTTAGCATCAGTAGCATCATTGGGATAGATTGCCATTCCGATACTCGCTTTTGCCCTTAACGTTGTAAGTGAGTCGATAAATATCGGCTTATGGATCGCCACTTCAATTGTCTTGAGTATCGTTTCGATATGCTCTTGATTCCGTATCTCCTCGATAATGATAACAAACTCATCCCCTCCATACCGGCTGACCGTATCGCTGGTACGCAGACATTCCCGTAAATTTCTTGCCACTTCAAACAAAAGCCGATCTCCTGCTTCATGTCCATAGCGGTCATTTACGTTTTTAAAATCATTGAGATCGATAAAAAAGAGGGCGATTTGATGAGAGGCTCGTTCGGCACGTTCGATCGCGTGGTTTAACCGATCATCCATTGCCGCACGATTGGTTGCTCCCGTGAGAGGGTCGTGATGGGCTCGATGGGCTAGAGCATCGACGCGGCAACTTAGCTGGGTAATATCGTGAAGATTGGCAATGTAGCTGATGAGATGGTGATGGCTATAGATTGCGGTAATGGTGACACTGAGAACTTTTTTACCATTTGCGGAGGATTTGGTAATTGTCCCTTTCCATGTTTGATTGGTATCAAATTGCGATTGCAGGGCCGTGAATGTTAGCCGTTCTTTAAAAAGATAGGTGCCGATATGGGTACCATATACATCATCGGGATCACCGAGATTGAGGAGAAAAAAACTTCGATTGGCAAATTCGATCAGCCCTTTATCGTCGGTATAAAGAATGGCATCTCCGGCACTTTCAAGTGCGGTGGATCGTTTGTTGAGGTCATCGAGCGTTTTTTTAGAGGTGGTGATATCCTGTGCAATACATAAAATATTCCCTTCGGTTCCTTGCAGCAGACGGTTGCGCCATTCGCAAAAGAGTTCATCCCTATATTTGGTGACGTTGTAGTTTTTGGAGTGACTTACCCCTTCCAATGCCCCTTTTTGCAATACGGAGAGGACATGCGCTTTATCGAAAGAGGGGACAATGAATTCAATAATATCTCTATCAAATGCTTCGTGTGCGCTCCAACCAAAAATAATTTCCGCTGCTTGATTCCACTCGAGAATTCGATATTCTTTGTCGATGACGATGAGGGCGACAGGGGAATCTTTAAAAAATTGTAAGTATCGGTTTTGGCTTTCGATAAGGCGGCGGTTGAGGACGACACTGTGGATAACCCATAATGCCATAACGATGAGGAGGGCAACAACGGGAATGAGTTCCATTATGTGAGGGAAATACGCTTAAAGCGAAAAACACACGAGGCGGTTATGGTCCTGATAATAGAATAATAGAACAAGCGGGAACTCATAGGAACAGGCGTTATCCTTAAATAATTTCTTAGATTATATGATGTTAGTTATTATTCTAATATTAAAGTATTTTCTTAAGTAATTTTTATTGATTAAGGGGGAGCAATGTATTGGGGAAATTTTAAAAGCCCCCTTGTTTCGGAGGCGGAGTTTGAAAACGGTTTTGTTGATTATTCTACTCGATTTCGACCGTTTTGTTTAGCAAGATAAAGTTTTGAGTCGACTTCAGCTACATAGCGATGAATGGTATCTTTGAGTACATAACTTGTGGCCTGCGTATTGATAGGGATAGTACCGATACTGACAGTGTAGCGAAGCGGGATATTGTTGAATATAACCTCATGTTCTGCAACATGATCGCAAATTTTTTGGGCAATTTTTCGGGCATCGTGTTCGGAGGTTGAGGGGAGAAGGATAATGAACTCCTCTCCGCCAAAACGGAAAATAAAATCGGATGTGCGCAGAAGGGTACGAAGTATATTGGCAAAGTTTTGAATTACCATATCACCGGCGAGGTGGCCGTAGGTATCATTGACGGTTTTAAAATGATCGAGATCACACATCATGAGAGCACATTGGGTTTCGGTTGCTTTGGCGATTTCGATCTGACTGGTCATTATTTTTTCAAACAGCCTCCGGCTCAGAAGACCGGTTAAGGGATCCTTGGAATACTCCTCAATGATAATCATATCGTTTAAAATGGCGATTTCATTACCGATTTCTAGGGAAGTGTAGTCGATTCGCTGCATCAAGTGGATCAGATGTTTGGGATTTTGAAGACCGTTTTGGCATTGTTGAACGACCTCGGAGGCCAGATCATGCAAGCTGTGATGAAGCTCTCCGACCCCTTTAAAATGGCTGGTGGCAGTGATGTAGGGGAGTGCGGCATTATGGAGCCATTGTCCAAATCCGCATAAATCGTGATTGAGTTCCGGAAAAGGGCGATTTTCGTTGGAATATTGAATATAGTCAATCAGCTGAATCATCCACTCGATGTGGCGTTGATAATGGATCATCAAATTTTTTTCGATCAGATTGGAGAGATGGGAGAGACGAAGATGATTTTTTGCCGCTAAGCGCCGGAGAAATTTATAAAAATAAGCGATAGTGATTTGGTTTTCGAGTTTGTCGAGATAGGTATTGAGATGCTTCAGATTATCAAAATCCCCTTCTTGGGCAAAAATTCTTATCAGGTTGCGGGTGATCGTGAGCAATTCGCCATAAACAAACATATAAGGGATATCATGACTAACGCAAAAATAGACGAATTCTTCCATCTTTTCGTCGGCTTCCGAGGGGGTGTTGCATTCGAAGAGAGCGACGAAGAGATTTTTGTGCTCATTGAGAGTATGGGCATATTTAAAACTTTTCTCATTCAAATAGCCCTCCTGCTCAAAATCAATATAAAAAGTATCAATTGACGAGAGAATTTCTGACACGTAGTTTTCAGTTTTAAACATGACTCGCTCCTTTCATCGTAATTTGTTATAGATAGGATACCCATTGTAGCGGAAAAAAAAATCGATAAACTCCCATTGATAAAATTAATAAATAACAAATTGAAGTTTAGGGAAACTGTAAATATTCTTCACTCATTTAACTGATTTTATTGCGTTATTTGTTATCTATAGGCTCAACGATTTGAGTACGTTTTTTTCGCTTTTTGCCCCTCTAAGGTGTATAATAAATCAATATATTATAGTAAAAAAAAGATAAGAGAATGAAACTAGTAACCTTGGACTCGATCCTTTCCGATAAAGCTACATCCCTTCGTTCTACTCATAGCGTGGCGAAGGCGCTGGAGTTAATGGCCGATTATGCTGTGAGTTCGGTCATAATTGTGGACGACGAGAACCGTCCTGTCGGGATATTTACCGAGCATGATGCCCT
>JAUYSQ010000243.1 GCA_030696285.1 Sulfuricurvum sp. | reverse complement strand
CTTATTCGTGATCTTCAAGATGAAACGGGCGGATTCAGAGCCTTTATCATGTGGTCGTTTCAGGGGATGAATACGCAACTGATGGAAGAACATCCTGAGATCGAAAAACAATCTTCCAATCGTTATTTACGGCTTCTTGCTGTTTCTCGCCTCTTCTTGGATAATTTTGACAATATTCAAAGTTCTTGGGTGACGCAGGGACCTTATATCGGGCAGATGGCATTGCTCTATGGGGCGAATGATTTGGGTTCAACAATGATGGAAGAGAACGTCGTGCGCAGTGCGGGAGCAGGGTTTCGTATGGCAAAAGAGGAGATGGTTCGTCTCATCCGCGACATTGGTGAAACGCCCGCGATCCGAAACACCGCCTACGATATTTTGGAAAAGTTCGCGTGATAATTTTTGCGAACTTTTTGGGGATGGATCCCCGGGTCAAGCCCGAGGATGACGGGAGGTCGTCATTCCCGCGAAGGCGGGAATCTAGCTTGAATTTAAAGATCATTATACTAACAGCAATTTTATTTTTAGGGCATACACTTATGGCAAGCACATTGGAATTTATAGAGGTAAAAGGGGTAAAAGTCCCCTTTATTTTCGAGCAGGATACACGACTTCCTATTGTCTCGATGCAGGTCATTTTTACAGGTAGCGGCAGTATTGACGAGGGTTCGAATGGAGGACTCGCACGTTTGAGTGCCAAAATGATGAATGAGGGGACACTCAAACGCGGTGCAGTCGGATTTGCCGATGCGCTTGATGCACGTGCTATTCAGCTTAGCACCAATGCGGGATCTGAAACATTTATGATGGAATTGGGGACGCTTCGTGATGAGTTTGATACAGGACTTTCCCTCATGAGCGAACTGTTGCGCTCACCCAATCTTACCAAAGAAACATTGTCAAAAGTAAAAACCATTACGATGAGCGATATCGCCCGAAAAGAGGCCGATTTTGATACGGTTGCCTCCGATGAGCTCAAATCAATACTATTTGAGGGGACTCCGCTTGCCACTCCCAACATCGGAACCAAAGTTTCGATTGAGGCGATTAAACTCAAAAATGTAGAGAGTTTTTTAGCGGATAAAATGGTTCTCTCCAATGCCCTCATCGTCATCGGTGGAGATCTTAATATCACCGAGGCAAAATCCAAAGTGAGCCAATTGCTCTCATTGTTAAAAAGTGGGAAGCCATCCGCTGCTCGGCATTACGAAACACGAAAAGCACCTAAAGAGTCGATTTTAAAACGTCCAAATACCCAACAAACCTATCTCTATTTCGGTTCACCGTTTGCCATGAAGGAAGGAGATCCAGAGTTTTATAAAGCGCGTGTTGCCATGTTTATTTTGGGCTCCAGCGGTTTTGGAAGCAGGCTGATGGAAGAGATACGGGTAAAGCGCGGATTGGCGTATTCGGCCTATTCACGTCTCTCTGTGGCAAAAACACATACCTATTTCACGGGGTATCTCCAAACAAAACTTGAATCCGGGGATGAAGCGAAAAAAAGTGTGATTGAGGTTATTGAAGCATTTGTCAAAGAGGGAGTAACGCAAAGCGAATTGGATCAAGCCCGTAAATTTTTACTCGGTTCCGAACCCTTACGCGTTGAAACCCTTTCTCAGCGTTTGGGACGAACCTTTAGCGAATATTATCAGGGGCGAGAGTTAGGGTATTCGACCGCTGAACTTGAGATGATTCGACACCTTTCGCTTGACGATCTCAACGAGTTTATCAAACGTCATAATGAGATTACGCACCTTAGTTATGCGATAGTGACGAAGTAGTGTCATTCCCGCGAAGGCGGGAATCCAGCTTTGCATTTAGGGGATGGATCCCCGGATCAAGTCCGAGGATTACGAAAAATGGCAAAAAAATTATGAATCCTATAGAAAATTCTGACGACGCGGAGAAATTCCATCGCTTAGGGGTTGGAAGTGTCACCGCACTTTCCCTCATAGCGCCCACCTCTTTTGAAGACCGCCGTTTAAGCACTGAGCTTAACTCTAACGCCACCTGTGTCATTGATGCAACGGTAGAGAGTGTCGTACGAACTCCTAAAACCCTTAAAATTATTTTTTTTGCCCATAACCTGGATGAGCGCATTGAGGGGATAATTTTTCATCCAAAACCCTATATGATTCATCAGTTTCCGACACACCAGCGTGCATTTTTTAGCGGTAAGGCGGTATTGGAGAGCGGACGGTGGCAGATGATTCAACCGGTAAAAATACCTTCCGTCGGTTCACTCGTTCCTATCTATAAAACACTTTTGCGAGTCGATGTAATGCGGCGATTGGTTGAAAAACATATCACAATTGATACTCTCATAGCGGACGGTTTGCCAGAACCTATCGCTCAAAGCCTCTACGAGATACATTTTCCTAAAATTCCTACCCCTCTTACCCAATCACAGATCAATGCCCTTAAATTTGCCGAATTGTTTGATTATATGCGACGGCTTCGTCTCAAACGCCGTTTTCATCCTACCCATTATAAAGCCAGTGGCGATGTTGCCGCATGGTCGAAAACACTCCCCTTTACCCTCACCGACGATCAAAAAAAAGCGATTACCGAGATTCGCAAAGATTTGAGAGGAGAAAATTCCGCCCGTCGGATGATCGTAGGGGATGTCGGATCAGGAAAAACGATGGTGATTTTGGCCTCTGTCGTCCTTATGAGTCCTTATCGCTCACTGCTTATGGCTCCCACGACGATCCTCGCAGCACAGCTTTTTGAGGAAGCGCAAAAATTTCTCCCTGATTTACGCATTGCCCTCGTGACGAATGCCACTAAAAAAGGGTCGCTGGAAGAGTTTGATTTTATCATCGGAACCCATGCCCTTTTGTATCGGGAACTTCCCGAATGCGCATTGGTGATGGTGGATGAACAGCACCGTTTCGGTACTGCACAACGCCATGCTCTGACAAAGCTCACGGAAAATGGTTCCGCCCCCCATTTTTTACAATTCTCCGCCACTCCTATTCCCCGAACGCTTGCGATGATCGAATCAGCCCATATCGATGTGAGCCTCATCGTCCAAACTCCTTTTACGAAAAATATTGCAACGAAGATACAGCATAAAAATGATTTTCCAGAACTCTTAGAGCATATCCGAAGCGAAATATCCCAAAATCATCAAGTGTTACTCGTTTACCCGCTCGTCGAGCAAAGCGAGAGTATCAACTATCAAAGCATTGAAGAAGCACGCGGATATTGGGAGAAAAATTTTGAAAATGTCTACGTAACGCATGGAAAAGACAAGGAAAAAGAGGCTGTATTGCGAGAGTTTCGTGAGTGCGGCTCTCTTCTTATCGCGACAACGGTCGTTGAAGTAGGGATTTCTCTCCCGAGACTGACAACGGTTATTATTGTGGGGGCAGAACGACTGGGTCTCTCAACGCTTCATCAGCTTCGAGGGCGGGTAAGTCGGACTGGGCTTCAGGGGTATTGCTATCTCTATACAAATACATCGGGCAAAAACGAGCGATTAGAATCATTTAGCACTTGCACGAGCGGTTTTGAGATTGCAGCATTGGATCTGAAATTTCGCTCAAGCGGCGATTTACTCGAGGGGAGTATCCAAAGCGGCAAAAAATTTCGATGGGCGGATATAGGGGAGGATGAAGAGGTTGTGAAAGAAGTCAAAAAATATTTAGAAAATACTAATTAGGTCTCCACAACATACAAAGAGCCCGATCGCTGGCAGAAGTGCCAAAAGCGTATCGGAAGCGATTTGTTGTGGAGACGCTTTTCTTTTGCATACTTTTCTTTATAAAAAGAAAAGTATGGATGAGCTTTAATACAACCCAAATCTCCCATCATTGCGTTTAAATAAAATTCGCAGTTTTCCTTCAATGTCGTAAAATACTTCAAACTGCTTACCGCTGTCTTTGAGGTTTTCGAGTACCTCGGCGACCTCTTGAGGTTTGTAGAGTTCCAGCTCCATCGGAACGATCTCATCTTCCATCGCTTCACTGAGGGCATGCAGATCAACACTGTTTGCGGCTGCATTTTTGGCTTCATTCAGCCCCTCATTTTTGTGGTCGCTGAGACGTTCATGGAGACGCTGAAGAGCTTTTTGGGCACGATCGATCGCGATATCGACCGCGGCATAGAGATCATTATCGCGTTGGGTGATAACAATGGTATTTTTTCCCGCAATATTGATAGTGAACTCGATCATCACCCCTTTTTTTCGCTCATTCAGTGAAGCGATGGCATTGACGCTGATAATATCGAGATGATACTTGCCCAGAGTGTCGATGGAGTGCATTAGATGATCTTTGATCGCATCGCTAAGTTCGATGTGGCGTCCGACGAGAGAGATATTCATGGAGTCTACCTTTTTGGTAAATTTATAGAAGATTTTGATTATAGCATACAAAAATCAATGCTTATGCAGGAATCCAAGTTCAAATTCTAAAACATAAGAAACTCTAATAACACATTTTAATCACTCTTTAATGATAGGTGGAATACACTTAGAAAATGGCGTTTTCTCTCATGATTGAGTTAAAATATGGTTTTACAAATCGGCGTCTTTAGTCGATATAGTGATAAGTAAACTTTTCGGGCTCAAAAGCTTTTTTACCGAGCCCTAATGTTGAGTGTTTAAAAATCCCAAGGAGGATGAGATGAATATATTTAAACTTTTTTCCCGCACGATTGCTATTTTTGGGCTGGTGATGATATTTGGTGTGAACGGGTGGAGTGTCGTTGAGTCTGATACAAGTAATAACGTTTGTACGACAGCAGATAGCTTGCTCTCTACATCGGATGCAACAGGAACGTATACGGGAGATGCAAAGAACAGTGATACGGATTATTATAAAATAACACTTTCAGCTGGAGGAAAATTAACTGTTACGGTTACACGGACCAATACTAAAAATTTTAATGTAGAGGTAACGGATGGGTGTGGAGGAACCGTTCTGCAAAGCGGCACAAATATTGGAGCCACACCTTTCTCTTATGTTGAGAACGTTAATGCTGGCACCTATATTGTTAAAATTACCGGTGTTGATCCGGCAGCTTCGAACTATACTATTGTTGCGACACATCAAACCGATGCTGAACGTGATTTTAAAAAATTGATTTCCTATAAACTGATTGGAAATGTATCGACAATCGGAAATACAGTTTTATGTCCTAAAAATGCTGATGGCACATGTAAAGATACCAGTGCAAATAATGCTGGTCTAGATTTAAAGTATATCACGGATTCAGCTGCTACACTTCAAATACCAGCAACTAACTATGAGATTAAATGGGCGGGATTGTTTTGGTTGGGTGTCGCTCCAGAATCAACATCCCAAGCTACGGCAATTGCAAACTTTAGCAGTACTAGCGCAAAAGCAATAAAGCTAAAACGTCCAGATGGTACACAGGTTCAAGTGCCGTGGACCGGAAGTTCCAAATTAGATACGTATTTGGAACATAAGGGCAGTTATTATTTTAAAGTGTATGCAGCGTATACGGAAGTGACGGACATTGTCAAAGCAGGGGGGGTTGGCTCATATAAAGTGAATGATCTTTTTACAGATACGGGCAGTACCAGTAATTCAGATGGTAATTATGGGGCATGGGCAATGGTTACCATTTATCAAGACAATGATAGCGGCACAACCAACACATTTAAAGATATTTCTGTATTTAATGGGTATAAACGTATTGTTGAACAAGTTGGAACAACGTTTAAGCTTGATGGATTTTTAGCCCCCAAAAGTGGAAATGTATTTTCAAAACTATCTATTTTTACAGCAGAAGGGGATACGGCTTTTAATGGAGACAAGCTTTGGGTAAAAGCGGGAAAAGCAGCATCTTTTTCTCAAGTAGTTTATCCGGGAGGAAGCTTAACGAATACATTTGTATCCAATATTTCAATCCCATCACTATTAACTCCTACTGTCCCTGGGTCATTACCTAGAACACCAAAGTTAACCTATAACTATGCAACCGATTTGCATAGCATTGAGATTGGAAACAACCCAGGAAGTACGTATAAACTTATAGGTAATAGTGAAACTTCTTTGGAGGTGAAAATTACAACGGATAATGACTCTTTTTATGCGAATATGGCAGTCTTAGCTACCGATTTATATGTGCCAAAATTTTGTTATGATTATGGCTATGAGCAAAATGGAGTGTCTTTTACGGAAGAAAATAATGGGCTACAGATGCCTAGAATTTCAGGTTTTTTGCCCAATACATCTGATATTAACGTGAGTCTTTATATTAAAAATATGGAAAACTCGGATATAAGTGCTAATAATGTTATGTTAAATATTATAAACATCGATAGTTCTGAAGCGATTTATCAACGAAACAGTGTTGCAGTAACCTTTCCAGATGCCTATATTCCCATTGCTAAAACGGATGCGGCATGGCCTCTGAATGTGAGTGACAGCTATATACGTAATATTCCACTCGGTAATATCGGGGGATCTCAATACACATATACTTATTATGCACTTACTCCAACCTCGATAGGTGATATCAATATGTCTATTGATGGGACATTTTCGTATGATTTGACTATCCCATTGCCAGATGGTACTACATTAATACTTCCGTCTTCTTCTACGATAGGGGGTCCAGCACTTCCGATGTGTTCAGCGGATAACTTTAGTTATACCCCAGAATGGGGGATTTTTAGTGTAGTTGATGCGGGATTGTACAATAGTGCTACGGCAAATCGCTATTATAATCTCACAACGCAAGTAGTAAAACGCCCCGGTAATTTTCGCATTGCCGC
>JAUYSQ010000184.1 GCA_030696285.1 Sulfuricurvum sp. | reverse complement strand
TTTTTGGGACAATGGGTGTTTTTTAGAAAAGGGAAAACAGCACAAAAAAGTTTGCTTCCATAGTCGTGACATACGACGACGGAGCGGTGCATTTTCTTACCACTATTTTGACGACTCACGATATGCAAAATTTATGGATGAATTAACACTCATGATAACAGAGCTGCCATTTGAACTGGTCGCTGCATGTATCGACAAACAAAAACTTATCTCCCAATACAACAACCCCAAAGAACCATACGAACTAGCCCTGGAATTTACCATAGAACGATTTGCCAAATTTTTGAACACCAACAATAAAACGGGGATGATTGTTTTAGAATCACGAGGGACTAAAGAAGATGCACGACTATTAGAATTATTCCTAGAGTTGTTCAACGATGGAACGACGTTTGTAAGTCATCGTGTTTTACAAAAAACAATCACAGCTGGATTGTATTTTAACGGCAAATGGAACAAAGAAAAAGAGAATCTCGATACATTTGTAGGATTAGAAATTGCCGATTTATGCGCTCATCCGATTGGACATTTTGCGTTCAAAAACGAAAAATCAAAGCCATTTTTAACAATCGAGTCAAAATTTGTGGGATTTCCAAACTATCAGGGGAAGGGATTGAAGCTATTTCCATAAAAAGCTTGTGGGACGGATCCCACACGCCGACCGACTTTAGCCGATCCACTTGTAAGAATTATAGCGAATTATTGAAATATTTCAACTGAAACATAAAAAGGTGCGACAGTGTCGCACGAATTCACCTTTGGTCAAATATTCACTATACGATATTAACACGTAAGCTTTCTTACACCACAAACTGTTTTGAGTGTACTGTTTTTTCTTCAATCGAATCAAAATATGGAAACTCTCGTCGAATAAGCGGCTCACAAATTCGAGGTGGCTCTTGATAGCCAAATTTGATTTTGCTGACGGGAAAATTTCCCACTTTGATAAATGCTTCCAGCGGTTCCAAATTGGCAAACTCTGATTCTAAAACGATCTTCTTGATTTTCTCCTCATCCGATTCATTTAAACGATCTTGACCCATGTCTGCGGCTCGATTGATTCCATGCTTTTTACGGTCAATTTCTTGCTCTCCCAAAAATTGAGATAATAGTTTCTGACCATACGGCTCGCTGTATTGCAGCACGATCTTCGTCCCGCAC
>JAUYSQ010000235.1 GCA_030696285.1 Sulfuricurvum sp. | reverse complement strand
CCAATGAATCTTTTATCCAAAAATGCCACACTCGAAGAGTCGATCCAAAAAATGGAGGCGGTGCTTGCCGATGTGGGATGCAAAGTAACGTTTTCGCAGGAAAAACATCCGTTGAACCATTGTTATTCGGTGAATCTGGCTTCTGACGAAGCACCGCGTCATATCTACTCTAACGGAAAAGGGATTGTCTCTGATGCATCCCGTGCAAGCGCACTGGGTGAATACATCGAGCGTCTTCAAACCAATAACTTTTTTATCGATTTTTATCTGCCTGAGAGAAAGTATTATCCCGATGAAGTGGCGTTTGAGTTTGGGGGAGAGTATTTGAGTGATGAACTGCGCCGACTTTATAATCCTAATAATGAGCTTAGCGATGAGGATCTCGTCGATTATAACAGTGATTATGAGGATAAAGTCGTTGCATTGCCGTTTATCAACCGCACCACGCTTGAGACGGTGTATATTCCCCTCAATATCTTGAGCAATCTGTATGTCAGCAATGGTTTGGCTACCGGAAATACACCGCTTGAGGCACAAGTACAAGCACTCAGCGAGATTTTTGAGAGATATGCCAAACTGGAAATCATCAAAAACGGGTATGCTCTTCCCAAATACCCCGAGGAGGTACTCCAAAAATTTGAGCGACTCTACAGCGATGTTTTGGCGCTTAGAGCTTTGGGCTATATCGTGGAAGTGCTCGATGCATCACTGGGAGGAAAATTCCCCGTGACCGCTATCTCCCTTATCAATCCCATCAATTCAACCCTCTTTGTCTCTTTTGGGGCACATCCGATTTTAGAAGTATCCCTAGAGCGAACGATGACGGAACTGATGCAGGGGCGCGGGTTGGAAAATCTGGATGCGTTTGAGTGTCCAACATTTGATATGAGTATCGTATCGGACAGTTTTAATCTTGAGTCCCATTTTATCGATTCAAACGGCAAGATTGGATTTGCATTTTTGAGTTCTAAAAAGAGCTTTGACTATTCACCGTGGTGCTATGAGGATGAGGGGAGCGAGGCAGAGTTCGAATATCTGAGTGACATATTAAAGAATATGGATAAAGAGATCTATTTGCGTGAATACAATTATTTGGGCTTTTACTCGTGTCAGATGATTGTTCCGAGTGTTTCGGAAGTATACCCGATTGAAGATATGAGTTTTAATAACAAAAACAACGGCAAGTGGATACGAGAGATGATTTTAAATTTTGAGGAGTTTGACGGAGAAGAGATATTAGATAATATTGAATCTCTCGAAGAGACGCTCAATGTCGAAAAATACATCGGAGTCATTTTTAAACATAATTTTACGATGCAAGAGTTCAAAGCACAAATCCATCTGTTGCTCGGTAATACCGATGAAGCCCTCTCATTACTCGAATTTGGCACCTCTAAGATGGGGCATATCGTCGCTGAGCTGATTCGTATGGGTGAGGCGGAGTGTGTGTGGGAAGAGTATGAAGAGGCGTTGTTCGATATTTATGGAAAAGAGCGTGTTGAGCGTGCAGTGCGTATTTTAGAGGGAGAAGAGTTTTTAATCGATGTGACACTGCATCAAGAGTATCACAATATGTTAAAAATGTACGATCGGTTGGAAGTGAAGAAAGCTCGAATCGTTCAATAAATAAAGTTACAAAGATGCACATTGATTTAACTCAAGGCGATATCAAAGTCCAGCTAAAAAAGCTGGCTGTCCCTGCTAGCGTAGGCTTTTTCTTTCACACAATGTATAACGTAACCGATACCTATTTTGCCGGATTGATATCGACGCAGGCACTTTCGGCACTGACATTGTCATTTTCTATCTTTTTTATGATGATTGCTGTTGCCGGAGGGATGAGTGAGGCGGTGACGGCTCTTGTCGGGAATGCTTTAGGGGAAAAAAATCGTGAAAAAGCGGTTCATATTGCACTGAATGCACTTCTTTTTGCCCTTATTCTCTCTTTGGTCCTAACCATCATCGGTGTTGTCTCTACGCCGTATCTAATGATGTTATTAGGTGCAAAGGGTGCGTATTTAGAGGAGTCTTTAGCCTATATTAATGTCATTTTATACGGTTCTGCATTCTTCGTTTTTAGTTTTTTTATCAATGCACTGTTAAATGCGGTGGGGGATACCGTCTCGTTTCGGAATATTCTTATTGTCTCTTCACTATTGAATATTGTCTTGGACTACTGGTTTGTTATGGGAGGGTTAGGAATCGACCCTTTAGGGGTAAGCGGAATTGCGTTTGCGACTGTTATTACCGAGTTTATCACCGTTATATATCTTTTTTATAAATTAAATAAAACGCCTCTTCTTGATACCTATAGAGAATTTTCGCTGGACAGATCGGTCTTTAAGGCGTTTATTACGCAGGGATTCCCGCCAAGTGTCAATATGATTATGATGGCAACGGGAATATTTATTATGACGTACTTTGCAGCCCCTTTTGGACAGGAAGTGATAGCCGCTTTTGGAATCGGTATGCGCATCGAGCAGATCATATTGATGCCGGCAATCGGTCTGAATGTGGCGGTTCTTGCTATTGTTTCGCAAAACAACGGGGCTCGGCAGTTTGAACGGATCGAAAAGACTCGGAAAATCTCACTCTACTACGGTGCTATTATCTCTTTTACCGGGATGCTTGTACTCCTTGTTGGCGCTGAGCAGTTGATGCATTTTTTTAGTGATGATCGGAAAGTGATAGAAGCGGGGTCATTGTATTTGCGCGTAGAAGCCTTTATCCTCTTCTCCTTTGTTGTTATCTTTGTCCATTTAGCACTGCTTCAAGGAATTGAAAAACCAGCCTTTATCTTTTACATCTCTATTTTTAGACAGATTATTGCACCGATATTGATGTTGAGTTTGTTGACATTTTTTGGGTTAGGTGTATTTTGGATTTGGGTAAGCATTGCATTGATAGTGACTTTTTCTGCTTTTGTAACGTGGAGATACAGCCGTCAAAAACTCACGGAAGTTTCAAAATGCCAAGGGGAAGGCAATAGGAATTAACCTATTGTTTATCTTCTGAAGGTTTGAGTGATTTCACATTGATACGACGCGGTGCTCGCGTAGGTGTTGTATCAGCTCTTGGTGCAGGTTTATCAAATGATTTTTTACCATCGTATGGCTTCTTATCTCCGAATGGTTTTTTGTCGCCATAAGGCTTTTTCTCTCCAAACGGTTTACGATCGCCAAATTCTTTTTTGCCATCTTTATCAAACGGTTTTTTATCTCCGAAAGGTTTTTTATCCCCAAATGGTTTCTTGTCTCCGAAAGGTTTCTTATCACCAAAAGGCTTCTTTTCGCCAAACTCTTTTTTGTCCCCGTAAGGTTTTTTGTCGCCAAAAGGCTTCTTATCTCCAAAAGGTTTTTTTTCTCCGAAAGGTTTTCGATCACCGAACTCTTTTTTGCCGTCTTTGTCAAATGGTTTTTTGTCACCAAACGGCTTTTTAGCATCTTTATCAAACGGTTTTTTGTCTCCGTAAGGTTTTCGCTCCCCATCCGGTCTAGGTGCATTGAATTTTTTTCTTTCATCATCAAAAAATACTGGCTTGTTTGCATAACGCGTTTGGGTTGATTTTTCCTCATCCTGACGCGGAGTACCGTCGATGTAGTGGTTACGGTCACGAGATTTTTTGGCAAACATGGGTTTGCCGTTTTCATCACGGCCTAAAAATTCAGAGTTGCCTTTGTCTTTTTTCGCCCATCTATCCCCTTTAGAGGCTGCTTCTTCTTCGCGTGCGACACGTCGCGCCAACGCTTCGGCTTTGCTTTTTTGTTCCACCGCGATTCCAAAACTAGGTTCGAACCCTGCAATGGGCTCTTGGATGATTGTGCGTCCTAGTAGAGTTTCAATACCATAGAGGTTCTTTTGATCCTCATCTCCAAGCAAAATAAGAGCAATTTCCCGAGCATGGGCAAAGCGCGTCATATAGAGGATCGCTTTTTCAGGGAGATCATAGCTGATGAGAATATCGTAGGTTGATTTTTCAGATGCGATTAATTCATCATCGGTAGCAATCGTCACATTGATCGCATTTGTAATCTGAATATTGTTTGGATTTTGAGCCGTTAGGATCAAAACTTTTTTATCGGCATATTGTGGAAGTAAAAAATTGAGCAATTCATTTTTGCGTTCAGTATTACATGGGTGGATACGGTGGTTTTTACGTTGAATTTCAGATGACATAAGCGTCCTTTAGTTGGGTAGCCTCGAAAATGAGGAGATTAGCCGCTTTGTGCGACAATATTTTAGTGGCGTGATTATAGCGGATTATTGCTTATAGGCTTTGAGCCCCAGTATTTCATCGACTTTTAGAAAGGTATAACCCAGTGTATGCAGCTTTTCGATAATCTCGGGTAACGCCTGAACGGTTGCTGCATTGGCTTGAGAGCTGTGCATCAAGATAATATCGCCGTCTCTAATATGGGTGATGACGTTGTTGACAATGGCATTGCTGTCTTTGATTGCCCAATCAAGTGAATCAAGTGACCATAGAATGGTTGCGAAACCATTTGTATTAACGGTATCCACAACCGATTGATTGATAGAACCGTAGGGCGGACGGTACAAAATCGGGTACTTTCCGGTTAGGGCTTCAATACGTTCGCTGGTTGTGTTGAGTTGCTGCGTTATAGCTTCGGGTGTGAGATCAGTCAGTCTGGGATGGGTGAAGCAATGACCCAGCACGAGATGCCCCTCATTGGAAGCTCGGGTAACGGTTGTGGCATTGGCATCGTTCATGGGCGAAGCAATCATAAAAAAGCTTGCTTTGACATTGTAACGGCTGAGAACATCCAAAACTTTATCGGTATTATTTTCATCCGGTGAATCATCAAAAGTGAGGGCAACGGTTTTTTGGGTTGTGTTGCCATTGACAAAAACATTTTTATAGGTTCCATTTTGGACGGGTGCAATTGTTTCGTAGCGCCATTTATCCAAAAATTGGGTGAGGTTGGTATCCAGCAGGGGAGATGAGCCTCGGATGTCGTAGATCCCGTTTGTATCCGCAAATAAGGAGGAGGTAAAAATTAAAAAGAAGGTAAAAAAAAGTCGTATTTTCATTTGGAAATCATTATTTTGAGATAGCTGTCATTCTTAAAAGCAGTGGCATTATATCGCAGAAGATAAAGGTTCCCCTCACAAAGGGGAATCGAAGTGACGTTAACCGCTCATATCCAAGTGTTTTATTTTTCTTTATTGAAGTTTTTGTGGATATATTCTGCCATTTCATGGACATTATATTTCATGCCGCGCATCTCGATGATCTTTTGATTGTTTTCCATTTTTGCATGAGCATTGTCAAAGTTTTTCCCTTTGATATCGGAAAGTTTTATGACAAGGTCTTCTTTGCTTTGCGAATTCAGTGCGGGCGCATCAGGAACATTTGGATTTCCCTGTCCTTGTTTTCCATGACATAAAGAACACATCTTTGCGTATACTGCGTCACTCTTCATCGTTCCTGCATTCAGACCCGACACCATACCTACTAGCAGTAACAGTGCAATACTATTCTTTGGATTTACCATAATAACTCCTTATGCTCAAATATACATAAGTGTAAAACGATTGAGATTAATTCATCCTTATGATACTAAAAGAAAAGTCTCTTTTTCTAATTTTTCTCTATTCCTAACTGTCCTGCCAAATACCCGCTTGCAAACGACCATTGGAGATTATATCCGCCGCAGGGACCATCGAGATTCATCACTTCACCACAAAAATAAAGACCCCTTAGGACTTTGCTTTCCATCGTTTCAGGGCGGATCTCTTTGAGGGAAACGCCACCGCGTGTAATCATCGCCATTTTGAAGCCGTCATGTCCTGTAATCGTGAGAGGTGTCCATGCGAGGAGTTTGATGAGACTGTCTCGCTGAATTCCCGAGAGCTTATTGAACCCTTCATCAGGATTAGCATCGGCTAAAATACAGAGTTCCCGTGCTACCGATTCGGGGAGAAGTGTTTTAATATGAGTTAATATTGACTGTTCAGGATGTTTATAAATTTCATTTTTGATGTGTGCTCGGAGTTGCTCTTCGTTGAGCCCTTTTGTCATATTGATGAGGAGGGGGACTTCACCGTATTTTTCGATCAACGGGGTGATCTCACGGGCGACATCCAAAACAACGGGACCGCGGATGCCATGTGCGGTAAAAATCAAGTCTCCATGAGCACGGATGTTTTTTGCTTTGGGGAGATCAATACGGATCTCTACTTTGGGTATCGTGTCGGCACGGCAATGCTCAACCCAGATTTCTTTTGTTTTTAAGGGCATCATAGCAGGGTAGAGATCGGTGATTTTGTGTCCGACAGCAGATGCAATCGTAAATCCATCACCCTCAGCCCCCAACTGCGGATAGCCAAGACCTCCGGTAGCAATAATGACATTAGGGGCTGTGTAGGACAGATTGGCTGTGCTGACACCTGTAACACGCACGCCGTCATGCTCCAGCTTTTCTACCCGTGCGTGGGTGACGAGTGTCACACCAAGGCGTGCCATCTCTTCTTCGAGCGCGGTGATGATGTTCACCGAACTGTGAGAAATGGGAAAAACACGGTAACCATCGGGTGCGTGGCTCTCGACTCCGATTTCGGCAAAAAATGCCATCAATGCACGATGATCAAAACCACTCAGAGCAGGGGTCATAAAACGTCCGTCTCGCCCGAAACGTCCCATAAAATCGTCATTGGAAAGGGTGTTGGTGAGGTTACACCGTCCGCCGCCAGTTGCTTTGAGTTTGGCAGCGATTTTGGAGAGTTTCTCACAGAGGAGGACTTTGTTTCCACGACGTGCGGCGGTAATGGCGGCAATGAGACCGGCGGCACCCCCACCCACGACGATGAGATCAAAAGAGGACATCTCCACTCTTTTATTTGCAGGAATGCATCATCCATTCTAACGTCATTCGCACTCCGGCACCTGTACCGCCATACGTATGAACATCCCAAGCGCTTTCGGTGTAAGCTGACCCTGCAATATCGAAGTGAACCCATTTTTCTTTCATATTTTCATCGATGAAATTATCGAGAAAAAGGGCGGCAGTAATCGCTCCTCCGTAAGGTTTTGAGGAGACGTTGCAGACATCGGCAAGTTCGCTTTTGATAAGTTTTTTGAGATGACGGTTAAAAGGGAGAATCCCACTGTACTCACCGCTTTGCTCTGATGCTGTGATCCACTCTTGCTTGAGGGCTTCGTTGTGCCCCATGACACCTGTGGTATACGGTCCAAGAGCGACCATACAGGCTCCCGTGAGGGTAGCGTAGTCGAAAATAAAGTCACTTTTTACTTTCTCTTGTGCGTATCCCAGAACATCAGCGAGAACGAGTCGTCCCTCTGCATCGGTATTGCGTACTTCGATCGTTTTACCGTTTTTGGCGCGTAAGACGTCATCCGGTTTGTACGCATTGCCACCGATCATATTTTCCACCGCGCCTACGAAGGCATGGACTTCAATGTCAAGCTCCAGCTCGCTCACCGCTTTGATAATCCCCATGACGGCACATCCGCCCGCTTTGTCCATTTTCATGGTGACCATCGATGTAGCACCCTTGAGGCTCAATCCACCGCTATCATAGGTGAGACCTTTACCGACGAGAGTGATCACTTTTTTAGGATTTTTGGGCTTATAGGAGAGATGAATCAGACGTGGCGGATGGATGGATGCACGACCCACCGCAATCATCGCTTCCATTTTTTCATCCTGCAACCCATTGACATCGAGGATAGTACACTCTAGGCTATTGGATTTTGCGAGAGATTGAGCCACTACGGACATCCCCTGAGGGGTCATATCGTAGGGAGTTTGGTTGACCAAATTACGGACAAAATTGGTCGCTTTGGAGATGATGAGCGACTGGGCAAGAATTTTTTCCAGGTCGTTCGTATCTTCGTCCGAGCCATTGGTATCTTCATTGGAAAAGATTACTTCGACCAAAGAAGAGGGTTTGGGTTCTGATTTGTAAGAATCGAAAGTGTAGCTCCCCAAAACAATGCCCTCAATCAACGCTTTAAAGTGGGTTTGACCGTACTGAGCAAGTTTTAAAGAGGTGTAAGCATAATTCATAGCGGTTTTGATGGCATTGGCTGCTGCACTTCGAAACAGTTCATCACTGAATTCATTAATTCCGCAGACCATCAGACGATGTTCATGAAGGGTACAGGACTGCTCTGCTTCGGCCTTGAATCCTGCTCGTACTAATAGCTCTTTTTGGGGATGAGCCATGAGTTGCTGCGGGGTAACAAACTCAAGGGTTAAGTCGGCATTGATGGTGTTTAAAGGTTGATTAGCGAGTTTGACGGTCACGGCGTTTCTCCAAAAGTTTTTTTTCAATTCGATTAAAAGTAAACATAATACTACCCATAATAGTAAGAGCAAACGGTAGGGCAAAATACCAATGTGCTTTAATCCATGCGAGAATTTTCAGTAATTCATCTCCAAAGTAATAGGCAGGAATGATAGTGACGGAAGCCCACGCAATGGCACTTACAAAATTAATAAATGCAAAATCACGAGCCGAATATTTGGTTAATCCTATCGCCATTGGGATGACGGTACGCATTCCGTACATATAGCGTTGGACAAAGATAATGGGCCAACCGTATTTTTTGAGCAAAAGATGAGCGATGGCAAATTTACGGCGTTGTGATCGTAGTTTATCATGAATATATTTTTTGTTATAGCGCCCGATGTAAAAATAGATTTGATCTCCCACAAATCCGCCAAGAGCACCTACTATTAGTGCGATAGGAAGTATCATGTCTCCTGTATGGGACATAATACCCGCCATCACAAGCCCAAGTTCCCCCTCGAGTATACTCCATACAAAGAGAACGACATAACCGTATTCCTTGAGCCATTCTAAGAAAAGATGTTCCACTCTGTTTATCCTTTAGTTATCAAAATCTAAGAGCTCTTTGGCTTGAATCATATCTTTATCGCCGCGTCCTGAAATGTTTACGATAATGAGTTTATCTTTGATATTGTCCATTTTTTTCAGATAGGCAACAGCGTGTGAGCTTTCGAACGCAGGGATTATCCCCTCCGCGCGGCTCAACCATACGAAGGCTTCCAAGGCTTCAGCATCGGTGATATTATCATAACTGACTGTACCATTGTCTTTGTGAAAAGCGTGTTCAGGTCCAATCCCCGGATAATCCAAACCGGCGGAAATAGAGTGTGCTTCGAGAATTTGTCCGTCATCGTCTTGGAGGAGATAACTCATTTGACCGTGCAGTACCCCCGGACGGCCTTTGAGGAGGGAACAGCCGTGCTTATCGGTTTCTACTCCAAGTCCTCCTGCTTCGATACCGATACAG
>JAUYSQ010000223.1 GCA_030696285.1 Sulfuricurvum sp. | reverse complement strand
TGGATTTCATCAAACCCCGCAGCGGCTGTTTCTGCCGCGATATCCAGCACATATTTATGGGCATCGGTACGTGAAGCATCGATCCAGTACAGCCCTTCTTTATCTTTGAATAAGGTTCCATCGTCTTTCTTGACCCCCCATTGCGGATAGGCAGTGATGAGAGGAGTATCTTTAAACACGACAATCCGGCCGATCGTATAGATTCCCTGTTTTTTGAGATCCGCGACAAATTTTTTGAGATCTTTAAATAAAATCAAATCTTGCGCACCGATTTTATTGGCGATGGGATTAGCCGTTTTAAAAGCGATTTGTCCTCGGTCCATCTTGATGTCGATCACCAGAGCATTGATTTCCGTGTTGCAAATAAGCTGTTTGGCATTACCCATCAGCTTTGAACTGTTAGCCCCAAAGCTTGAGAGATAGAGAGCTTTTGGGATGAAGCGGTTTAGGTACATTTTCCCGCCGGTCGTATAAAACTTGCGATCATATCCTACGGCACGTACTCCAATTGATTTGCTTGAAGGGACGGTAAACGTTCCGTTTATATCGGTACGGTACTCTTTCCCGCACGAAATGACAATCGCATCGGCAATTGGTTTCTGGGTTGTTTTATCGAGTACGATACCGCTCGTCGTAGCTCCCCATGTTAATGCAGTCAATATGACTAAAAGCACAATTGCTCTCACACTTTTCTCCCTCTTAAATCAAGTGCCGTATCGTAGCAAAAAAAAGTCCATAAATGAGGTATAAAGCCTTAAGATGTTAGAATATATTAATAAGATACCAACAAAGGTAATAATACCATGTCATTTACGACTCTAGGGCTCACTGCCCACTTGCTTGATACCCTCGAAGCCAAAGGCTATACTGAACCTACTCCAATTCAAACACAGGTTATCCCTCTCGTTTTACGCGGACGCGACATTCTCGGAGCCGCACAAACGGGGACAGGAAAAACTGCTGCGTTTGCCCTGCCGATACTCCAAAAATTAGTCAAAGACACGGAAGCCACACAAGCGAGCGCCCGTGCCCTCGTTATCGTACCGACGCGTGAACTCGCATCTCAGGTTGCATCGGCGATAGAGTCGTATGCGCAAGGACTTGATATTACCTGCATCGCCCTTTTCGGCGGAGCCAATATGGCACGTCAAGCCAAGGAGTTGGGGGAGGGTGTTGATATCATCGTTGCAACTCCGGGACGGCTTATCGAGCTCAACAAACAAGGGCACATTCCATTATCTCGAATTCAATATTTGGTTTTTGACGAAGCCGATACAATTTTCGATATGGGTTTCATCCGCGAAATTGAACAGATCATCGATCTCCTTCCCCTTAATCGTCAAAATATGCTTTTTTCAGCGACGATGACCCCTGCGGTCAAACAGTTGAGCGAAAAAATCCTAAAAAAGCCGCTATTGGTTGAGATTGATAATCTCAAAGCCGCTGATATGACCCTTCGCCAAGTCGTCCATCCGGTCGAAAAAGAGCGTAAAAAAGAGCTGTTATCGTTTTTGATCGGCTCCAACAACTATCCTCAAGTTCTCATCTTTACCCGTACCAAAATCGAAGCGGATGAAGTGAGTAACGACTTGACATTGAGCGGTCTGAAAAACGTCGTCATTCACGGTGACAAAAAACACGGTGCCAGAGATCGCGCATTGAGTGAATTTCGAGAAGGGACGGCGCGTATTCTCGTCGCAACTGATATCGCCGCACGCGGTTTGGACATCGAGGGACTTCCCGTCGTTATCAACTACGATATTCCCCACGTCAGTACCGACTACCTCCACCGCATCGGACGAACCGGTCGTGCCGGCAACGAGGGATTAGCGATTACGCTTCTCTCCTCAGGGGAACATCACTCGTGGTCGAAAATCATCGCGATGTTGGGAAAAAACGTTGAAACCATTCTCGTAGAAGGTTTTGAACCACCAGCAGATCAAGGATTGTTAAAAACACGGGGAAAAAGTATGTCCAAAGATGGAGTTAAAAAAGAGAAAACCGCAGGGGCATTCGGAAACAAGCGCAAAAAAGAGCCTGTTCAGCCGAAATTCGCCGGTAAGCGCGGACCGCGTGTCGCACGTGAAGAATTTGTAGAGAAAGCAAGTAGCACAGGTAGAGGCAGTGCCTTTGGCAATACCAAAAAACCTTCACCGAAAAAATCGGGCGGACGGGGGAGATAATCTCTTCCCTCTTCTACCACGCAAAAACATTGCGAGGATCAAACATCCTCACGAGAACAACTGCACCAAATAGCACTCCGACATGACTCCATTCAAAAGTGGTTCCGACGATCATGATAGCTAGAGTATAGAGTGCCGCTACCGCTAAAAACCATCCACCTACCAGTAGTATAAACAAACCTATCACACGAAATATAGTTCCGAGTGTATTGCTCATCGGTTCTCCTTTAGCGCTTTGATGATTGCTTGGATTTGTCGGCGATGGATAAAGGTGTGCATGTACATAAAAGAGCTCCAGTCGAAGTTGTTGAACGAGTAAAACCACGGATGGGGTTTGGTCATTTTGGATTGCTGTTTCGGCAAAGCGGTAAAAAGGGTTTTGTATTCATTGACAAAGGCTTTAAAATCATCGAGTGTGCCGGAACGGTTGGCAAACGGTTTTACCCCAGCTATTGTGACAATTTCGCTAAACTCTCTCTCCTCGGAAAGGGCGATGATAACACTGCTAACTTTACGTCCCGTGATGCAGAGGTGTTCGATCACCATGTTGAGTGAAAATTGGCGCGAGTGATCTTCGATGGCGAATGTTTTGTCGATAACAACCTGTCGTAACCGATCCTCTTCACTTAACGCTTCCAAAAGAGAGACAATGACCCTAGATTCTCGTTTAAAAAGCCAAAAAGCGATTTGCCATGTAAAAAAAGTCCGCACCATCGGAATCAGTAACAGCCGAATCAGCAAAAACTCTCCCCTGGGCAATCCATCCCCCGGTTTTCCCTGTACCATATATTAGCTCCTCATCCAATCAGATAGGTGCATAGTAGTATCACTATTCTAAAATAAAGCTTATTATTAGTGTAAAAACTCTAATATTTAAAATATTATTCGTAATCAGACTCTAAATATGGTAGAATTTTTCTATGACAAAACCAAAAAAAATCAGTACCAAAGAGCGGATTAAAAGCGCAGCCATCGAGCTGTTTAATGCTCATGATTCGCTCTCTATCACCACGAATCATATTGCCAAAGCGGCGGGAATCTCTGCGGGGAATCTCTATTATCATTACCGAAACAAAGAAGAAATCATCCGAGAAATCTATGCTGAGATGTCGGAGCGGATCGAATCGTTAAAGAGTTTTGAAAAAATGCTTAGTTCATCTAATCCCTTGAATGTATTGGATGAATCGTTCGATCATTATGGGGATGTTTTTTGGGAATACCGATTTTTGATGCGGGATGCTCCGGTGTTGATGGCGCTTGATAGTGAGCTTAAACGTGCGTTTGTCATCAATCAGGAGAAGCGAATATCACAGATAGCAGGGGTGATTAAATATTTGATCAGCCAAGAGATTCTGGAAAATATTCTAAAAGAGGAGATACCTCTGCGTGCCAAGCTCTATTGGTTCGTCACGGCGTATTGGCAAGTATTTACCTCGATGGATGGAGAGGTGAGCCGAGAATCGATACGGGAGACAAAAGAGGCGATGTTTAAAATCCATATTGCCCCCTTTTTATCGGCGAGAGGGGGAGAGATGATAGAAGTGGCAGGGAAATAATTAGATATCTAAAATCTTTTTGATCCCCAGCTTAATAACGGGCAACCGTTCTTCAATAACATTTTCGACGATATAGAGATCAATCCCCTCATAATCGTGGGCGATGAAATTGCGAAGTTCATAACTTCCTTTGATGTCTTGCTTTTCAAAGTTGGAGAGAAGTTCAAGTTCACCATTATGCAAGAGTTTGTCAAACTGTTCCGCAATGGATGTTAGGTGCATCAGAATAGAGGCTCTGGAATTTTCTTCATCTTCCAAAGCGTTGATAATGGAACCTCTATTGCGGATAATATTTTCAATAAAACCGATTTTTTTGTCGATTACGCGAATCCGTTCAATTGCTTGTTCGCTATACATAAATAATATCTTTCATAATTGCCTCTTTCATGCTCGAACGGCTATCCAAATCAAACACATCGCTGCTACGATGAAACTTCTGAAATATCCGCTGTTTGATTTTCGCTACCTCTTCAAAATAGGTGTACGCATTACGATGTTGCAGATAGTTTTCCTCTTTTTTAATGGCGATATCGATGTCGCTGTAGAGGGTGTTTTCACCACGTGCGTAACTGCCAAATAATCCAAGTTGAACAATACCTTCTTGATACAGTTCACCCTTAAGCTCGTGAAGATAATCTAAAATAAACTCTTTTGTTGGTTTCATGGCATTCATTATACCGCAGTGGAGTAAAAAAACGATTTTCTAGTGATCTAAAACAGCGATTTTTAACCAAGATAGCGATAAAATCAACCTCTAAATAATGACAGTTGGATAAGAATAATGTTAAAACCTCTTTTGATTGAAATCGGTGTCGAAGAACTCCCAGCAGTACCCTTACTCAAGGAACTTGCAGGAATTGAAAAAAAATGGGCAGACGTTTTGGAAAAAAACGGTTTGCTGTGTGAATTTGAGTTTTACTATACTCCGCGCCGTCTCGTATTATGGCATCGTGAATTTAAAACTGCCCAAGAAGACCGAACCGAAGAGTTTTACGGTGCGCCTGTAGAAATGGCGATTAAAGACGGTGTTCCAACTCCGGCGGCACTCGGTTTTGCCAAAAAATGCAGTGTCGAATTTGATCAGATTTCGCATGCGCAAAAAGGGGGCAAAGAGGTTCTCTATTATTCCAAAAACGTTGCAGGAAAAGAGAGCTCTGAACTCCTAAATGAGATGATTAATCAATGGATTAAAAGTCTCAGTTTCGGTAAATCGATGCGCTGGGGAAGCAATACGGAGAGCTTTATCCGTCCGATTCGCTGGGTCAATGTCATGCTGGGTGAGCAGCAAGTTGCAACAGAACTTTTTGGCGTTCAATCCCACCCATCAACCTATGTCCATCGCATCAGCCATTTTGGAGCCGTGCAGGTTGAGACACTTCATGACTATTTTGATATTCTCAAAAACGGTTCGGTTACCTTGTTCCCGCAGGAGCGTCGCGAAAATATTTTAAAAGCCTTTGTCGAGCTTGAGCAGGAACATGGAATTTTTATTGATATCGATGAAGATTTGCTGGATGAAGTGGTTGCGATCACGGAACATCCGACCCCTTTACTCGGACACTTTGATGAAAGTTTTTTAGAACTGCCTCCTGAAGTAATTATCACCTCAATGAGAGAACATCAGCGCTATTTCCCCGTATTTAAAGAAGGGAAACTTATCAATGCATTTGTCGTGGTTTCCAATGCCCTTGCCGATGATTTTACGCAAGTCATCGAGGGGAACGAGCGTGTTTTACGCCCACGTTTGAGTGATGCACTCTTTTTCTACCGTAATGATCTCAAAAAAGGGCTCAGTACGGCAGGTCTGGAAAAAGTAGTGTTTATGAATGGCTTGGGAACACTCAGAGAAAAGATCGAACGGGAAAAGGTTGTTGCCTCTGCTCTCTCACGATTAATATCAAAAGATATTAATCCAGCGGACTTGGATCGTGCAATGGAGCTGGCAAAAGCCGATTTGATGAGCGAGATGGTGTATGAGTTTACCGAACTTCAAGGGCTTATGGGATATTACTATGCCACAGCGCTTGGGGAATCTTCGGACGTAGCGTTGGCGATTAAAGAGCAGTATCTCCCTAGCGGAGAGGAGAGTGATCTTCCAAGCACCCCTCTAAGTGCTATTGTGGCCATGGCTATTAAACTTGATACTCTTATCGGTATGTTTAGCATCGGTGAAATCCCTACCGGTTCACGTGATCCGTTTGCACTTCGACGCGCGGTGAACGGTATTATCAAAATAGCGTTAAAGCATAAAATTCCGCTCAATCTCTCACTACTGATCGACGAACTCTCTACAATCTATCCGTCAGGAAAAGAGGTCAGAAAAAACATCGAAACCTTTGTTAAAGAGCGTTTACAAGGGGTTTATCCAATCAATCCTTCGATCATTCATGCGGTTGTATCGAAAGAAACAGCCATCGAACTTGATATTCTTGAAATGGATCGCCGTATCAATGCCATCAATGCTATTGCCGGTTCAGAAGGGTTTATAGAGGCGTTTTCAACCTTCAAACGTGTTGCCAATATTTTAAAAGATGAGCCGATAGAGGGTGAATTTGTCGTTAATTCCAATCTCCTCGAAGAGGATGCCGAAAAATCACTTTTTGCTTTGGCAACCACAGTTATAACCACCGAATTTGAGACTCTTGAAGAGCGTCTCGATGCACTATTTTCTCTAAAAACTCCACTTGATACCTTCTTTGACAGTGTGATGGTCAATCACGAAAATTTAGAGATTCGAGCCAATCGAAAAGCATTGGTTGGAATGATTTACAGAGAGATCTATACCGTTGCCGACATCAAAAACATCACTTTATGATGTCATCATCGTTGGTGCTGGGATCAACGGGTGTACGACTGCCTATTTTCTCCAAAAAGCAGGATTAAAAGTCGCCCTCGTTGACAAAGAGGGGATTGCAAGCGGTGGAAGCGGTGCAGCTGGGGCATTTATATCCCCTAAAATCTCAAAAGAGGGTGTCCTAAAAGAGATTATGGGTGAGGCGCATCTTGAAGCGTTAGATTTTTATACGACGTTGTTTCCAATGTATACCCTTCAAAAACCTCTTCTTCATATTGCTAAAACTCCTGAAGAGGGAGAGACTCTCAAACGTTTTAAAAAAGAGACCGTATTAAAACTAACTCCATTGGATGTAAATACAGAAGCACTGTTGAGCAGTGAAGCCAGAGATGCAGAGTCGATTTGTTTTTCTGAGGGAGCCGTGGTGGATGCTTTTGGAGTGTGCAACGCATTGGCAGAGGGGATTGATTTTTATAAACAAGAGGTGCAATCCCTCCGCTATGATGAGGGTGTTTGGAATACTAGTGATCTGAGGGGTTCTCACGTCGTTCTCGCCATCGGAGCTTATCCTAAAATCCTCCCCATTCCCTATCTCACTCTTCGCGGTATCTGGGGACATCGGATCGATATCGAAACCACAACTCAGCTCCCCACCATTCTTCATCATTATGTCTCTATCTCCCCAACATCGCAACAAAATATTATGGCAATCGGTGCGACCCATAATGTCCATTATTCTCCCTCTCATGATGAGCCGTACAATGTGGAAGCAGGGCGAAAAGAACTCCTCGAAAAAGCGCTAAAAACATTAAAATTAGATAATATTAAAATAGTGCGGGATT
>JAUYSQ010000218.1 GCA_030696285.1 Sulfuricurvum sp. | reverse complement strand
TGCTATCGGCGGGTTTCCAACGGGTATCCGTGCAGGAGAAGATCTCCTAACATGGGCTAGACTTGCTGCACGTTACGATATTGCTTATAGCATTGAGCCAAAAGCAATCTTTAACCGAATCGGAGAAGATATCAACACAGCCCCGCGAATACCAGACGCTCACGATCAAGTTGGAAAAGAGCTTAGGAAACTTTTGTTGATGAGCGACAAAAGTAGACTAAATGGACTTAAAAATTACATTGCTTATTGGCATAAAATTCGACTGGCAATTTTCCTCCGCCTTGGAAAATCCCAAGAAGCTAAAAGAGAATTTCAACAAATGTCCGAATTTTCCAAAAGAAATCTAAAGTTTTTCATCTATGCTGGACTCGTCTATTCACCGCAATGGATGACAAAATTTCTCAATTTATCTCTATTGCATCTCAACTTCTACCGTAGAAAACTATTATCAAATAGGGATGGCAAATAAATGAGCTACGCACCTATCGTTCTTTTTACCTATAACCGTCTCAGCGAATTGACCTTTACAGTCAATGCCTTAAAAAATAATTTTTTAGCATCCGAAAGCGACCTCTTTATTTACTCGGATGCCGCTAAAAATGAGAATGATATTCCAAAGATCAAAAATATTCGAAACTATCTTCACTCAATTAGTGGTTTCAAATCCGTACATATTATAGAACGAGAAAAGAACTTCGGTCTCGCCAAATCGGTGATCGAAGGAGCAAGCGAAATATTAAATCAATATGGAAACATTATTGTCCTCGAAGATGACATCATTACCAGTCCAAACTTTTTGTGCTACATGAACAGTGCCTTGGAATTCTACAAAGAAGATGAGAAAGTGTTTTCAATTTCAGGTCATACCATCCCCCTAAAAACACTTGAAAAATGGGGAAAAGATACCTATATCGCCTTGCGTCCAGCCTCATGGGGTTGGGCAACATGGAAAAATCAATGGGAAAATATCGACTGGGATCTACTCGATTACGATGCCTTTATGCAGGATAAAACCAAAACCAAGAAATTCAACATGGGAGGAGTCGATCTCACCCGAATGTTGAGGCACTATCGAGAAGGTAAGAACAACTCATGGGCTATACGATGGGCCTATGCGATGTACAAAGCAGGTAAATACACTATCTATCCCAAAGTAACCAAAGTCCAGAATATTGGTTTTAGTAATGAAGCCACCCATTGCAACGGTGTCAATATCTATGAATCCAACATGGATACATCACAATCATGTGAGTTTGATTTTGTAAGTGAGATTATCCCTAATCAAAAAATTGTTGACGAATTCAGAGCTCAATACACTTTTTCAAGTAAATTGATGAAAAAAATTATAGAAATACTCAAAAAAATAACGGAGCAGACTATGATTAGCTATTTATTCCAAGACTGGCAAGCAAAAAAGAGCAATATCAAAGGACGTCTCGTCCTCCTCCACTTCAGACTCGCGCAACTCTGCCGAAAAGCACCCAAACCATTTTTCTATCTCTTCATCCCGTATCTGGTATTTTACCGTGTGGTATTTGAGTGGATTTTAGGAATAGAGATCCCGTGGAATACACAGATCGGATCTGGACTCAAACTCTATCACGGACAAGGGCTGGTCGTCAACGATCACAGTATCATCGGAGCTAATTGTATACTCAGACATAACACCACGATCGGGCATAAAGAGCTGGAAACTGGTGAGTTTTCCGCCTCTCCCATCATCGGCGACAACGTCGATATCGGCTCAAATACGGCTATCATTGGGGCAATTACCATCGGAGACAATGTCAAGATCGGGGCAGGATCCGTCGTGGTCAAAAATCTGGAATCCAATGCTATTTATGCCGGAAATCCGGCACGATTGATCAAAAAAATTGAAGGTGATAAAAAATAATGCTGGCTTCCAAAAAATTAATGCCATTAGAGGCGCTAAGAGCATTAGCATCTATTTATGTGTTTTTACATCACACATTATATACATTTAATCTTTTAGAAAAAAAAAGCTTCTTTTGGTATTTTTTCAATTTTGAGCAAGAAGCTGACATTGTAATTTTTATTCTTTCTGGCTTTGTAATGTCAAAGAGTTTGGAAAAAAATAAC
>JAUYSQ010000214.1 GCA_030696285.1 Sulfuricurvum sp. | reverse complement strand
TTTATCCTCGGTGCTGATTTTATCGGTTCTGATGATGTCTGTCTGGTACTTGGGTACAATAAATTCCACGGGCATGGTCTAACAAAATTACTAGCTCAATCCGTTCGTAATGTCACCTAAGAGAAAAAAGCGACCGTCTTTGGCTACTGTGTCAAAGATCCTGAGCGATACGGTGTTGCTGAGTTTGACAAAGAGGGAAATGTCCTTTCCATCGAAGAAAAACCCACCAAGCCAAAAAGTTCGTATGCCGTTATCGGACTGTATTTTTATCCCAACAGTGTTGTCGAGATTGCTAAAAATATTAAACCAAGCGATCGAGGCGAATTAGAGATTACTACCGTCAACCAAGAATACCTTGCACGTAATGCCCTCAAAGTTGAACTTATGGGACGCGGTTATGCCTGGCTCGATACGGGAACGCATGAAAGTCTGCTGGAAGCGAGTATGTTCATCCAAACGATTGAAAACCGTCAAGGACTCAAAGTCGCCTGTCTCGAAGAGATCGCTTTTGAAATGGGCTATATCACAAAAGAAAAATTGCTCGAATTAGCCAAGCCACTCTCGAAAAACCAATACGGTCAATACTTGATCCGGAGAGCTCACGAAGGGAAAATCGGCGAATGACATTCACCCGCACAGCCATCCCTGATGTCATACTTATCGATCCCAAAGTCCACGGTGATGCACGGGGCTACTTCGTTGAAACCTTTCGGGCCGATAAACTTGAAGCCTTTTTAGGATTTAACGTCCCTTTTTGCCAAGACAATGAATCTAAAAGTTCGTATGGCGTCCTTCGAGGATTGCACTATCAGCTTCCTCCATATGCCCAGACCAAACTCGTTCGGGTTATCGAGGGGGAAGTACTCGATGTTGCTGTTGATATACGCAAAGGTTCTCCAACATTTGGTCACCACGTTTCCGTTCGTCTCTCCGGTGAGAACAAACGGCAAATGTTAATCCCGCGCGGTTTTGCCCATGGATTTGTCGTCCTTAGTGAGACGTGTACGTTTGCCTATAAAGTCGATAACTATTATAGTCCTGAATGTGATCGGGGAATCGCCTTTGATGATCCAGCGTTAAATATTGACTGGATTGCAGAAACTGCAAAACTCCAGCTCTCGGCTAAAGATACCAAGCAGCCCTTGTTCGCCAATGCCGATCATTTTACCTTCGGAGACAATCTCTATGCCTAATATTCTGGTAACAGGAGCCAACGGACAGCTGGG
>JAUYSQ010000202.1 GCA_030696285.1 Sulfuricurvum sp. | reverse complement strand
CATCCGTCTTTTCTGTGAATTTCTGGTCGGCTTGGTCGGTTTGCGTTTTTTTTGGATGACGGTGACGCTTTTTATGAGTTCTCTTAGCCGCTCCAACGCTGCTTCTTTGTTCTCTTCCTGAGAGCGTGATTCTTGGGATTTGATGTTGATAATGCCGTCTTTGGTGATCCGATGATCCGTGAGCGCTAAAAGACGTTCTTTGTAGAGATCAGGAAGAGAGGAAGCGTTGATGTCGAAACGCAGATGGATTGCTGTCGAGACTTTATTGACATTTTGCCCGCCTGCTCCCTGAGAGCGGATAGCGGTTATCTCAATCTCGGAATCGGGGAGGGAGAGAGTCGGGGTTATTTCAAGCAATTACTCATGTCCCTGTTTTTTACGGCTGACATAGTTCAATACCGCCATGGAGACGATCAAAATACCGACTCCGCTGATGAGGTAAAACGCGTAATTCATATTGCGGATATCATCGATCGCCACTTTGAACACCACCATCAGCGATTCGATCGAGAGGGCGATGATGATCGAGGTGAGGAATTTGGTCAGCGTTTTGTATTCGCTCCCTTCTTCGAGCGTCAATGAACGGTAGAATACTTCCTGTTCCAAAATCGTTTTCGCCAAATCGTAGATCGCAATCGCCAGCGTAATCCCAATGATCGATTTAAACACATGCTGCAGCGTCTCGTCCCCGAAACTCATCAGCGCTTTTGCAAATCCGATCAGTCCATAGACACCGAGGAACAACGCCAACAACACTAATCCCCCTCCCAAAAGTGCGTAAACCCAAACGGAAAGTTTTGAGATAATGCGGTCACTGTCAATCAGATGCATTTTGGTCAGGACAGAAACAAGGTCCAGATCAAATACGGCGATTCTACCGTCAGAATATTTGCGTGCAATCGAAACTTTTGATACTCCGCTGTTGGCGCAGATATAGGGACTGGAGACGTAGTTGCCGTTGTCATCAAACCGGATACGGTTGATGAAATATCCCCGATCGGTTCCTTTCATTGTCATATCATGACCCAAGCGGCGCCATGTCGGGGTGATTTGTTTCCCCTTTTCATCCATCAGATACATGTCACTCAAACAGGGAAGCCGTTTAAAAAAGTTCTGTACCTGCACATCATCCAAATCCTGATGGGGATTATCGCTGATCGTCGTCAATAAAAAACCCTCGACCGCTTCTCGATTATCCCGATATATCTGCATCATTTGTTTCATTGGCTCTTCTTGCTTTATAAAGTTGTTTAGTGTACCCAAATCGGCCGTGGGATGTCAAAAAAGAGAGGTTGTCTTTTAATTTTTTTGTTATGATAGAGAAGAGTAAAAAGTTTGTTCAATAAGAAAGGGAGCCGGTATGCATACAAATCAAGAACTTATCGACCATCTGGTCCGTTCCGGTGTACTTCGTTCTCCGTCACTGATCGATGCGTTCGAGAAATGTGACCGTATCCTTTTTGTCCCCAAAGAGCTGCATACGGAAACATACGGCGATTATCCCCTGCAAATCGGTGAGGGGCAAACCATATCCCAACCCACAACCGTCGCTATTATGCTGGAAATGCTTCATCCCAGAGCGGGAGATAAAATTTTGGATATCGGATCAGGATCAGGATGGACAACGGCTCTTCTTGCTGCGGCGGTCGGACAAAATGGATTGGTAGAGGGGATTGAGAGAGTCACGTCTTTGGTCGAATACGGCCGGAGAAATTTACAGAAAGTGCAGATAGCCAACGCTTCGATTGAGTTGGCCGACAGCTCGGTTCTTGGAAAACCTGGGCATCTGTATGACCGTATCCTCATCTCCGCAAGTGCTCCCCATATGCCCACACCTCTCTTTGATCAGCTCAAACCGGATGGAATACTTGTCATTCCCGTCAAGAATAGCATTTGGCGCATCACAAAAGACCAAAAGGGAAAAATCGATGCCTATGAACTTCCGGGTTTTCGTTTTGTCCCTCTTATTACCCCGTCTTAGCGTGACGTCCAACCGCTTCTTTCGTTTGAATCGCAATTTCCAGCTCTTCATTAGTAGGGATCACTAAAATCTTTACACGGCTCTCATTGGTACTAATTTGAACACTCTCTTGCACACAATACTCATTGCGTACAGGATCTAATACAATACCGATATTTTCCAAATCACTGCACGCATTCAACCTCACACGGCTCTCATGCTCACCAATACCGCCCGTAAAGACAATACAATCGACCCGTCCTAAAACAGCACTGTAAGCTCCGATGTATTTTTTAATACGGTAGGTAAACATATCCAGTGCCAGCTGTGCATACTCGTCACCATTATCCATCATTTCGTGGATTTCGCGCATATCATAATTGCCGCAGATCCCTTTTAGCCCGCTCTCTTTGTTGAGGATTTCGTCCAACGCATCCCCGCTAAAGCCCTCTTTTTCCAAATACAGCACAATAGCGGGGTCAATATCACCACACCGTGTCCCCATCATGAGCCCCTCTAACGGCGTAAATCCCATCGTTGTATCCACACTTAACCCATTTTGTATCGCGCACATACTCGCACCGTTTCCTAAATGAAGGGTAATCGCATTGAGTGACTCGATACTTTTACCTAAAATTTTGGCTGCCTCTTTTGCTACATAGTGATGGGACGTACCATGAAATCCATAGCGTCGGATTTTAAACTCTTCGTAAAATCTATAAGGGATCGGATACAAATATACCGGCTTTGGCAACGTAGTATGAAACGCCGTATCAAAAACGGCAACTTGCTTGATATGAGGATAGCGCGCAGCAATGGCTTGTATTCCTGCAAGATTAGCTTTGTTGTGCAAAGGAGCCAGAGGGATCAACGCTTCGATCGACCTCATCACCTCACTATCGATTAATACGCTTTTTGTATAGACTTCTCCTCCATGAACGACGCGATGACCCACTGCATCGACATGGCCGATCTTCTCAAGAATAGTCTCAATCGCCTCTTCATAACACGTAACATTCTCAACTATTCCATGCTGAAGCGGTTTCAATGCATCAAAAAGGGTATATTTTATCGACGAGCTTCCACTGTTGAGGACTAAAATTTTCACGAAACATCTCCCGCTTGAATCGCGGTAATGGCAACGGTATTGACAATATCCGCTACCAAAGCGCCCCTGCTCAAATCATTGATCGGCTTGTTGAGCCCTTGCAGTATTGGACCGATCGCAACCGCCCCTGAGCTTCGCTGTACCGCTTTATAAGTGTTGTTTCCCGTATTAAGATCCGGGAAAATAAAGACCGTCGCCTGCCCCGCAACCGCACTGTTTGGAAGTTTCGCCATCGCCACACTCGGATCAACAGCCGCGTCGTATTGGATCGGACCTTCTATGAGCAAATCGGCTCTTTTTTCGTGTACGATCTTAGTTGCCAATCGTACTTTTTCCACCTCATCGCCCTGCCCTGATTCTCCTGTAGAATACGACAGCATCGCTATTTTTGGCTCGATCCCAAACATTTTGGCAGTATCTGCCGAGGAGATCGCGATTTGTGCCAGTTCTTCCGGATTTGGGTCTTGATTAACCGCACAGTCACCATACACAAGAACCCGTGTATCCAAACACATAAAAAAGAGACTGGAGACAATGGAGACGTTTGGTTTGGTTTTGATGATTTGAAGTGCGGGGCGAATGGTCTCTTGGGTCGTATGCACCGCTCCCGAAACCATCCCGTCAGCATAGCCCAAATAGACCATCATCGTCCCGAAATAGTTGCTCATCATCATCGTGTCACGTGCGGCACTCCGACTCAGCCCTTTTGCCCTGCGCAGTTCATAAAAAGAGGTGACGAACTCCTCCATTAACGATGAATTTTTAGGATCAACAATCGTCGCTTTTGAAATATCAAGCCCCAGCAAAGAGCTTTTGTGCTCAATCTCTTCTCTCTCTCCCAGTAAAATGATATCGGCAACATCCCGTCGTAAAAGAATCTCAACAGCTCTTAAAATACGTTCATCTCCGCTCTCGGGCAAAACAATCCGCTTCCGATTCTCCCGTGCTCTCTCAAAAAGGGCATATTCAAACATATTGGGGGTCATGGAGGAGGAAGAGGTGTCCGTATCAATTTTTGCTTCAATCTCCCGCATATTGACATTGGAAGTAAATAGTCCCTGAGCCAGCGCGATTTTTCGGTCATTGTGAGCACTCATCGTTGCCCGTACGGCAGCAACATTCATAGCGGTCGTATAGGTATCGGTATCAACGCTGAGTATGGGGAGGGAAAAATCTCGGCAACCGTTAAAAAGTCGCTGTAGTGATAGAGGGGGTACTATCCCGCCCGTGAGCAAAATACCGGCAATCGTAGGATAATTTTTCGAAAAAGCGGTACTTAAACACCCGACTAGAATATCAGAGCGATCCCCTGACGTAATAACAAGATCCCCCTCTTCGATAAACTCTAAAAAATTTTCCAATCTCATCGCAGCGATTTTACTCTGTTTGACCACTCGTCTTAGATCACTTTCCTTTCCAAAACTATGAGTACACCCCAGCGTTTTCATAATATCGGCAACCGTAGGGGTACTAAGCTCCGGTATCTCCGGTAAAAAATAAAGCGGTGGAGACTGAAGAGGCTGTGTTGAAGCCAGTTTTTTTAACGCTTCTATCTCATGATTTCCCAAACGGTTTACAAACGTAGCGAAGTGTTGGCATCCTGCTGATTTGATAGCCTCTGCTTCGATGTGAATTTCATCTTTGATTGCTTTGAGCTCTTTATGTTCCCCTTTTAAAATACTGATATAGGGGCTGTTTAGATTTTTTGCGATGGAGAGGTTGATGTCAAAATCAAGTGTATTGGAAAAATAAGAGTGATTCAATCCTTCAATCAGGACAAAATCGTAGCACCGCTCCAAGCTTTTAAATTTTTCGATCACCTTCTCTAACACTTCATGATAGAGGTTCTGCGCGATCAACCCCTCTACCTCCTCCACCGTATAGCAATACATCTGCGTATATTCCATCCCCAAAGGATACCGATTCATCATAAAATCAATATCTTTATCGCGTTCGCTGCCGTTTGGGATAACAGGCCGAAAAAATGCCACTTTTTCAAGCTTCCCTTTGAGGTGTTCCATAATCCCCATCGTCACGATTAAACTTCCTACAGAGGATTCGAGGGATGAGATATAGAGACTTTTTGTTTTCATAAATGCCCCGCTCTTATTTTTACATCGTAACTCAACTCATATACATCAATTTTAGCGTAAAATAATCTCCATTCAAGAGATTAAAAAGATATCATTGTGTAACCATATTCTTGTCATAATAGTAGCATTATAAATACACTTAATATTAAATTTGAAAAGAATTATCAGAAGAGAGGGGAATAAAGATGAAAATAGGGATTTTTTGCTCCGGCGGAGATTGTGCAGGGATGAATCCGGCGATCAAAGCCTTTGTCGAAGAGTGTTATATTCGAAACATTGAACCCTATCTGATCTACGACGGATTAGAAGGGCTTATCGACGGCAACATCAAAAAAGCGGAACATTCGGATGTCTCAGGGATTATCTATCGCGGCGGCACCGTCATACGGTCCTCACGATCAAAACGTTTTTTTGAAAAACACTACCGAGCCGTTGCCCATCAAAATCTCAAAAATGAGGGGATAGAAAAACTGATCGTTTTGGGCGGCGATGGAAGTTTTCGGGCTCTTGAGGTTTTTTATGACGATTTTGGAATCGATTTTATAGGAATCCCCTCCACCATCGACAACGATATTTTTGGAACCGATTATTGTCTCGGGGTTGATACCGCCTTGAATGTTATTCGTCGAGCTATCGATGATATTCGCGATACGGCCGCCTCTTTTAAAAGGGCATTCGTTATTGAGACCATGGGGAGAGAATGCGGATATTTGGCACTGGTTTCAGCATTAACCTGCGGTGCAGAAGTATGCGTCATCCCCGAACTGGAACTAAACCTCTCTTCACTCGAAAAAAAGCTCAAAAAAGAGGTCGAAGAGGGGAGAACCTACGCCATAGCGATTACAGCTGAAGGATCCAATATGAGCGAAACGATTGAAACATGGTTTGAAGAAAAGATCGGACTCGAATCGAGAGTGACCAAGCTTGGACATATCCAAAGAGGGGGGAATCCGAGTGTATTTGACCGATTAATCGCCCATGAATTTGTTGTTTTTGCCCTTGACCGATTGGAAAAAGCTTCCAATAATCACCACACCATTGTGACTAAAAATGGAAAATTCGATTTTTTAGATATCGAAACAGTCAGCAATGGAAAATACGAAATCAAACCTGAACTTTTAAAAATGGGTCGCATTTTATCGGGATTAAACCAAGGAGAGTAGAGATGAAGAGATTAAAACTTTGTTTTTTATGGCATATGCACCAACCGCTCTACGAAAATGCACTGAGTGAACAAATAGATTTTCCTTGGGTCTATCTTCATGCTCTTAAGAACTATTTCGATATGCCTTATTTATGCGCTAAATACAACATCAAAGCAACCTTTAATCTCACCCCGACACTCCTCTATCAACTAGAAGATAGTCGAACCAAAAATTATTTCGATACGGCAGAGGTATCCATACTTTTGGAAAATTGCGGTAATTATCTGCGTCAAAACAGCCCTCTCGTTGAAAAATTGATCCAGAAAAAAGGGGAATGCACGAAGCAGGAGGCATTGTCGTTGAGAAAAGAGCTCTATACTTTTGTGGAATCAATTATCCCTTATTATAAAAAGCTTTTTCAAGAGGGAAAAATCGATCTCTCCACCACCCCCTTTCACCATCCCATTCTCCCCTTGCTGATTGATCCAAAAGAGGCAATATCTCCAAATCCAAACGCTCTTCTCCCAAATTTTGATACCAATTTCAAAGAAGAAGCACTGTGGCATCTGAAGCATGCCATCACCTATTTTGAGAAATTTTTTGGCTCCAAACCATTAGGATTTTGGCCCGCAGAGGGATCAATCAGTCAAAAAAGCGTTGAGTTATTTTTGGATCAAGAGGTAAAATGGATCGTTGCCGATGAGTGGCTTTTAGAGGGGAAAAATCACTTCACCCCTTATAATTATGAAAATAAAGAGAACAAAATCACCCTCTTTTTTCGGGATAGATGTTTAAGCGACTCTATTGGTTTTTGCTACTCACATATGAGCCCAAAAGAGGCCGTAGATGATTTTTTCATGAAACTCGACACTATTTACCGACAAAATGAGGATCCCGTTGTCACGGTAGCCCTTGATGGAGAAAATGCATGGGAGTTTTTCCCGCACAATGCCCTCCCTTTTTTCGAGGAGCTTTACGGCCGCATAGCCTCGTGCGAGTGGATAGAAACTCAATCTTTCAGCGATATTACACACAATGATAACCTGCCAACCCTCCAAACGATCAAAAGCGGAAGCTGGGCAGGTGATTTTTCAATTTGGATCGGTGATGCCGAAAAAAATGCTCTTTGGGAAGAGCTTGCATCGGTAAAAATACTTTTTCAGACGACAACGGTTGATGCAGATACCCGAAAAAAAGCGTATGAACATTTTATGGCAGCCCTCGGAAGCGATTGGTTTTGGTGGATAGGCAAAAGTGAAACGGCACAAACCAAAGAGGGATTCAAGAATCTCTTCAAAAACAGAGTGTTTAAAATCTATGAACTTTTAGATGTCACTCCGCCCTCCTCACTTATAATGCTTGGAGAGGATGAGGTATTTGTCTCAAAATTCACTACAGGTCATTCCCAGATGCACCATGATGTACACTACTCTACTCTCCAAAAAGAGGGTCAATGAAGACAAATCTCCTATTTGGAATACACTGTCATCAACCGGTCGAAAACTTTTATCACGTTGTTGATGAAGCGATCGAAAAATCGTACAAGCCCTTTATAACGCTTGCTAAAAAGTTTCCTGCGTTTAAATTTTCAGTCCATTTTAGCGGCTGGCTTTTGGAATACATCGAAAAAAATGACACCGAACTTTTTACATTGTTGCAAGAGATGTCGGCATCAAAACAGATAGAATTTTTTACGGGAGGATTTTATGAACCTATTCTCCCCTCCATTCCCTCCCCTGATCGCATAGATCAGATTACCAAGCTCTCTGCCTACATCAAAAAACATTTTGCCCAAACTCCCAAGGGGATATGGCTCACCGAACGGGTGTGGGACGATTCGATTATTGCTGATTTATCGGCATGTAACATCCACTACGCCATCATTGATGATTATCATCTCTTGCGTGCCGGCGTTGAAGAGACGAAAACAGCCGGTATGTATGTCACTGACGATTCACAGCACTCTCTCACCCTCTTCCCGATCAACAAAGAGTTACGCTATGCCATACCGTTTCAAAAAGTTGACTCTGCGGTAGAGGAGATCAAAAAAACAGCAGGGGAAAACACCGCGTCGATTCTGTTTGACGACGGTGAAAAATTTGGCCTCTGGCCGAAAACATACGAATGGGTCTTTGAAAAAAAATGGCTTAAGGAATTTTTGGAAAAAATCGTTGCGGATGACACCATTGAGAGCATGACGTTTGATACGTTTTTTAAAAAGTCCAAACCGCTTGGTACCGTCTATCTTCCCAATGTTTCCTATTTTGAGATGTCGAAGTGGTCACTAAGCCCTTCCTCCTTTGAAAGATTTGAACACGGAGAAGAAGCCTTGCAAGAGAGCCCGTCGAAACTCTATTACGCAGGGGGAACATGGAAAAACTTTTTTATCAAATACCCTGAGAGTAACTATCTCCACAAAAGAGTGTTAGACCTCTCCGGTCAGCGAACCTCTCTCAAAAACAAAAAATTCGACGATGCGATTTTCAAAGCTCAAGCAAACGATGTCTTTTGGCACGGCGTTTTTGGCGGACTTTATCTTCCGAATCTCAGAGATAACGCCTACCGCTTTGTCATTGAAGCGGAAAATCTCCTCCCCGAAGAGACAAAGGCCCTCTCACTCACCCACATCAAAAAAGACGGATACCAAGAGGCGAAATTCAAAACACCTTCGCTCATCGCGGTATTTGATGAAAAAAATGGGGGACAACTCAGGGAGCTTTCGATGCGCGATGCTCTTTTTAACTACCAAAATACCCTCTCCAGAAAATTTGAACTTTATCATAAGAATTTGTTTGAATCCAAAGAGAGTGACAACGACTACGACGCCATTGCTACGATTCATGATGAAGGATCCTTTCAAGGGGAATCAAAAAATATCCATTTCGATTGGTATCCTAAAAATTCGTTTGTCGATCACAT
>JAUYSQ010000201.1 GCA_030696285.1 Sulfuricurvum sp. | reverse complement strand
CAGCTTCCAGATTCACCAGAGTGGATGACTATTAATGGTCCAGAAAGTTTTGATGTTCCGGCTAACAGTGCGTTTCATTTAAAAGTTAAAACGATTAGTGATTATTGCTGTAGTTTTGTAAAATAATAAGAGAAGCTGGATTCCCGCCTGCGCGGGAATGACCAGAAACTACTTACTTGTAACGGTACGTAATACGCCCTTTATCAAGACTGTATGGGGTAAGTTCGAGTTTAACCGTATCACCCGGTAAAATTTTGATATAGTGCATACGCATTTTTCCAGCGATGTGACACAAAATCACATGCCCATTTGGAAGCTCCACACGAAACGTTGCGTTCGGTAGTGCTTCAACAATCTTTCCGTCTACTTCGATGACATCATCTTTTGCCATAAAATTCCTTTACGTGATTGATAAAATTTCAGCTCTACCGTTGATAATCGCAACCGTATGCTCGTAATGAGAGCTTCTCAGCCCATCTGTACTCACCACATCCCAACCGTTTGTCAAAATTTTAGAAGTTCCTTCTTTTTGACAAATCATCGGCTCCAGACAAAAAACCATTCCGTTTTTAATCTTTGGCCCCGATTTTGAGTTAATACCATCCAGATAGTTGGGAATTTCTGGCTCTTCATGCGGTTTTTTACCGATACCGTGTCCACAAAAATTGCGTAACGGAACGTAACCGCGTGAAAGAATAAACTTTTCCATTTCATGAGAGAGCTCTTTGAATCTCATACGATCGTTGATAATATCAATGGCATGATAGAGGGTATCTTTCGCACATGCGATCAACGCCTCATCTTCCTTGGATATCGCTCCGATACCAACTGTAATCGCCGCATCCCCAAAATATCCCGCCTTTTCACTCCCGACATCAAAGCCGACAATGTCGCCTTCTTGAAGTTTGTAATCCGTAGGGATACCGTGAATAACGACCTCATTAACAGATGTGCATACCGAACTTGGAAAACCGTAGAGCCCTTTAAAGGAGGGTTTAGCATTATGAGACCGGATATACTCCTCACCCATCGCGTCCAATTCCTTTAAAGAAACACCTACTTTTGCATGAGCTCGCAATAGCTCCAACGTCCCAGCTACGATTTTATTCGCAGCTCGGAGTTTGGCTATTTCGTCATTTTTACGTAGCGCAATCGCCATTTTTAAAGACCGACCGCACTAAGGGTTTGGTATTTACTCGTATACACTTGCGCTTCAACACGGCGCATTGTATCGAGTGCTACTTGAACCACGATCAGTACTGCCGTCCCTCCAAAGAAGAACGGCACACCCATCGCTTTAACGATAACCCACGGTAACGTTGCAACAAGTCCAAGATAAATTGCACCCGTAATCGTTAAGCGTCCTGCCGTATCATTCAAGAACTCTTTGGTCGAATCACCTGGGCGAACACCCGGGATAAATCCACCTTGACGTTTTAGGTTATCGGCGATATCTTTGGCATTGAATACGATAGACGCATAGAAAAATGCAAAGAACACGACAAAAACAAACGTCAAAAAGTTAAAGAAATAGTGATTCGGATTGAGAACATCCGCGATGGCTTGGATAGTAGGATTTGTACTTGATGATAAAACGGTCATTGGGAACATCAAAATTGCCGAAGCAAAGATAACAGGAATAACCCCTGATAAGTTTACTTTGACGGGGATATAATTCATAACCCGTTTGTTTTGATTTTGAAGCATCGTCTTTTTCGCGTACGTCACCGGAATACGGCGCTCACCCAATTCAACATAGATGATAACCAGTACGGTAGCTACAACCAAGGCGACAATAGCGAGAACGGCGATAAAGCTCATAGCTCCGGTATTAACCATTGTAATCGCTTGAGAAATCGCACTTGGGATCGCCGAAACAATACCTGCGAAGATAATCAAAGAGACACCGTTACCGATACCGCTTTGGGTAATCTGCTCCCCAATCCACATCAACAGCATAGTTCCTGCCAACATCGAAACGACGGCAAGCAACATAAACGTAGAGTGATCCACCAAGATCGCACTGGCTCCGTCTTTACCTGTCATACTTTGCAATCCAACACTGACACCAATCGCTTGAACAATCGTAATCGCAATCGTTGCATAACGGATAATTTGCATGTATTTAACCATACCGTCACGCTCTTTTTTCATTTGCGCTAAGTTAGGGAAAGTGGCTGCTAATAATTCCATAATGATCGATGCAGTGATGTAGGGCATAATACCAAGGGAGATAATGGAGAGGCGTTCTACGGCGTTACCGCTAAACATATTAAAAAGACCCAACGCGTCAGCTTGATGTTGATCAAAAAATGAAGCAATAACTGCTGTGTCAACACCCGGTACCGGCACATATGCCAGTAGACGGAAGATAAAGAGAAAACCGATCGTAATTAAGATCTTGTTTACAAGTTGCTGGTTCATTAGTTACCAGTAGTTGTAACGTTTTCGTCTTTAATTTTAGATGCTAAATCTTTTGCGCTTGCACCAACAAGTTTAACTTGAGTGACCGATTTTTTCAAACGGTGTACGCTACGGATTGTTTCCATTGTAATTTCTGAAAGTTCAGCAATTACGTTTGTTTTTTCAACGTTAATGATCGTTGGTTTTACGACACGAGACGTAAATCCAATTTTTGGCAAACGGCGAGCAAGAGGTTGTTGTCCACCCTCGAAGTTACGCTTTTCATTGTAACCTCCACGAGCTTTTTGCCCCTTGTGTCCTTTACCAGAAGTTTTACCGGTACCGCTACCAGCGCCACGTCCAAGACGTTTTCTGCTGTGGGTTGACCCCTCAGCAGGTGTTAAATTTTCGAGTGCCATACCTTATCCTTTGATACGTGAAAGTGCATCAACTGTTGCACGAACCACGGTGTTTGGATTGTTTGAACCCAAAGACTTCGTAAGAATGTCTTGGATTCCAGCAAGCTCAAGAACAGGACGAGCAGCGCCGCCGGCGATAACTCCTGTACCTTCAGATGCCGGTTTAAGCAACATACGACTTGCGTTGTATTTTACTTCGATATCGTGAGCAATGGTTGTCCCTTTAATCTTAACAACTGTAAGATTTTTGAACGCCTCATCTACCGCTTTACGGATAGCATCAGGAACCTCTTTCGCTTTACCGACACCGTAACCTACAGTCCCTTTTTTGTTACCAACAACCACAAGTGCAGTGAAACGAAAACGACGTCCACCTTTTACAACTTTGGTTACACGACCGATATTTACGATCGCTTCTGAAAATTCTTCTCTATTAATAGGATTCATCATTCAGCCCTTAAAACTTGATTTCATTCGCGCGAAGTGCTTCGGCAAATGCTTTTATGACACCGTGGTACAAAAATCCGTTACGGTCAAACGTTACTTCATTAATCCCAGCATCTTTTAGGGTTTGTGCGAATACAGCGCCTGCTTTTGCAGCATCTTCCATATTGGCTTTAAGACCCAAAGTTTTTGAGTGTACGGCTGCAAGAGTTGTCCCTTGCTCATCGTTAATCGCTTGAGCGCTGATAAAGCGGTTAGAGCGAAATACTGAGATACGTGGCAAAGTCGCGCATCCTGAGATTTTAGAGCGAATACGACGTTTACGTTGGAGACGTTTTGCCGCTTTAATTTTAAGTGTTTTACCTGTCATGTCATCGCCCCTTATTTCTTAGATGTCTTACCGGCTTTACGCAGGATAGTCTCATCAGAGTATTTAACACCTTTGCCTTTATACGGCTCAGGTGGACGGAATGAACGAATAACCGCTGCAATTTGTCCAATTTGTTGCTTGTCAGTACCTTTGATAGTAATAACGTTTTTCTCAACCGAAATCGCAACACCAGCAGGGATATCAAAAAGGATATCATGGCTGAAGCCCAATTGAAGTTTCAAAATAGCGCCTTCAACAGCAGCACGGTAACCAACACCATTGATTTCAAGTTTTTTCTCAAAACCAGTCGTTAAACCAACAACGACATTTTGTGCAAGTGCACGGTAAGTACCCCAAAAAGCACGATCCGCACGGTTATCAGAGTTTGTAGCAAAGCTCAAAGCATTATCTTCAAGTGTTACGCCACAGTTTCCGCGTGTATCAAGAACGTGAGTTGTTTCACCTTTTACAAAAGTGATTACTCCATTCTCAAGAGTTACAGCGATTTCAGAAGGGATAGAAACAGGAAGTTTTCCAATACGTGACATCTTATCCCCTTACCAAATTGTACAAAGGACTTCGCCGCCAACGCCAAGCTCGAATGCTTTATCGTTAGGAAGAACCCCTCTTGAACTGCTGACAATGATCGTACCATAACCGTTTTTGAAACGCTTAAGTTCGGCCACACCCTTGTAAACACGTCGTCCTGATTTAGAAATACGTTTTACTTCATTAATTACTGTACGACCGTTAACGTCATACTTTAATACGACATTGATAGTTTTCTTAACGCCGTTTTCAACAACGTTAAAACTCTCAATATACCCTTTGTCTGCCAAAATAGCAACTACCGCTTCTACAGTCTTAGAATGCATTAGTGTAGTTGAATCCAAACGACGCATTGCAGCATTACGGATACGAGTCAACGAATCCGCGATCAAATCATTAATCATTTATTTTCCTTATCTAAATCGTAAGCAGTATCGAGCTGGACTTACCAGCTTGACTTTCTTACGCCTGGGAGTAACCCTTCATTTGCCATCTTGCGAAAGCATATGCGACAAATTCCGAAATCGCTGATAACAGAGTGTGGACGACCACAGATCTGACAACGAGTGTACGCGCGAACTGCAAATTTTGGTGTGCGAGCCGCTTTAGCGATCATTGACTTTTTAGCCATTATTCTCTTCCTTTTGCAAACGGCATACCGACCATCTCAAGAAGCTTGAAAGCATCCTTGTCAGCGGTTGCGCTTGTTACTACGGTGATGTTCATCCCGTGGATTTGCATAATTGAATCGTAATCAACCTCAGGGAAAATCAACTGCTCGGTCAAACCGAAGTTGTAGTTTCCGCGACCGTCAAAACCGTTACGTGGAATACCACGGAAGTCTTTCATACGAGGAAGAGATACGCTAATTAGTTTATCCAAGAAATCGTACATTTGAGCACCGCGAAGTGTAACTTTTACACCAACCGGCATCCCTTCACGTACTTTAAATCCAGCAACTGATTTACGTGCTACTACTACAGAAGCACGTTGACCAGCGATGTTGCTGATTGTATCTTGGATATTTTGGATCAATTTGTTGTCTTTCATAGCAAAGCCACAACCAACAGAGATGATCACTTTTTCAAGCTTAGGAGTCTGCATAGTATTAGCAATACCAAGAGCCGCTTGAAGCTCTGGCTTAAGAGCCAAATATTTATCTTTTAGTCGTGCCATGATTACGCCTCAACTTTACGGACATTTGATGCATCAACAGGCATCTCTTTGTTCAAGAATCCGCCTTGTGGATTTTGCTCGGTAGGTTTGATCGCTTTTTTCGCAACACGAACACCCTTAACGATTACTTTGTTTTTCTTAGGCATTACTTGAAGCACTTCTGCTTTAGTACCTTTGTCGTCGCCAGCGATTACTTCAACAGTATCGCCTTTTTTGAAATTAAATTTTGCCATCATACAACCTCCGGAGCCAAAGATACGATTTTCATGAAACCTGCATAACGAACTTCACGTCCGATAGGTCCGAAAATACGTGTTCCAACAGGCTCACGTTTTTTATCAAGAATAACAGCTGCATTTTCATCAAAACGGATCAAAGAGCCGTTATCACGGTGAATCTCTTTTTTCGTTCGAACAACAACCGCTGTTACTACTTGACCTTTTTTTACTTTACCGGTTGGCGTCGCTTTTTTAACAGAAGCGATGATAACATCACCTACTGTTGCGTAACGACGTTTTGAACCGCCAAGAACTTTGATACACATGATCTCTTTCGCACCTGTGTTATCCGCTACTGCTAGACGAGTAAAACTTTGAATCATGCGCTTACTCCTGCTTTTACAAGAGATTTAAGGCGGAATGATTTGCTTTTACTAAGCGGACGACACTCGATAGCAATGATCTCATCACCAATATTCAATTGGTTGTTTTCATCATGTACCATGTATTTTTTAAAACGTTTTACCGTTTTGTGGTAACGTGGGTGCATAACGCGACGTTCAACAACGATTGTTGCTGTTTTATCGGCTCCGTTAGTTACTACGATACCTTGAATTTCACGTTTATGTGTCATAGGTTCACCCTTACTTCACTGCGCTAAGCGCGGTGTTGATACGTGCAATGTCTTTTTTCGCCGTGCGAAGTTCGCTCGTGTTAGTCAATTGCATCATTTTTTGCTTGATTTTCAAAGTGAAAAGCTCAATCTTCTTCTCTTTGAGCGCACCTTGAAGTTCAGCAGCGGTTTTACCGTTTAAATCAGTATATTTCATTGCTCATCTCCAAAGTTACAATTTTAGTTTTGAACGGAAGTTTTTGCATCGCAAGCGCTAACGCTTCACGAGCAAGAGTCTCTTCAACCCCACCCATTTCAAAAATGATACGGCCTGGCTTGATGTTCATAACCCATTGATCCACTGCACCTTTACCTTTACCCATACGCACTTCAAGTGGTTTGGCAGTCAAAGGTTTAGCAGGGAATACACGAATCCAGATCTTACCCGTACGTTTAATGTGACGAGTAGCTGAGATACGAGCCGCTTCAATTTGGCGAGAGTTAATACGTCCCGCTTCCGTTGCTTTGAATCCGATAGAACCGAATTCAAGTTTGTTTCCGACAGTAGCGTAACCACGGTTACGCCCTTTCATTTGTTTACGATATTTCGTACGCTTAGGCATTAACATGATTAGTTAACCTTTCGACGAGGGCGGCGTTGTTGATCTTCACGACCCTCTTCTTTAGTTTCTTTGGCTTCAGGCTGGATACCTTTAGTGAGAACCTCACCTTTGAAAATCCAAACTTTAATACCGATTACACCGTAAGTGGTGTGCGCTTCTGCAAAACCGTAATCGATTTTTGCACGAAGAGTATGAAGAGGAACACGTCCCTCAAGATACCATTCAGTACGAGCGATTTCTGCACCGCCAAGACGACCTGCAACAGAGACTTTAATCCCTTTTGCGCCGGCACGTTGTGCATTTTGCATAACTTTTTTCATCGCACGGCGGAAAGCCACACGTTTTTCAAGTTGAGTAGCAACGTTTTCCGCAACGAGTTGCGCAGACGCTTGTGCTTTTTTCTCTTCTTTGATGTTAAGGGCAACTGGTTTTCCGATAAGTTTGTTGAGAGAATCTTTGATTTTCTCGATATCAGAACCTTTTTTACCGATAATGATTCCCGGACGAGCTGCGATGATCGTTACACGAAGACGCTTAGCTGTTCGTTCAATGACGATGTTGCTCACACCGGCATAGTAGAGTTCTTTTTTCAAGAATGTACGGATTTTGTAATCTTCACCAAGAGATACCGCAGCTGTTTTAAAGTTAGGAAACCAACGAGATTCCCAGTTGCGGTTGATACCAAGACGAAGTCCAATAGGATTAACTTTATGACCCATAATTATTTACCCTCTACTTCTACCAAAATGTGCGCAGTCGGTTTACGGATGCCTGACGCTGTACCACGTGCTCGCTGCGTAAAACGCTTGAGTACCGGGCCATTGTCAACGCGGCATGATTTAATAATACAATCTTCCGCTTCACTTCCGCTGTTTGCAACTGCTGATGCAACTACTTTAGCGATGATTTTTGCTGCTTTGTTTGGAGTGAACTCCAACGCTGCCAATGCTTGCTCTGCATTCATACCTTGAACTTCGCGAGCGATCAAACGAGATTTAGTCGGAGATACGCGAACGAATTTTAATAATGCTCTTGCCATATCTCTTCCTTATTTCCCGATTTTCTTTTGTACAGAACCTTTATGGCCCTTAAACGTACGT
>JAUYSQ010000196.1 GCA_030696285.1 Sulfuricurvum sp. | reverse complement strand
AAATGTCTTAGCAATCGTCTGATAAAGTAAATTTGTAATCTTGACGACAACATTATCCAGATTCCATCCGGTCAAGCCAAACTGCGTGCTATCTGTAACAATAGCACTAGAGCTGCTCGTAACATTATTATCATACGTAGCATTCGTGATGATTTTTCCGGCATAGGTACTTGTGCCCAGCAACAATGCAGCAGCTACGCTGAGTCCTAATAATCTTTTTTTAGTTTCATTTTTCATTTTTAATCCTTTTTTATTCAAGTATCTTTTTAGTAGAGAACGTTTAACGTCACCATTAAGTCTCGATAGTCTTTAACCTTATCGAGATATGGCTTAGCCCAAGCATGTTCTACAGAGAGTTTCATCGGGAGATAGAGTGCAAAGGAATAATCAAGCCCTATCGTGTATGCACTGTCTAAGTCTTTGACATTGTTATATTTAGAATCGGAATACACATTACGATCATTCATTGTCATATACGCCGCTTTGATACCGAAATCAGGAGTAAGATTGACCTCTCCCTCTACAGAAAACGCATCATTAAAGACATCATTAAATTCTTCAACCTCTGAACCTAAACCGGTATAGGTAAGCTTATTATAAAAGACGTTACTCATGATCAATGAAACACTTTTTTCAAGCATCATCCCCTCGAGTTGCAAATCCATACCATAGGTTTCACGCTTGATATGCATTGGCTCCGTCGAAGAGACAGTAGATCCCCCCACGATACCAAAACCACCCAAAATCAGGTTGAAATCACCGACAGGATACTCATACGCCACTCTCGCAAAAGGGATTAGATTATTCGTAATATCCATATAACGATTATCTTGCGCCGGAGCATACATCCCTACGCTTCCAAAGACATGGTCACCGCCGCTAAAGAGTTTGTCTTTATCGTAATAAAATTGCACCCCCGTTGCCGAGCCGCTTCCCAAGTTTGTTGCCTGAAAAGCATTGGATAATTTTTTCATGTCAAATGTTTTTAGAGGCTTATAGAGACTGGAATTGTAGGTTTCCATCCCCGAGAACGGACCGAAATTGTCTGACGAGTAAACAGCCGTACCCCAGTATCCGCCGTCAATCTCATTTGCATAAACGACTTTTCCGCCAATCGAGTTATTTTCAATATCTTTATACGAAAGGTTGACAATAGCCCCGACCTTGTCACTCACTCTCCCGCCCACAAATAAGCTCGCCGTTTTAGGCACGGCTAAATCGCCATCGCTGGTGGGTGTCACTTTTATTTTGCCGGAAGACGTTGGCAGATCCCATGTTTTTTCATAAATAGATTTAAACATAACAGACGGGTTCAAATCCATTCCGCTGTTGTTGGCATCTGTAGCTTTGATACTTTGGGTCATCCCCGAAGCGGCAAACTTTCGACCTGCTGCATTTAGTTTTGGTATATGCTGCAAGTGACATGCTTTACAGTCCAAACCGGTTTGTTTACCAAACATCGGCAACGCTTGAGCTTCATTCGTTAATCCTATTACTGCGAGCAGACCAACTGTGAAAACACCCCATTGTCTATTTTTCATCTTTACCGCCTCCTTATTGAGATTTTACTTGCGACTATTAACGTATAGTTCGAATACCTATAGTGCTAACATCAGCCATGTTGCAAAAAAAGAGGAGAACTTACAATCACATTCTCTCAAATCTATCCTAATTAACTAACGCAAAATAATTCTAACACTATGAAATGAG
>JAUYSQ010000182.1 GCA_030696285.1 Sulfuricurvum sp. | reverse complement strand
AGTTGTCTTTCAACATCGGGGCGGATGACCGTATTAAACAATGTCGGTTCATGATAAAGATTGACATAACCCATCGGAACGAGCTGATGACCGATACGAACCGTAGCCAGAGGATCAAGAATAAAATCAACATACAATTGCTCAATCGCTACTTCGTTACCATGCTCAAACTCAATTTCGGAGTTTAAGATAATATCATCACTAAATTTATACCCGATATAGGGGATAAAGCGGTAGGTGTCACCATAGGCATCTTTCGTATTACCTACCCCAACACTATCATTGTATTTTGAATAATACAATTCCCCGTAACCGCCAATAGAAAGAGGATTTTTAGAGTAATACACTTTAGAAGCCGCAGGGCTCATTCCTTGAATCGCTTTTTCAGGATCAATCGCCGTAAACGAAGTTTGGTTTTGAACATTGATAAGCTCTGAGGTAAGCGTGTTTGTTTGTTCGGCTTGTTTTTTGTCATTTGTTTCCAGCGTTGAGAGACGTTCGCTAAGAATTTTAAGCTGAATTTTTAGATCGCTGAGTTCATCAGCTCCTAGAGTAGTTGTGATCGCCATTGCAGTAACAGCACTTAAGAGGAGGTTTTTCACTTGGTATCCTTTTATGATAGTGATTATTGATAGCGAAAGTATAGGAAAACAATCTGAAAATAATATTAATATTGCAAACAATTATCATTTGCAAAAATACTTCTTTAAAATGGTAAGATTCTTCTTATGAAAAAACTACTCTTCTTATTTGTATTTATTAGCTTATTAGAGGCCGCGCCGCGCACTCAAATCCATATGGGAACGCTCATCAATGTTCAGGTGGACGACGAGAATCTAAGCGATGCGGTGTTTGAACTTTTTCGTAATTTGGACAACCGTCTCTCGACCTATAAAAGCGACTCCGAAATTTCACGTCTGAGTACCAAAGGCGATTTACTCGTTGACCCAACAACAACTGAGGTACTTAAACGTTCTCTCGAAATATCCGCTCTTACCGAGGGTGCATTTGATGTCACCATCGGGGTACTCACACATGGTTTGTATGGTTTTGGTACGGCAGAACATATCCCCTCTTCCAATGAAATTGCCAAAAAACTTCCAAAAGTGAACTATAAACGTCTTTTATTAAAGGGGAATCATGCTCATCTTGAGTCGAATACTACGATTGATTTGGGAGGAATTGCCAAAGGATACGCGGTTGACTTATCTCTAGCACTGTTGGAGCGTCATGGAATCAAAAAAGGGGTGATTGCCGCATCGGGGGATATTGGCTGCTTAGGTGAATGTGTGATCGATATCCAAGACCCGTTTCATCAACAAGGAAAAATTGCTACTGTCTCTTCAACTTTGTCTCGATTTGCCATCAGTACCAGCGGAAACTATGAGCGCTACATCAAGAACAAAAAAAACAATCACCTTATCGACCCTCGAACCGGTAAGTCGGAACAAAAATATGCATCGATAACACTCATAGATTCTACGGACAACACAAGACTCGATGCCCTTGCCACCGCGGTATCCGTAATGGAAGAAACAAAGGCGATTAAACTTTTAGACTCTCTAAAAATTGGATATATTTTAATTTACAATGATGGAAGAATTATCAAAAGTATGCTGTCGGAAGGAATTACATTAAAATAGATGACCCTTCTGCTACAATAAATAAAATCTGATTCAGGAGTGTTCATGCGCAAATACGAAACTTACCGTTGTAATACTTGCAAAAATGAAGTGGAAGTCCAAAATGTTGGAGGGGGTACTCTCGTATGCTGCGGTCATGATATGGAGATGATTACTGAATCTCTTACCGGTGTCAATTTGATGAAAGCATTTGGCGGAGAAAGCATGGCACGGAACAAATATGAGCTCTTTGCCGACATCGCACGTGATGAAGGATGGCATGCAGTAGAGCGCCATTTCCGTGAATCCGCCGACAATGAAATGTATCATGCCCGTGCGCAGTACAAAGCCTATCATAAACTTATCCATGGGAGCGAAGTGGATGCAACCCTCGCCAATCTCGATACGGCAATGGCGGGAGAACACTACGAACATGAAACCATGTATCCTGAGTTTTCGGAGATTGCCAAAGCCGAAGGGCATAATGACCTAGCCCG
>JAUYSQ010000171.1 GCA_030696285.1 Sulfuricurvum sp. | reverse complement strand
AAGCATCCAATTGGGTTGGAAAAATCCAAACAGTGAGAGAATATCCCCGATGAAGAGCGCTCCAAAAGCGCCTAAAGACATTTGAGTCAGAACGGTCATAAAGACTAACGGTAATTCGCCATGAGCCGGTTTTAGGTGATGTTCATCGGCTTTCATCATCTCCTCGGGCATATTTTCAGGCAATGTAAAACGGGTTGTAGAGTTGGTGAGACGGGCATCGGCTAGATGGGGCATATTTCCGTTCTCATCTATATCCTTTGCCATCCATTCCAAGATATTGACCGTTTCTATCTCGATGGCACCTGAGGGGCAGGCTTGAACACACGCGGGGCTTTGACCTACGGCTAGGCGTTCGTGACACATATGGCATTTGGTAACGATGTGACGCTCTTCGTGGTAGGTCGGAACGCCGTATGGGCAGTTCCATGTGCAGTATTGACACCCGATACAGCTGGGATCATCATGGAAAACGATACCGTTGTCAAATTTGATGTAGCTGTTGGTGGGACAGCCGATAAGACAGGCAGGATCGACGCAGTGGTTACAGCTCATGGAGTTAAACAGCAGGAGGGTATCGGGAAAACTTCCCCCTTCCATCTCGCCTACGCGACGCCATTTTATGTCGGCAGGATTGTTATTTTGCTCATTGCACGCCACTTCACAACAGCGACAGCCTACACATTTGGTGGCATCGAAGTGGAATCGGTATTGTTCCCCCTCTGCCAGTGGCGGTACGTCTATGGAATAGTTACCGCATTGCATCCCCGTGTCGGCTTTGTATCCGATGAACGATTCCAGCGGTGTAGGAGAGGAGTTCATGTTATTCGCCATTCTCTATTTTTTTTAATTCTACTGTAATTTCCGTAAAAACTTTTGATCGTACTAGCGGGTTAGGTTCTACCATTTTTTCGATAATGGACTTGTAAAGTGTGAGTTCGGGAGATTTATGGCGGTAGCTTTTTCTTTCTTCAGCCAGCGGTTCATCGGTATCGTAAGGCTTGTTTTGTGTGGCTCCCTGAATAATAGCACAACCAAATTCAAAAATTTCATCTTGTTCTTTGTGCGAACCGCCATGACGTTTGAGATTAAAGGTAAGCAGGGCTTCGAGTTTGTTTTCCAGACGCATTTGCCGGTTCCATCGCATCAAAAATCCGATAGACGCATTGGTGTAACGGGCTTGTAAGCGGACAATGAATTTTTCCAAACTCTCTTTGGGCGTACGCAAGTCGCGATATTGTCGCATCAATTCCGCGACGTATTCGCGTGCTGACTCCAGTACGATCCCTTTGAGAAGCAGATGACCCTCTCCCCCTTCGCCGCTGAGGGTTCCGCCGATGAAGATGTCGACCCCCAATACCGTTTCATTGTTCTGTTTCGTTTTGCATCCCACAAATCCCAAATCACCTGCGCCGTGGATTCCGCATCCTTTGACACACGCCGACCAGTAGAGACGCATTTTGGCATCTTCTATCGGCACTTCGCGAGACAAATACTCACTCATAGCAATGGCATCGGGTTTCCCGGGAATAACCCCAAACGGACAGTGTTCGCTTCCCGCACACGCGATGAGGTTTGCCATGTAAGGCGAGGGGCGGTTGGGGTATTTGACAAACAGCGGCGATGTGAGTGCTTTTATTTCGTCTTGAATCCCTGTGATGATGAGGTTCTGCTCGATCGTGAGACGGATGGCTCCGTTTTGGGCTTCGGCAATATCGGCAGCATCGCTGAGATCGCTTCCGCTAAATACCCCCGATGGGACGGCTGCATACAGTGCATACGAGCCATCTTTGAGGGCAATTTTACCGTAATGGTCTCCCCCCTCCAAAGCACAAAGAGTCTCACCGGCATAGGGCATCGACATCCCGAGCTGTTCTTCGATTGCGCTGCGAAATTTATCCATCCCCACTGCTTCGATAAGAAAGACAAGACGATTTTTGTTCCGGTTGTCGCGGAAGCCGTAGGTTTTAAAGAGCTGTGCTACCGCTTCAAAAACCTTTACCGCCTCGTGTGGCACTACAAACATATCCGCACTTTTGGCCAACGTTCCGACCCGTCCGCCGAGATAGAGATTGAACCCGTATACGCCGTCCTTTTGCGCGAGGGCGAGGGCAAAATCTTGACCGAAGATATTACCGCGGTTGGAGAGTGAGCCGTTGATTCCGATATTGAATTTACGAGGCAATGTTGTGAGCCACTCCTCGTTTTTCAAAAAGATGGCTTGTATATCATTCATGATATTTTTGCACGGGAGGATATTATCCATCGCCAATCCATCAAGCGGATCGATG
>JAUYSQ010000170.1 GCA_030696285.1 Sulfuricurvum sp. | reverse complement strand
CAATTTTTAATGCACTCAATATCGGATACAGTGGGCTGAATGCAGCACAAATAGGGATAGATACTACAGGTCACAACATTGCCAATGCAGAAACTGAAGGGTACAGTCGTCAAAGAGTCGTAACGTCAGAAGCACTCCCGGTAAGTATTGCTCCGGGACAACGTGGAAATGGGACGCAAATTACTGAAATCGCCCGTATATTTGATGCCTTTGTCTATTCTCGCTACACCACAACAGCACAAAATAAAGACTATTCCGATACAGTGAAAAAAAATCTTGAAGAGCTCTCCACCTATTTTCCCGATATTGACAATGTCGGTATCAAAGAAGATTTGAAAAATTATTTTGACTCTTGGCAATCATTTGCTTCCAACCCCAGTAATAGTGCCGTAAAAGTAGCCTTGGCACAACAAACGCAAACGTTGACGCAACACATTAATCAAACACAATCACAAATAATAAGCTTACAAAACTCTCTTGACGATCAAATCAAAGTTAATATTGACGAGGTAAATCGATTGGGTACACAGATTGCCAATCTCAATAAGTCAATTGGTGTAGCTGAAAGCGACGGCATCACAAATGCCAATGATCTACGAGATCAGCGAGGGGTTCTGGAGATGTCACTGGTAAAGTTGATTGGTGCAAATGTTTATACCGATCAAATACAAAGCAATACTCCCGTTGATAGCAATATCGCTGTTGATAATGGAAATTACACAATCCAAGTAGGCGGTTTTAACATTGTAGACGGCTCTTCATTCCATCCGATAGGGGTGGATAATAGTAACAATTCCGGTCAATTTAATGATATTTATTATGAGCGCCAAGATAGTGTACGATTCTCATTTGCTGAACGAATTACAGGGGGAAAAATTGGGGCATTGATCGAATTACGCGGAAGTACCATCAATGAAAGCGGAACGTTTGATGATGGATTTTTGCAAGAAACCATCAAATCTCTCGATGCGTTTACCAAAGGATTGATTGAATCCGCCAATAATCTCTATGCACAAAGTGCGACAGATTCAATGCAGTCAAATAGCCTCTCATTTGATAATCAGCAGCCATTACTCAGTACGGATGAAAATTTTAAAGCAGGAACCTTTGATCTTGTAGCGTATGATA
>JAUYSQ010000179.1 GCA_030696285.1 Sulfuricurvum sp. | reverse complement strand
CTGCGGAGTTCATCATCCACGGCATGAAGCGAGATGGCAATATGAACTCCCAAATCCATTTGCCCAAGTTTATCGATTTTTGTACTCAAACCGCTCGTTGAAACCGTTTGGCGTTTGCCTGAAATACTTAATCCATCTTCGTCTTTAAAAATGGTAATCGCTTTGGCTAAATTTTCGAGATTATCCAATGGTTCACCCATCCCCATATAAACAATATTCAGTCGCTTTGCCGCAGCCAAACCATTGTCCGCTTTGACAGCCAACACTTGTGCCACAATTTCGCCTGCACTCAAATCCCGCGTAAAGCCACCCTTAGCGGTCAGACAAAAAGTACATCCCACTTTACACCCTACTTGCGTTGAGACACAAACGGTATAACGGGCTTCATTCTCGATATTTCCCTCGTCGTCGATGGACTCATCTTTCATCTTGAGCCATACTGTTTCGATCGTTTTTCCATCGCTCAGCTCAAAAAGATATTTGATCGTCCCATCGGTAGAGCACTCTTTTCGGGCAATTTTAAGAGGCATGATCGTATAGGTATTGTCCAACTCTTCGCGCATCGCTTTGGGAAGATTCTGCATGGTTTCAAATGTCATTGCGTATTGATGATAAATCCATCCCCATATTTGTTTCGCACGAAATGAAGGCTTTACCATCTGTGTAAGTTCAGCTTTAGTGTAATCAAGGATGCATTTTTTACCCATGAATGATCCCTTTATTTTTTAGATAATCGCTCAAAAGAACTTTAGCAAATCCATGATTGGCCACAAAATCGCGATGAGCATTGGTATCACAAAAATTAGTGATACAAAATACCCCGCCCGCCGGAATACCAAACGCTTGCGCCACTCGCATAACACTGAAAAATTCCATGTTCTCAATCCCAATCCCTAACGCCCTCATCTGCTCCATTGCTTTGAGGCTCGTTGTAATGTAATTCGAGGAGTTAACGATAACATCTTTGAGCTCTTCGGTTTGTGCAGATATCACATTGTCAATGGGCGTATAGGCATTTTTATCCAAAAATCCTAACTCGATGTTAGCCGCTGTTTTAGATTCGATAATATCAAAAATCGGATACTCGCCATAACTCCCCGCACTTCCGACGAAGAGAAGAAATTCGGGCTTTTCAACCAAACACAATCGGGTGAGGCTCATCGCACTCTCGACCAAACCCACCCCGATCGGGAGAGCAAAATCAAATGTCTCGTTATTCCCTGCGCACAGTATCATAGACGTACCGGAATCCCGTTATTGCTCAAATAACGCTTCAAATCCATAATATCAATCTCTTTGTAGTGAAAAATACTCGCTGCCAATGCTGCGTCCGCACCGTGCTCAAACGCCTCTTTGATATGTTCCATTGTCCCAGCTCCGCCGCTGGCAATAACAGGGACATTAACGGCATGGCTGATTTGCTCGGTGATACTGAGATCAAATCCCGCTTTCGTCCCATCGGCGTCCATCGACGTAAGCAATATCTCTCCCGCACCCCGATCAACAACCTCTTTTGCCCATTCCAGTGCATTGATTCCCGTATCAATACGACCGCCGTTGAGATACACATTGTACTGATTTCCCGTACGTTTCACATCAATGGCTACGACAATGCACTGCGCACCAAACCGTCTGGCCCCCTCGTTGATAAATTCAGGGCGCTTGATTGCAGCGGAGTTAATACTTACCTTGTCACATCCAACATTTAGAAGACGATAAATATCATTAAGTTCGCGTATTCCGCCTCCGACCGTAAGGGGGATAAACACTTCTCGAGCGACCTGCTCGACGATATGGACGATAGTGTCACGCTCTTCGTGCGAGGCCGTAATATCGAGAAACGTCAGTTCATCCGCCCCCTCGTCGTTATAACGCTTAGCCACTTCGACAGGATCTCCGGCATCTTTGAGCCCGACAAAATTAACTCCTTTGACAACACGACCGTCTTTAACGTCGAGACAGGGAATAATACGTTTAGCAAAAAATTCCATCGGATTCCATTCTGTTTTTAGTGTTAAAAGTATATCGCCCCTTCGCTAATTTGTTTATTTATTTCTTTAGTTGATCTTTAGTCTTTATTGGATATACTCTAATCAATGCAAAACCGTCCTACTACAAAAGCCAAAAAGAGATTTGGTCAGAATTTTTTACGTGATGAAAGCGTTGTATTGCAAATCATCCAATCGATGCCCCTTACCCCTCACCGCATTGCGGAAATCGGGCCTGGGTTAGGTGATTTAACTAAATATTTAGTTGATGTCAAAAGTGTCACCGCTTTTGAGGTCGATACCGACTTGTGCAAGCATTTACAGCACCATTTTGCCGATGCCATCGCTACCAGTAAACTCACACTCCAATGCGGAGATGTG
>JAUYSQ010000160.1 GCA_030696285.1 Sulfuricurvum sp. | reverse complement strand
TTGATTCTTCGAGTGGTTGTACTTCGCCTTTGAGGGCTTCTAAACGCGCTATCCTCTGCTCAGTCGTCGGATGGGTACGAAAAAGATTGCTGAATGAGAAATTTTTCCCATCAAACGGACTAATAATGAACATATGCGCATTTTCGGGAGTAGCCCCATGTACTTCTCCTGTATGATTATAATTGGTGAGTTTGACCAGTGCATTTTGAAGCCATTGGGGATGTCCAGTAAGACGCGCTGCTCCCTCATCTGCCATAAATTCGCGTGACCTGCTAATCGTCATTTGGATCACCGTCGCGGCAATCGGCAAAAGTATCGCCATCACAATCATCAAAAGTGGATTTCCGTTTCGATGATTACGCCCAAACATTGCCCCCAATTGCAACATATTGGCAATAAACGCTATCGCGCCCGCTATGGTCGCTGCAACTGTCGCGACAAGAATATCGCGATGCGCAACATGTGAGAGTTCATGCGCCATCACCCCCTCAACCTCCTCTTCACTTAACAGCTCCAACAATCCTGTCGTAATCGCTACCGCTGCATGCTGTGGATTTCGTCCTGTGGCAAATGCGTTAGGGATAGGATCATGAATGATATAGACTTTTGGTATCGGCAAATGTGCCCGTTCAGCCAGACGCTCAACCACCCTATAAATCATGGGCGCTTCTCGGGGATCCACTTCGGTCGCATTGTAATGTTTTAAAATAGCGGTATCGGAAAAATAATAGGCGTAAAAATTCATCCCCCCTGCCATCAAGAGAGCAATGAGCATTCCCGTTTGACCACCCAAATATCCCCCGATAAATACCAGTACGACACTAAGGCTTCCGAGTAATAAAAACGTTTTAAACTGTTCCATCTTTTTCCCCTTGAAGCAAGGCTAATATTGTTTGTTTGCGCATTTTACGGGCAAAATCTATGGCACTGAGTCCATGCCCGTCACGTGCACTCACATCGACTCCCATATCGAGTAATTTCTGGATTATCTCAACGCGACCGTAACACACAGCCCCCATTAACGGGGTAAATCCACTTCGACGCGTGGGAGCATTGACATCAAATCCATCTATCATCAGTTTCTCAATCAGGGGAAGATTGTTATAGGTGACTGCGACATCAAACACACTTACCCCCTCATTATCCGTATGGTGTAAATCTGCCCCC
>JAUYSQ010000159.1 GCA_030696285.1 Sulfuricurvum sp. | reverse complement strand
TCCATATGTTTTAATTCCTATCCTATAATAGTTTATTATACTATGAAGTAAATGTATATTTTGTTAAAAATACTTAATAATAATAAAAAATGTGATACTATTTTTGAAAAAGGTATGTATGAAAAAAGTTTTACTTTCGTGTTTTTGTATAACAGCGACCTACGCGGGAGGTTCATACGATATAGCGAAAATTGCTCAGGTTTTGACTGCTGTGGGGGGGACGATCAGCGGAATCGATGTCTTGACCGGTGGTACATTGGGAATGATGACGCATGGAGAAATAGAATACGGCAGGGGGACGATGAGTCTTGAGGGCGGTTTTCTGGGGCTCAATGGAAAAATTAGTGATAATGTCGATACGTATACCCTCAAAGATGAACACCATAATACACCGGTCAAGCATTTAAATTACAATTACAAAATCAGTTGGTACGATTCAAGTACCCTCGATCAGAGTATATCAACGTATAATGGATATGTGACGGATATCAATGGCTACACAGGGGATGCTTTGACACTTCCTTCGATGGGCTACAAAATACAGGGGCTGGATGCTGATGTAGGTTTAGGGTGGAATCTGATCGATCTTGGAGCGCATGATTATTTCAGTATCGGACTGGATTTAGGAGTTTCGATGCCATGGATTGAAGCTGCGGATACGTCCAGCTCAAGTTCATCAAGCAGCACGGATTCTCTCGCATCGTTATACGGTACGGGAACAACCAAAATGTGGACGTATAAAGTTGGGCCACAAATGAGAGTGAGTAAAAGTTTGACATCCGATTTGTCACTTTACGGTTCAGCCATTTATGCGTATCAAAATGCCACTATTAAAAATAGCAGTGTTGATTTAAATATGAATGTTGACGGTGAATTTACGGAAAGCGAACTGGGACTTCGCTATCAGCCTCTGGAAGAAAATTATCGCTTAACAAACTGGTTTTCTGTATCACCTAGACTCTATTTCACGGCTGGGATTCGATACAATCAGTGGGTTCTCCATGATGTGGCTATTCAACTTTTTGATCAAAATATTCCTCTCCCGAAGAGTGATATGAAGGTGAGCAGTTCAACAACCTATTTTGGTTTAGGGTATGGCTTTTAGGTCATTATCCGACTGCATTCACCCCTTCTATTTTGTCACATAAAGGACAAGGGTACACACTTCAAGAATCAGCATAATCAAAAATAGAGTTTTATAAAACGTGCTTGGGGAACGCTCGATCAGAGGAATCCCTTTTGCAAAATAAGGTTTTACTTTTTCAGGGGCTTTTAGTTCGTAGAAAAATTCCGAATAGTGGGTGTAACGCTCTTGCGGGTTGCTTGCAATGGCGTGCATGATGATGGAATCAAGCCATGGGGGGATATTGCTGTTCAGTTTGGCAGGGCGTTTGGGCGTTTTAAAGGAGGGTGTTTGAAACGGTTCGATTTCACCGTAGGGCAGAACACCCGTGAGGGCCCAGTACAATGTCACTCCGATGGAAAAAATTTCACTTGATTCGTTGATAATTCCCCCAGTAAAACGCTCAGGTGCCAGATAGCTTGGGGTTCCCGCGCGTGAGTTGGTGGAAAAAATCTCGACGATGGAACCAAAATCCACCATTTTAAAATCAACCCCTGCTTCTCCCACTTTTTTAGTGACGAGTATGTTTTCAGGCTTGATATCTCCGTGAACCAGCCCCAAATGAAGCAAGTGGGCTTCGGCTTTGTGCAAAAATTTTCCCAACTCTATGGCGGTATCGATGGTGATGGTACGGTTTTTGAGGTAATCGCGCAGATTGATCCCCTCGACGAGCTCCATCATATAATAACGCATTGACCGTTCCTCCGGAACCCATGCATGACCAAACGCTTTGTGGGTCACTTGTTTGGCATACCATGCTTCACGGACAAACTCATCGAGGGCACTTGGATCATCACAGGTCATCGGAAATTTCATCACAAAAATTTCACCATTTTTGGCAACTTTCCAAATGCGACGGTGCTCCATTAAGGATGAGAGGAGGGTATAGCCATCAATAATCATCCCTTCATCCAGTGTTTCAGGGATGGGAAGAGGGGCATTTTTAAGTGCATGGAGAGGATCGAGGGCTTCAATATGAAAAATTTGCAAGCTCATATCATCACGATCTTCGGGCTTGGCGGTTTGAGAGAGGTGAGAAATAATGCTTTTAGCTCCCAACCCTTTTTGCAAAAGTTCTGTAAAAGCAGAGCTGTTTGTGAGGTTATAAACGCCATCGCTGCACATCACGAGGGTATCCCCAACACGAACAGGAGTCGCTAAAATGGTGAGTTCAACGTTTTCGGATAAGCCGCATGCCACAGTCAGGACATGGGACATATAGTGATCGTCCATCGTGTGATCAATGCTGAGCTGTCGCAATTCCCCCTCTTTTGTGAGGAGATAGATACGTGAGTCACCGAGATTGAGGGTATAAAGGTTCTCCCCTTCGATTACTGCGAGGCATAAGGTGGTTAACAGTTC
>JAUYSQ010000158.1 GCA_030696285.1 Sulfuricurvum sp. | reverse complement strand
ATCAATCTTCTCAATCGCAATAGCTTTCCCCTCGCTAAGCAGTTTATGTGTCCCCTCGCTCTCTCGTATGCGATGCGGTAAGACATAAATCTGTTTCCCCATCTCCAGCGCATATTCGACACTTCGCATACTTCCGCTGCCGATATCAGCTTCCGTGACGATTAAACATTCACCCAATGCCACAACAATCTCATTTCGCACCACAAAACTCCACTCACGCGCACTGAAATCGGGTTCAAACTGTGAAAGCGTTAAGCCATTGTTTTCAATTGCTTCAATCAATGAGGCATTTCGAGCAGGATAGCGACTATCAATTCCACAGGGCAAAACCGCAATGGTATTGGAAACCCCTGCCCCCTCATGAGCGAGAGCATCCACTCCTGCTGCTGCACCGCTTACAATGACCATCCCTGCATGAGAGAGCTTTTTGGAAAGTTCGAGGGTAATGGCGCGCGTATACGGGTTTGGTCGACGGGTTCCGACGATAGAGATCTTAGGACGGGAGAGGAGATCCAACGAACCTTTATAATAGAGTGTTTCCGGATATTTTTTTACCGATTGGAGTTCACTGATACAAAAAGGAATGGTACTCAACATCTCGCCTGCTCTGACTCAAATTTTCACCATCTTATCTCTATGGGAAAAAAAGAGTTAAAATATGACAATTTGTCAGATTTTATCAATCCCTACAAGCTGCACTTCACTCAAAATCTTTTTGGACTGCCTCAATGCTTCGATCGTGTCAGGACGAGGATGGCCAATAGCAATGGCACTTCCATGACGTTTAGCCATATCAACGGCTTCACGTATTTGCATTTTAATATTTTCTATCCCATCATGATGATCCAAGAATACATCGCGGCCAAGATAGCGCAACCCGTATTTTTCATCAACAAGCTTTGCTTTTGTTTTTCCTGTCGTCCGGCTGTCTACAAAAATAAGACCAGAGTCTCGCATCACCCCTATTAAACGCTCCATAGCCGCTTCATCGGCGGTAAATTTGGAACCTGTATGATTGTTGATGTAGCGCACACTCGGATAGAGCTTTTTGATTTTAGCAATGTGGGCAGCTATCATCTCTTTGCTATCTGTAATCCGCAAGGTAACGGCCTCTTCATCGGAAAAATCTACCGCTTCAAGAGGTAAATGAACCATATAACCCGGAACAGACGTCGCCAGTGTGGCAGATTCAGGATGACGAGAACTCGGTGGTAAAAATGACATAACCAGCGGTAATCCGACAGAACGGATTGCTTTAACATCGTGGGTATAGGAGACATCATCCATTATGATAACAAGCTTAGCATCCCCTTGCTTTATTGGACGTACAGCTCTTGCCTCAGCTTTTGGAGGAAGCACCTTTTTATCTTTTGGTGCATATTCGTGATGGGCTTCAACCACCTTTTCTTCAGATAATACTTTTTTGAGTTTATCTTTTAAATGGCGGAGTTCACCCTCTTGTTTTTTAGCTTCAACTTTCTGAAAAAGTTCCCCTTTACTCTCCATCATAGCTATTTTTTTAATCTTTTCTCTCAATAATTGATTTTCTTTGCGTTCATCATCGAGTTTTTTTTGCGTTTGATGAAGCCCCATAGAGTATCCGATCAAAGCGGCCATCACAACGATAATAAAAAAAGAGAAAAAAAGAGCTAAATTTTTATGCAGAAAAAGGGAACGAAAGGAAAAAGGGCGCTTGTGCATTAGGAAGAACTTATAATGAAATAAACACCCCTAAGGGCGTTTTTAAAATAGAATTAGTTTGTAGATTGGTTAACGATTTTGTTTTTAGAAATCCACGGCATCATCGCACGTAGACTTACGCCTGTACGCTCGATCAATGATGCTTTTGCGTTTGTGCGCTCAGCGTTCATACGTGGGTATCCAGCTTGTCCCTCAAGAATGAAGTCTTTTGCAAAACGACCGTCTTGAATCTCTTTTAGGATCTCTTTCATTGCCGCTTTTGACTCAGCATTGATAACGCGTTTACCGCTGACATAGTCACCGTATTCCGCTGTGTTAGAGATAGAGTAACGCATATCCGCGATTCCGCCCTCGAACATCAAGTCAACGATGAGCTTCAACTCGTGAAGACATTCGAAGTATGCCAATTCAGGAGCGTAACCCGCTTCTGTCAATGTTTCAAATCCCGCTTGAACAAGAGATACTGCACCACCGCAAAGAACCGCTTGTTCTCCGAAAAGGTCTGTTTCTGTCTCGTCTTTGAATGTTGTTTCGATAATAGCCGTACGTCCGCCACCGATAGCTGATGCGTATGAAAGAGCTAATTCTTTAGTAGTACCACTTGGGTTTTGACCAACAGCGATAAGGTCAGGAATCCCGCCGCCGCGAACAAACTCAGAACGAACCGTGTGACCCGGAGCTTTTGGAGCGATCATGGTAACATTGATGTCAGCCGCTGGCTTAACACGTCCGTAATGGATACTGAAACCGTGACCAAATGCGATAGTTGCCCCTGATTTAAGGTTAGGAGCGATCTCGTTTGCATAGATTTCTGCTTGGTTTTCATCCGGGAGAAGGATCATAACAAAATCAGCGTATGCAGATGCTTCTGCAACGGTCATAACTTTGAAGCCTTTCGCTTCCGCTTTTGCCCATGAACTACCGTTTTTGCGAAGACCGACTACTACTTCAACACCGCTATCACGTAGGTTTTCTGCGTGTGCGTGACCTTGTGAGCCAAAACCGATCATAGCGACGATTTTGCTTTTGATGAGTGCAATATTGCAATCGTTATCGTAATAGACGTTTAATGCCATGAGAATATCCTTAGAGTAAGCACTGTTGGCTTAAAATTTCGCGAATTATATCCCACTTTTGCAAAAAGAAATATTAGCGACCCCTTATAAGTGAAGACTAAATTTTCCCTTTAGCATGTACGACAAATTGCGTGATACAATTCATCTAAAAAATTAAGGAATTTTATGAAAAATTTCAACCTCTTTAAAGAGATAATCGTCGTTCAGCGTAACGATTTACTCCGTGCACTCAATTCCAATAAACGTTTTGCAATCAGCTACAGCGGTGAAGTAGTTTTTGAACCTTTTGAAGCCAATTTAATTTCTATTTATGAAGGAACTATTCCTCCCTCTTCGCCTCTTGCTGCCAATCTAGCGCGTCCGCTTACTGAAATATTAGGACGTGATTACCGCATTGTCGAAGATGATGATCGTATCCTTATAAAAGCTTCAGGAGCATGGCAAAATATTATCAGATTTAATCGTCTTCGCGCTTTGTACGATGATACTTCCGGTGATGGAATCGCTGAATTCTCAGACAAAACTCTAGAAACTATCGGATGGCATGCAACTGAGTTTAACATCCAATATCGTGACATCGTTGATCAATTTGAAGAAAAATGTGAAGGTATTTTAATCTGTATTGAACAAGAAGAACCGTATCAGTTTAGCGGTATGGGATTTCTATTTGATATCAAAGATGCACAAAAACTGGCGTTTGACTATTGTGTCGATATTATCAAAGATAAAATAGCGAATGATAAAGATTTTGCAACGCTCAGTGACGATGAAGAAGAAGCTAGAGACTATTTTTTAATGAATGTAAATACCGCTCTAAAATAATTTTAGCCGAGAGAGAATCAATCCGTCCGTCTCGTTTGTAGCGGATTTCCCCTTTCATCATGGCTTCAGCTTCTTGAGAACTGTGAGATTCGTCTTGGTAAGCGATTTCACCTTTAAAATCGACAAGATTCATAAAATGGGCGACACGTCTGTACATCTCATCTTCACTCGTACTTCCCATCGGGATACCTACTATAACCATAGACACTTCATACTCGTTCAGTACTTTTTTAACATCGTTAGCTGCTTGGTTACGGTTCTTCCGCTCTACTGCCGGAAGCGGTGTAACAATCCCGGCACCTGCACTCAAGGCCAACCCGATTCGCTTCAATCCTAAATCAATCGCGATTATTGCACCCATTATTTCCCCAGACAAAATTGACCGAACATCTTGTCAAACATCTCATCAAGTTCGTAGGGTCTGGTAATAGATGAAAGTGAACGGATGGCCTGATTGATATGAAAGGAAAAGAACTCCAGCTCACCGCTTTGAAGCGGTTCATACGCCTCATCAATGGCAACAAGAGTATCCGATGTTGCGCTGATTTGTCGCTGTGAAATAAGCATCATCTCTTCTGAGTCATTATCATGATCCATCAACTCTTTGAGCGCATCGATCAAAACTTCCGAATTTTGTTTGCAACTAAGCTCAATAGGGCTATATTTTTGTACTTTCTGTGATTGAAACATTATGGGTAAATCAACTTTATTAAGAACACAAATAAAAGGCTTTTGAACCATATATTTTTCAATCAGTTCCACAATGGAGAAATCTTCCTCATCCATTTCACGGCTTGAATCAAACAGCGCGATGACGACATCCGCATTTTCAATCGCTGCAATGGAGCGCTCGATCCCGATACGTTCAATCTCATCATGAGCATTTCGAATACCTGCGGTATCGACTAAACGTATAAGATGGGTTCCGATGCGTACCTGCTCTTCAATCGTATCGCGTGTTGTCCCTGCAATCTCGCTTACAATCGCCCGTTCGTAATCGAGCAATGAGTTTAGCAACGAACTTTTACCGACATTGGGCTTGCCGATAATCGCTACACGGTACCCCTGCATCAGCCCGCTACGGCGGCGGCTGGACTCAAGGGTACGGGAGAGTTCACGTTTAATTTTTTCGAGTTTGACTACAATTTGTTCCACAACATCCAGCGGCAGATCCTCTTCTGCGTAATCGATCACCACTTCGGAATAAGCCAAAATTTCCAGTAGAGAATCGCGAATATTTTCAATATATCCTCGTAACTCCCCTTTCATTTGACGCGCTAAAATACGAGCGGCGTCATCGCTTCGAGCCTCGATCAGTGATGCTATCGCTTCGGCTTGGGTTAAATCCATCCGACCATTTAAAAAGGCGCGTTTGCTAAACTCGCCAGGCTGTGCCAAACGTGCTCCCAGATCAAGAGCCGTTCGTAAAACCGATTCGGCAACAATCATTCCCCCATGGCATTGAAACTCGACGACATCTTCACCGGTAAAACTTTTCGGGTTTTGAAAATAGATCACGATAGCTTCATCGATCAAGATTTCATTGATGGTATACAGTGGAGTTAATGTGGCATAGCGAGGAACGAGTTCTTTTCTGTGAGAAAGGTTTAGAGCAATCGAAAGCGCATCAGAACCACTAAGACGGACAATGGCGATTGAGCCGATGCCATGTGCCGTAGCAATGGCGGCTATGGTAGGATTCATATAGAATCAATACTCGTGATAGCTGTTAATGATGATAAATTTACCACCATCGCGGGTTGAGCGAATCGCAACGTATCGATCGGGATAACGGCTGCGAAGTTGCGTTAGAGCGATTTGAACCAAGACACCATCGAGTGTTTTGGTTTGAGCCCGACCATCTCTGTCCACGCTTTCATAAACGCCAACCAAATAACGCCCAATCGACTCTTCTTGATTTTTCAAAAACTCTGCAATCTCGAGGCGTAATTGCAATCCGTATGTCGCATTGATCCAGTTAAAAAGCATATAGGAAAGCGCTTTATAGCGATATCCCTCTTTGCCGATCATCAATGCTGAATCCGCACCGCCCAATTCAACAAGCAAGGTATGCTCATCGTATACACTCACTTCAATCTCATTAAGGTCAAAACAGGTTGACTTAAACAGTTCGTTAATTTTTACTTTAACATCAGCAGCGCACTCGTCGATCGGCATCTCATCGTATGCCATTTCCATTGCATAATCATCATAAAGTTCTTCTTCGTCCTCTTCATCAGGGAGAGCAAAAAGTTCCTCATTTTTCATATCCTCATCATCTACTTCATCCTGAACGATGGTTTCAACGGGCTCTATTGCAGCAGCAACAGGAGCGAGAGGTTCAGTTATAGGAGTGTGCTTTACAGGAGCATGAGTTACAGGAAGGTTGGCAACAATAATCGCCGTTTTTTTAAAAAGACCCAAAATCCCTTTTGAAGGAAATTGGATAATTTCAACTTGAAGTTGTGTAACCGAGCATCCAAATTCACTCGCTGCTTGCGCGTATGCGAGTTCTAATGAAGGTGCTTCAATCTTTTTCATGATGCTTCTCCGCAAGGTGTGCTTCGTGACGAGAAATGCGTGCTGCTTCAAATTGTTTGTTTACGAGATACTGTTGTGCAATCGAGAAAATATTATTCACAAACCAATACAACACAAGTCCTGCAGGGAATGTGAAGAAGAAGAACGTGAAAATAATCGGTAAAAATTTAAAAATCTTCTCTTGCAACGGATCGGTAAAATTACTCGGCGTAATTTTTTGTTGGTAATACATCGTAGCACCCATCAAAATCGGCAAAATATAATAAGGATCCATACGGGATAGATCGGTAACCCACAGTATCCATGGTGCACCTTGAAGCTCTACGGCATTGAGCAATACCCGATAAATTGCAAAGAATACAGGAATTTGGAGCAACAATGGCAAACATCCCCCAAGCGGGTTCGCGCCGTGCTTTTTATACATCTCCATTACCGCCGCATTCATACGCTGCGGATCACCTTTGTATTTCTCCTGCACCTCTTTGATACGGGGAGCGATCTCTTTGATTTTTTGCATCGAGACCATCCCTTTTTGAGTCAAAGGATAGAGGAACATACGAATAAGGGCTGTTAAGGCAATAATAGACCATCCCCAGTTACCAATAAGTCCATGCAACCACATGAGTACTTTAAAAATCGGAGCAGCTACAAACGTAAAAAAGCCAAATTCGATCGCATTAACAAGAACCGGATTGATCGATTCAAGAGTCTTATACTCTTTTGGTCCAATGTATCCATTGAATGTGAAGTTGCTTTTTCCTTCGAGATAGGTGACCGGATTGTCGTTCATATCACGATCGACAAGCACTTGCGTCTCTTTACTAAATCCATACATAATCGAAGCGTAATACTGATCAAACGACGACGCTAAATGGACATCGGTAAATACGGTGCGCCCCTCGACGTCGCCATCTTCAAAAATCGTCGTGAGGTTATCTCCCGCATAGACCATACCGCCGACAACGGTCATCATCTGCTCTATGATTTCTGGATGTTGACCCAAATAGACGAAATAACGTTTTTCATTGGAAAGAGTTATTTCGGCATCATAATGTCCATCCGCGTAAAACGTCAATGTTTTCGTCACGGTTACATTGGGCATATTTTGAGTCAAAATTACCGATGCACTTCCATTTTCACCCAATACGATATTGTCGATATTACTTGCATAAGGGGTTTTAGACGCCATATCATTAAGCTGCTCATCCTCAAAACGGATAAACAACGGCTTTGCACCGATCGATGAGATAAGTTCTGAAACTTTCCCGTCTTTTCCATTATGCTTGGCATCTTTTAGTACAACCGAAGAGATACGTCCAAGCGTGTCCACTTTTAATGTAAACTCTTTTGCATTCACGGTTGTGAGCGTATCCGTAGTGATTGTTTTTACGTTTGCATCACTGCTTGTATTACTCTCGACCGCATTAACATCTGTTGCGCTTTGAGCTACTGCTTCAGCTGTTTTGCTACTTACAGGAATTGATTTGTTTGCATCAGCACTTTTAGATGCGGCAGGGGGAAAAAGGGTTGTATAGCCGATAAAGAAAGCAAACGAAAGTGCAACGGCGAGCAATAAACGTTGATTTGAAGACAATTTTTCTAACACTGAGAGCCTTTATACCTAAAATTTTTAATCAGAAAATAATTCTGTTTGTAGGGAACGAACCAATATTTTACCGTAATTATAGAGAGTTTAGATGGTTTCAATGGAGGTTTACCAATAAACGGATAATCAATTCCACCAGGAAAGAGTTGATTGCATCTGCAAATACGTAAAAAAGTGCTGCCAAAAGCAATGGGAAGTGAGTTGCATTCGAATTGCCAAAGAGCATATTCTGAGCATGAGGGGTAGTGACGACACGCACCGCGTGTCACCAAAGAGAAAGAGTGGCGATAAAGCCATAAAAGCTTAAGAAAAAGTTTTCTTATCATCACCATTCACTCTCAAAGCATTAGAGCGTTTTAAAACATATTTAAAATCTCGTCGTATATCTTCAAACTCATTCGTATCTAATGGCTCTTTTGCTACCCATACATACCATCCATTGGAAAGTTGGTCGGAGAACTCTGCTGCAAGAGCCCGAAGGCGTCTTTTACAATGATTACGAACGACGGCATTTCCCACTTTTTTACTGGCGGTATATCCGACTTTTAACTCTCCCTCTAACGGGAGATAAAACAGCGCTACAGAAGTGCTGTGAGCACTTTTTCCGCGCTTATAAACTCGCTGAAACTCAGAGTTGAGTTTCAACATCGATAAACTGTTTATACAGCCAATCTGCTTCTGCCTTTAGCACGACGAGCGTTCAATACTCGACGACCATTTTTTGTAGCCATACGTGCACGGAAACCGTGGGTACGTTTACGTGGCGTATTATGCGGTTGGTATGTTCTTTTCATAGCCATTCCCCTTGTGTATTTTTAGCTCGCAATGTTAGCTAAATCTTACTTAAACTGCTATTAAGGTTAGTAAACGCCCCCTTAAGGCTTCAAAAATTCTCTCAGAGTAGACATATTGGATTGTCCCTTAGGAAGGGTATCTACTCGCAATTGTGTTTTGAGTTTTAAATGACAATCTCGGCATTCACGAATCACCGCATGCTCAGGCACTCTTGCTGCTTCAATTTTCGCTACCGGATGACAGGCAAAACAATCACTTCCGCATTCTGCCATTTTCGCAGGATTCGCCGTGTGGCATTTGATACACGTAGTCATCGGCTTATGCCGCAGATCTGTATCGATAGTTTTGAGCAATGCAGGGTGACACGTCATACAATCGCCCGTACACCCTAGCAATGGCAACAAAGAGAATACAAAGAGAATGAGAATTTTCATAACGCCCATTATGCTACGTGCACAGTAATCTCATCGCCAACAGCATCGAAACTGACCGATGAACCTTCCAGAACATCACCACCCAAAATGAGATCGGCAAGTCGGTCTTCAACAATCTCATACAAGGCCCGTTTCAGTGGACGTGCTCCATAAACGGGATCAAAGCCTGCACTTGCAATGAAACGTTTTGCACTCTCTGTGAGGCTCAAGGTAATGTCACGCTCTTCGACTTTTGCGGCAATGTCCGCGAAAAAGAGATCAACGATGCTCAAAATTTGCGCTTCACCCAGCGGATTAAAGACAACCACATCATCCAAACGATTCAAAAATTCGGGCTTAAAATGTTGTTTGAGTTCATTCAGCACCATTTCTTCAAGTCCGCTATCCCCATGATGACTCATAATCTTATCACTCGCGATGTTCGACGTCAAAATAATGATCGTGTTGGTAAAATCAACCACCACCCCTTTGTTATCCGTCAAACGTCCGTCATCGAGCACCTGAAGCAATACATTGAAAACATCAGGATGCGCTTTTTCGACCTCATCGAACAAAATAACGCTGTAAGGTTTACGGCGTACTGCTTCGGTAAGCTGTCCCCCCTCTTCAAATCCAACATACCCTGGAGGTGCACCGACAAGACGCGACACAGCATGTTTCTCCATATACTCGGACATATCAATACGAATCATCGACTCGGGACTATCGAAGAGAAATTTTGCCAAGGTTTTTGCCGTTTGTGTTTTTCCGACCCCAGTAGGTCCGAGGAATAAGAACGATCCTATTGGACGGCTCTTATCGGAAAGCCCTGCTTTGTTCCGCTTGATCGCACGCGCTACGGCATGAGTTGCTTTTTCTTGCCCCACGACATCACGATTGAGCTCATCCTCGATGTGTAAAATCTTCTCTTTCTCACCCTGCAACATTTTGTTCACAGGAATCTTCGTCCAACGGCTTACAATTCCTGCAATTGAAGCTTCATCGACACTGTTTTTAAGCAGTGTTCCAGCACGCTGCATCACTTTCCATTTCTCTTGAAGCTCTTTTTCTTCTTCTATAAGTCTAGGAATCTGACCATGCGTGATCTCTGCCACTTTACTAAAATCACCATGCTGCTCTGCGCTTTCAGCTTCACGACGTTTTGATTCAATTTCACGCTTAATCTTCGAAACTCGATCGAATTCTGCTTTTTCATGGGCAAATTGGGCTTCAAGACTTCGGCGTTCTTCACTTACGTCGGCCAGTTCTCGGACTATCTCTTCGAGCCGTTTGGTATTTGCTGCACTCTCTTCCATCTTTAACGCTTCATTTTCAACCTGTAACTGTGTCATGCGACGCTTGACGCTCGCCAATGCGTTTGGCTCTGATTCAATTTGCATTCGAAGCTCTGCAGCTGCCTCATCAATCAAGTCAATCGCTTTATCAGGCAAAAATCGGTCGCTGATATAGCGATCAGACAATTTCGCCGCTGCAACAAGTGCTGAATCTGCGATACTAATACTGTGATGAGCTTCCAGCCGCTCTTTAAGTCCCCGTAAAATCTGCAATGTCTGATTCACGCTTGGTTCATCGACCGATACGGGTTGAAAACGACGTTGCAATGCCGCATCTTTTTCAAAATATTTACGATACTCTTTGAGTGTTGTTGCCCCAATCGTGTGGAGCTCACCTCGTGCCAAAGCAGGTTTGAGGATATTGGCCGCATCCATCGATCCCTCAGCTGCTCCTGCCCCTACGATCGTGTGAATTTCATCAATAAAGAGAATGATATTTCCACTTTTCTTCACCTCATTAATGACAGCCTTAAGACGATCTTCGAACTCACCACGGTATTTCGCCCCTGCAATCAAAGCGCTCATATCAAGTGCTACAACCCGTTTGTTTTGAAGGCTCAAAGGGACTTCTTTGTTGACGATACGCTGTGCCAGCCCCTCAACTAAAGCTGTTTTACCAACCCCGGGTTCCCCTAAGAGAATCGGATTGTTTTTGGTTTTACGAATTAAAATTTGCATCATACGTGAAATCTCTTCATCTCGACCGATCACAGGTGAAAGTTTTCCGTCGATCGCTTCACGGTTCAAATCAATTCCATATTTTGAAAGACTCTCTAATGTTTCATCGGCACTTTGAGACTCAATTTTTTGTCCTGCACGCATTGCTTCAAAGGTTTTACGCAATTCAAAAACATTGACATACCGCTCTAAAATCTCTTTCAACGGAGTATGATTTAAATTTCCGATCAAAAAAGTATCAATGGCGATAAAAGAATCCCCATTCACGGCCATTTCAGCCATTGCACGTTCCAGTGCATGGACAAAATCACGTGACAAGCGTATAGTTTCTTTGGTCACACTCGATGCACTTGGAAGCTTATTGGCAACACTTTTAACATCAAGTTCTATGGCTGTTTTATCCACATTCATTTGCATCAACGCTTGATTGAGCGGTGAGTTACTGTTAGCGAGTAACGCCCATAAAAAATGGATTGGCTCCGCTTCGCTATTTTTATTGTGTAACGCTAAAGAAATCGACGACTCGATCATCTCGGTCATTTGGTGAGTTAGTTTTTCAAAAATTTTTTGCATAATTAAATCCTTCTAGTTAAGTTACGAGAATTATAATACTTTGAGTCACTTGTTGTCAAGTCTTTTGAGTGAAATCTTTTAAATCATAACTGATGTTACGCACTTTTTGTTTTACAGCTCTAAAAGTAGCTTTTTGTCTTCGTCATTCCCGCGAAGGCGGGAATCCAGCTATGCATTCAAGGGGATGGATCCCCGGGTCAAGCCCGAGGACCTCAAAGAGGTTCTTGTGCCCTTGGGGTATAACGGGAAAAAAGATTACTGTGTAAGGTCAGATCATAAATGCCGATAGAATTCCAATCAATCCGCCAAATACTCCACCCCACACAACAAGCCATCCTAAATGCTCTTTCATCAGCCCATGCAGCATCTCTTTTATCATCAGTGGAGTAAGCTCAGCGAGACGAGATTCTACAATCTCCCCTATCGTATCGGCTAAATGACCACTCCCTTGATGTAAATGAGCATTTAACGCATTCATAAACGATTCACTTTGAGATATTTCAATCGTAGAGGCTTTTATTTTTTCCAAAAACGGTTCTTTGAGTTTGGCAATAACAGCTTCTCCCCCAAACATACCCAACATTCCCCCTAAAGTCGAGTCCATCACGCTACGAACCAATGCATTGTAAGCAGGGGTAAAATCCGTTTCTTGAATGATCGGAGTCAAATCAATAGAGCGTTCTTGTGACGCGACGAAGGACTCAATTTTTTCGGGAGTAAAAAACTGTTCCATAATAAGCGTTTTCAGCGCTTCACGGATCGATTCAAACCGATCCAAAATAATTCCGGAACCATATAAGAACGGCACTTTCTCAAAAAGCATGTGGATCGCGAGCTGATTGGTTACCGCCCCTGAGAGGGCAAAAAGCCCTGCCGTTCGTAAGGCTTGCGCCATGACACCCTCAAATAGATACGATACTCCAACGAACCCCAATGAAACACTATTTGTTATCCAGCCTTTATCCATAATCAAAACTCCTTATATTAATACGCATATTATACAAAAAAGGTTACAGTTGCAAAAAATTAGGGGAAATAATGATTTTGTCATCCATGTCTACTCTACTCAAATCGGGTAATTCCGATGCTATTTTGGCTGCCGTCTCTGCCACGCTAGAGAGAAGTGATGAAGCCCCTTTTTGGGCTCAAAAGACTCTACCCTACTGCAAAGCGATTTTAAGTGTACTTATCCCGTTGCGGGAACAAAATCTCCTTTTTGATCCAGAGGGAAAAGCAGCAGGCGAATTAACCCCTGAACTATTTTTACGCTGGTGTGATCTTATGAGTCTCAAAACCCTCGCATTTACCCTTGCTAAGAGCAATAATGAGGGTAAGCTGGTTCGTACGAAAATAACATCAACGGTTTATCACCCAGTCGATTTAGAAATTTTAGGGACCTATTTAAGCAGCTACACTGTCAATCTCATCGATGAAAATCTTGATTTTCCTACTCGAAATTACAATCTTCACATCGGTATCACAGCGCTTATCGAAAAAATTCTAAAAGGAAATATTGGCAATGTTTGAAGCAAAACCACTCAGTATAAAAAGTTATCTCTCAGCGACAGAAATCCAAAAACATCTTGAAAATGTGGACTATATTATCATGGCAGCACCCTCTATGATGGCTCCACCGGAACTGCCTCTTCATTTTACCCTCTTCTTAAACACCCAGGAGAGTATCCCTGAGGAGATTAGGCCTAAACTGCTGGAAAAATTTTGCAATGATCACGGCATCACCGAAACAAGTCATGTTCTTAGCAACCTCGAACGAATCGCTTTTGCCCAAACGTCCCAAGAGACTCCAATGCCGCGTCACCTCCTCGATGACGCCGAAGCCAGTCAGATTCCATGGAGATTGATGCATATTATTGATTTTCTAGGAGATTCCAAAGGGTTTAAAGAGGCGAAAGACGGGTTGAGCGGGTGGAGTTATAGTTATAACTGATTCGCACACATCGCTTCAATATCCTCAACCGTTTTAACGATCATAGATGAGAGATTTTCACACCCCTCTTCGGTAATGAGAATATCATCTTCGATACGAATACCGATTCCACGGTATTTTTCCGGAACACTCGCATCGTCGGCTCGGATGTAGATCCCCGGTTCGATCGTCATCACCATCCCTGCTTGAAACACCAAACTCTCTCCCGCATCATCAACATACGGACACGGATCGTGGACATCCAATCCCATCCAGTGGCCGATTCCATGAGGGGCGTATTTTTTGTGGGCTTTAGCTTCCATCAAAGCCTCTCTGTCACCGCTTAAAATCCCTAAATCAATCAATGCCTGACATAGTAACTCTTCGCTATAGCGCTGTAGCCAATCGCGTTTTACTCCCGGCTTCATCGCCTCAATCACCCGCAATTGGACATCAAGGACTTTTTCATACACCTTTCGCTGTGCATCGCTAAATTTTCCGTTGACCGGAAAGGTTCGGGTAATATCGCTGGCATAAAGTTCCCATTCACACGCTGCATCAATAAGGACTAAATCACCCTCTTTTAAAACATCATGATTATCGACGTAATGAAGGGTGTTGGCATTATTCCCTCCTGCCACAATCGCACCGTATGCTTCTGACATCGCACCGTTGGAGAGAAAAATATAGCTCATTGACGCTTGCAGTTCAAACTCTCGCAATCCGCTTTTACACTGCTTCATCGCCTCGTGATGGGCAGATGCAGTCAAAGAAATAGCATGACGTATTGCTTCAATCTCTTCGGGTGATTTGATAAGACGCTGTGAGCGGATCAAATAGGTAACATCATGAAGACAACGGAGTGTTCTCTTGACTCCACGCGTCTCTCGCAGATCTTTTGCACTTTGTTGTGCTAATTTTAGAATCGAAGAATCATCCTGAAAATCAATATAAAGGGCAATATGTTCGCGTAAAATTTCTTTGATGTGATTGGGGTATTCGAGCATACTGTGCACTTCATCGACCGAAAAACGTTTCATTGCCCCCTCAACCCCAAGACGCGCGCCATTCCACAATGCGAACTCTTCGCTGTGCGGTTCGACGTACAAAAGAGTTCGCGTGGATTCACCCGTTTTGACTAAAATCAATACGCTGTTGGCTTCTTCAAATCCGCACAAATAATAAAAATCACTGTTTTGCCGGTAAGGGTATTCGGTATCGTTGGAGCGGGTTTTGCTAGGAGCAGAAGAAAAAAGTATGACCCCTTCTTCTATGCTGTTTAACAACTTTTGTCGTCTAGCCTCATAGTGTATTTCGTTCAAATTAAAAATTTCTTTCCAAGAGTTTATGTACTTTTAAAATGGTGACGATACGATCGGCTTGTTTACCCACACCATCAATCATACTCTCTGCTTCTGATATGGTTTCAGGTGCCGGCCCAATATCACGTTTTGGCATCCGAATCGCCTCAGTCAAGCGATCGATCACAAATCCAGCAACATCATCCCCATTTTTCATCACGATAAAACGGGTCTCTTCCGTATGTTTTTGCACTTCCAAACCAAACCGGGAACGTAAATCAATCAGAGGAATCACCGAACCGCGAAGGTTAAAGACTCCTAAAATATACGAGGGGGTTTGAGGGACTCGTGTCCATGGAATTGGTTTGATAATCTCTTGAATGCTCAAGATGGGAATCGAAAATTCTTCCTCTCCTACGATGAACCCCACCAGCTGAATCACTTCATCAATTTTTTGATCATCTCCGACAAGGGCTCTGTTTTGTTTGTTAATAATTTGTTGTAATTTTTCACTCATGGCTATAGTCCCTCGTTGAATTTGATATTACGCTTAACGACGTTCATCAAATAATCCGGTGAATACGGCTTGGTGATGTACTCTACCATACCCGATTCAACCCCTCGCATCCGATCTGCTTTGCCGCTTCGTGACGTCACTGCTATGAGCGGAAGGTTTTTATATTTATTGTATTTTTTGATCTCAGAGGCCAAAGTATATCCATCCATACGCGGCATCTCGATATCAATCAACATAGCATCAAAGAAATGGTCCCCTTGCTTCAAAATAGTAAGTGCTTCAACCCCATCGGTTGCTTCTACTAGGGTAATGCCTAAAGATTCAAGCGATTTGCGCATAATGGTACGATCCGTCTTGGAATCATCCACTACCATGACGCAATAATCGCTTGCACTGTTTTTAGCACCGATTTTTTTGACTTCTTTGCCCGTATTTCCTACCGTTGACTTGACCGATTTTGCCATCTGCATCAATGCCGCAACATCCACAATCAGCGTTACTCCGCCATCTCCGCGAATGGTCGCTCCGGCAATCCCCTCGATCCCTTTGAGATACTCTCCGAGAGATTTAATAACGATCTCTTCTTGACCTATCAAGGTATCGACAATGAGACCAATCTTGCTCTCTGCGAGTCCAAGCACAACGACATACGCATGTTCGCTGTTATCAAAGACACGCTCCACTTCAAAAATATCCCCGATGTGCACAAGAGATAAAACCTCATCACGAAGACGCATTACAGAACGATTTTCTACGGTATAAATATCTTCTTTACTAATGCGTACCGTCTCCAAAACAGATGCCAACGGTATCGCATAATACTCTTCTTGAACCCCGACAAGTAACGCTTGGATAATAGCGAGAGTCAATGGGATTTTAAGCTTCATCGATGTTCCGCGACCCACTTCCGAGTCGATATCAATCATTCCGTTTAGCTTTTCGATATTGGTTTTAACAACGTCCATCCCAACACCGCGTCCTGAAACGCTGGTAACCTGAGCAGCCGTTGAAAAACCAGGACGGAAAATAAGACCAAAGGCCTCTTTTTCCGACATGGCATCGGCTTCTTTTTCGGTGATGATCCCTTTTTCAATCGATTTTATTTTAAGCATTTCAGCATCAAGACCTTTACCGTCATCAATAATTTGAATAACGATATGGTTCCCTTCATGATACGCTTTAAGATGAATGGTTCCCGTTTCCTCTTTACCGGAAGCTAGACGTGTTTCCGGTGTTTCGATTCCATGATCGCATGAATTTCGGATAATATGTACCAGAGGATCGCCGATCTCTTCGACAATAGACTTATCCAATTCCGTATCTTCGCCTGCTATTTCCAACTCAATTTTTTTATTGAGTTCACGGGAGAGATCTCGAATCATACGGGGGAATTTGTTGAAGACTTTACCGATAGGGAGCATCCGTGTTTTCATAACAGCGATTTGCAAATCGGTCGTTACTAAAGAGACAATCGAAACCACTTGGTTGAGTTCTTCGAGAAACGCCTCCCCTTCGTATCGCTCTTCTACGTCGTCGTTGATTTTAATCAGGCGGTTTTTACCCAAGACAAGTTCCCCGATGAGATTCATCAGATGATCAAGCCGTTTGACATCCACACGAATTGTTTGCTCTACCGTTCCGCCGCTTTTGGAATC
>JAUYSQ010000156.1 GCA_030696285.1 Sulfuricurvum sp. | reverse complement strand
GCCATCAAGAAATGGGCATCTTTTCCGCTAATGCCGATTGCTTTAGCTCCATAAGAGTTGAGCAGGGAGGTGATCTCTTTATTAATCTCACCACTCAGTACCATCTCGACGATTCGCATCACCTCAGGGGTACTAACCCGTTCACCGTCGATAACCTCTGTCGGAATATTCAGATCATTCAGCAGTTGAGAGATAGGGCTTCCACCGCCATGAACGATCACGACCTTTACCCCCACGAGATGAAGCAATATAATATCTTGGGCAAATTTCGCCTTGAGTTCATCCGAACTTTGCGCGGATCCGCCGTATTTTATGACAACAATTTCATCACGGAATTCTTTGATGAACGGCATCGCATCCATGAGGGTTTTAACGGTTTCAATTTTGCGAAGCATAGACATAATCCTTTACGGTAGTGATCAACCCCTCCTCAAGCTCCAATGAAAGTTCTAAAATGGAGAGGTTGAAATTAAATTGCACTATTTTAACAAAGTCTTTCTGAGTAACGAGCAAACTTGTCGCACCCGTACGGGAAATAATGGCATTGAGTTCTTCAGAGGTAAAAAAATGGTGATCTTCAAAGTAAAACTTTTCGCTCACATCTGGCAAATACGGATTTAATCTCTCAGGGCGGGCGATAGCCGTAACCAAGACCATTTTGTGCGTCGGATTTTGCACGGTTACATGACGTGTGAAGGACTCCCCTTCTCGCACCATGATGACTTTTTTTCCATTCCACAGTTTTTCTCGATAGGCACCGCTGGGAAGACAAAAAGCATTGGGGGTTTGAACATCGATCACCAAATCGAGCTTCTCAATCCCATGCTTGCCGTATCCATCATCGAGAAAAACCATTTCACACCCCATGCTCTTCGCTTCGGCAATCCCTCGTTCACGGTTTTCACTCACAATCACAACAGCATCCGGAAGACTTATTGCATAAAGCATCGCTTCATCACCGCTGATCAAAGTATCGCATAAAATAGTACGATCCTTGACCACTACCATTCCTCGACTTTGACGTCCATATCCGCGTAAAACAATCGCAGGTCTGTGAAAATGT
>JAUYSQ010000153.1 GCA_030696285.1 Sulfuricurvum sp. | reverse complement strand
CACAAAATAGAATCGGATGAAAAGTTCAACAAACTCTTTGATGCTCTAGAAGAAAAAACGCTAACTCCCAAACAAGGCATTTTTTACGATGGACAGATCTTTGATGCATATCTTTTTGTTTCCGATCTTATCCGCAAAGCCACAACGTCGATCATACTATTGGACAACTACATTGACGAAACTGTGTTAACCCATCTCAGCAGTAAAACTAATCCAAATATACGCATCACCATACTCACCAAAACCATTTCAAAAGAACTGACCCTTGATCTCCAAAAACATAATGCCCAATACCCGACAATAGTAATAAAAGAGTTCGCAAGCACTCATGATCGTTTTTTAATACTAGATGAAAAAGAAATTTATCATATCGGTGCATCATTAAAAGATTTGGGTAAAAAGTGGTTTGCATTCTCGCTGCTGGAGCGTGAATCATTTGGTCTGATGGAAAAAGTCAAAAAGGTCATAAATCATGCCTAGCCATTTACGCAACTCTCCTCTCGTCATACCCTACAGGGCACAAGTACCTCGACACGATGTTTCAAACTTGATTGGGAATCCGTTCCCTCTTCGCCAAGCACTACCCACCAAAGCATACTTTCTATGATAGCTCGCCTAAAATCCGTCACTTCTCATTCTGGATTTCGCCGCTATGGAGCTAACACTCTCTGGCTCTTTGGGGAAAGAATTCTTCGTATGTTCGTAGGTCTTTTTGTAGGCGTATGGATTACCCGATATTTAGGACCCGAACAATTTGGAATTTGGAGTTATGTCCAAAGTTTTGTAGGTTTGATTTCAGTCATAGCCGGTCTGGGGCTTGATAGTATTTTAGTCCGCGAATTAGTAAAAGATGAGAGCAAACGGGATCAATTGCTTATGACTGCCTTTTGGATGAAAGTCTGCGGTGCATTACTAGCCATTTTTATCATAGGAATTTCCACTCTCTTTATGTCAAACGGGAGTTATGTCAACACTCTGATATTTATATTCGCTTCATCGATTATCTTTCAGGCATTTAATGTTATCGATTTTTATTTCCAAAGCCGCGTAATCTCTAAATTTATGGTCTATGTCAATCTGACAGGATTACTGTTTTCTACAGCAGTCAAAATCATCCTGGTTTTAAGCAATGCACCGCTTATCGCATTTGTATGGACAGCCATCTTTGACGGTATTGTCATTACGACAGGGATGATCTATTTTTATATCAAATATACACAATCCGACCTATTTCATCTCTTTAAAACCTTTCATTTACAACGTAGTGCGGCGCTAGCACTCTTAAAAGAGAGCTGGCCATTGATACTGAGCGGATTGGTAGTAGCCGTCTACTTAAAAATCGACCAAGTAATGATTATGAAAATGATGGACGCTGAAGCGGTTGGAATTTATTCGGCAGCGATCCGATTGAGTGAGATTTGGTATTTCATACCAACCATTATAGCCTCGTCTTTATGGCCATCACTAATCGCCGCCAGAGAAAAAGATATAAAACTGTACGAAATCAGGTTATTGACACTGTTAAAATTTTTATTTTTGATATCTTTGGCAATCGTATTAGTGTTAGTACCGTTTTCTGCCAACTTGCTTGATTTTCTTTACGGTAAAGAATTTGTAGAAGGGAGCTTAGTATTATCCATCCACATACTAGGCAGTATATTCGCATTTTCAGGTATCGCTACAGGTAACTGGTTTATTCTAGAAAATCTTCAAAAAATGACTCTCCGCAGAACTGCTGCAGGAGCAATCATCAATATTATTCTCAATCTAATCCTCACCCCTATTTACGGGATAGTGGGAGCGGCTATTGCTACGCTCATTTCCCAAATCATTGCATCTTACCTCTTTAATGCTTTTAATATAAAAACGAGAAGACTTTTTGTGTTGCAATCAAAAGCCTTTTTATTCAGGAGAAGTATCTA
>JAUYSQ010000151.1 GCA_030696285.1 Sulfuricurvum sp. | reverse complement strand
GCCATCAGGCCAGTGACTCGTAAGAACTGTTGCTGTTCCATCTTCACCGGGGTGCTGAACATTGACAAAAATCGTTTTACCATCCGGTGTTTCGGTAATACCTGTGATTTCACAATCTTTAGGTCCGACAAGAAAACGTTTCAGTTTGGTTGTCCCTGGTTTAGCTCCGACATAGGTTGTGATCGTTTGATCAGCGGTACCGTTGGTCGGAACAAGTTTACTCGTGATAGCTGTCGTTGCACCATCATTGACACTGCCGGGCAATGCCGCTAAAAGCATACAGTTGGTCGTATCAGTATAGGCACCGTCATCTGTTTGAATCCACATAAGACCTTTTGATACGTCACTAAACCATAATCCGTCAGGGCTAGAGAAATCATTATCTGCCGTAAGACTCGAAACGTTGATATTGGCTTGATAATTCACATCATCTCCCCCTGCATCTACAGCCGATTGAGCTCCGAAGAGATAAATATCCCAAGCAAATGTTGTCGCAGCACTCTCACTCCCCGTCTCTTTCCATCGGATGATGTGACCGTTGACATTCCCTTTGTTGGTAGTCGTAGTGTTATACGTATCGGTATAGTAACGTGGGTTAGCCGCATCCAAACCGTACGAGCCGCTTTTGGCACGGTTGGAGTTATTGGTCAACGTCATATAAACTTCACCCGTAGTCGGATGGACACCGCCCCACTCCGGACGGTCCATTTTGGTCGCACCCATCGCATCGGCCGCGATACGGCTATGAACAGCAACATCCGCAGCGTCAGTAAAGTCGTACGTCGTATAATCTGCAATCGCCGTTTCAGAAATATCAAGCTTAAGCCAGTTTCCTGATCCATCGGCATTGAATTTAGCCACATACATCGTTCCGCTGTCCAAATACTTCGCACCGGCAGTCAATCCACCCGTTGCATCCGCTGCATCCCAATTTTGTGTTGAGACAAATTTATAAATGTACTCGCCTTTGGAATCATCTCCCATGTAAAAAACAACCGGTTTTCCAACAGTCACTTTTGCCGGCCAGCACCCCTCATGAGCGAAACGTCCCATCGCAGTATGTTTGACGGGAATTGACGTTGGATTAAACGGATCAATTTCAACGACGTAACCAAAAGTATTGGGCCCATTACGATAATCAGCCGTTGCATCAACACCGGTTACCGTTGCCATCCATTGAGTATAAACGCTTTCCCAACCATAGCGGCTGTTTGTGCC
>JAUYSQ010000141.1 GCA_030696285.1 Sulfuricurvum sp. | reverse complement strand
TACAAATCACGTGATACACGAAGAGGTTTTCCTTCGCTTAAGAGATGTCAACGGAACCATCCATTCTGCGGGATATTTTATCCCCGTTGCGACAAGTTTAGGCATTGTAGATACGCTTGATCGTTATATGATCGATAAGGTATTGGAAAAACTTTCAAATACTTCATCGATAACATCCGTAGCCTTGAACCTGAGTGGTGATTTCATCAAAAAATACGATAACGTTGAATGGCTCAAAAATAAACTTGAAGGATTCTCTCGACATCATAAAGCAGTGCTGTGGTTCGAGGTAAGCAATACCATTGCATTGCAAGAGCTTGAGGCAGTTCACGCTATTTGCACGATGATCAAGCAATTCGGCTATAAGTTTGGGATCGATCATTTTGTTCTCCCTCAGAGCGGTGCCTCGTATTTGCAAATCATTCGTCCCGATTATGTCAAATCAAACAGTGCTTATTTGGAAGATATGTTGGGGGCTCGTACGAGTGGTGATGCTCGTGAGAGTTTGAAAAATGTCGTAAAAAGCTTAGGTATTTTGATGATTGCTATCGCTATTGAAGAAGAGGAGCAGATCGACCATTTTAGAGTTCATGGACTAGAACACTTCCAAGGCTCATTCGTTTCGCCCGTCACATTGTTATGACGGGTCTTTCTTCTTGCGGGTGAGGATAAAAACGAAAGCGGCAATAACCGCGATTAGTATAAAAATATTCCCTTGCTCATCCATGATTCTTTTCCTTAAGTAGTTTTTTCATAATCTCGATATGGTAGCTCTCTTGATAGTTGATAAACTCAAAAAATCGAGAGAGTTTTTCATCGGTGATCGACTCGGAGAGGCGGCGGCACTCCTCTTTGGCGTTTTCTTCTTCGACTATCCCGTTGTGTAAAAACTTCTCCATATCGGTGATTTGATAGGTGAGAGGGTGGAGGGTTCTAGGCAAGGATAAGATCCCCATTTTTGCCATCATCTCTCCGAAAGAACGGAGATGAAAGTGGGATTCGTCGATCAAATCTTGAAAACTTCCGTATTGAAGCGTCGACGTAGCACGCACTTGAGAGTAAAAATAGACCATAATGAGCTCGTACTCTTTGTAGCTCTCTTCGAATAAAAAGAGGGTGAGCGCATCGAGCTGTTCGGAGGATAATACAGCATCCGGCCATTGGCGTGAGCGATCAAATGCGGTCAAAGTTTCATCCAACGATGTATCTGCGAGATAGTCTTGCAATGTTTGAAGCAAATACTGTTCATCATGAAGCATTCGTTGTGAGAGTTGCGAGTCATCATAAAGAGAGTGTATCTCTTCTATCTCACGAACGGTTCTGTTTAGAAGTTCAAACAGTGTCTGCGCTTCGATACCAAATCCGGCGTCACGCTCGTAGCTATAGTCACTCTCATGGGTATGCAAATCTTCGGCAATCCATTTGAGGTGGCGAAATTGAATTTGAGAAAACTCGTAGAGACGATTTTTGATGGGTAAATTCGTCGTAGCAAATGAGGCAAAAGCGACTCGCAGCCAAAGCTGATGTTTTTGTTGAAAAAGTGTTGCATCGATCATATTTCCACCTCACAGTCCATTCCGATTTCGATGGCATGGAGTTCTTCTTCCATCCCTTGTTCTTTATTACGTTCGTTTATTTCTGCCGCTTCAAAAGCCGTAAGAACCATCTGGGCACATGCTTGTTGCTTTGCAGGTCCAAGGGCTACTTTTTCACGAAGTTTTTGAGCCGCCTCTTTCGCATACTCAAAACTTTCCCCTTTGATCATCTCCGTAAACATGGATCCAAAGACGACGGTGTCTTGACACCCATTCGTGGCGTAACTGACTTGGTCGAGAATATTGTTTTCATGATGCACATAAAAGATGACAAATTCGCCGGTTTGTTCGCTGTGTCCAACCCCCACCCCTGTAGGGTTTTCAAGCGGGCCGTAGTTTTTGGGGTGCATGAGGTGCTCGATGACCTCTTGATTCAGATTGTTTTCCATAAAATTATTATACCGTAACGTATAGCCCTCTGTAAGAGATTTCACCGTACAATCACGTTATGAAAACAAACCCTCCTGAAACCTTCCGATTTTTACCCACAACCCGCGCTGAAATGGATGCGCGAGGGTGGGATGTGTGCGCTGTCATTCTTGTCAACGGCGATGCCTATAGCGACTCTCCTTTTATCGGCATAGCTGCGGTAGGTAGGATTTTAGAGATCGTTTGTTATTGTTTTTGTTTAATAGTTT
>JAUYSQ010000135.1 GCA_030696285.1 Sulfuricurvum sp. | reverse complement strand
CTTCATTACAGTTTTCACTTTTACAAATAGGACATTTTATAATATTCATTTTTTCACTTTCTTAGATTTCTTCGGTTCCCCCACCAAACTAGTCAACCCACGATTAAGTTCAAACAAACACGCCACCCGCTCTGTATCGCTTTTAAACCCCTCTTTACGATACAGTTTATCGACAGCTTTATCGAGAGCTTCATGTGCTTTGAGAAGTTTCGGAGGCATTGTGAGGGGGTTATAGAGGTCGGCTAGGGAACTGTCGGGGAATTGCGTGCGGGCATCGAGGATTGTTTGGGCTAAGGTTTCGATTTGTTCGCGCTGTTTGTCGGTTATTTCTTGCGGAAACGGGAAATTATTGTACACAATTTCATTCGAGTAGCGATAATCACTTTTAATCCGTCCGCACGTATATCGCATCCAGTCGTTGTGTATTTTTGAGGTTAAAATTCCGAAATGATAAAGCGAAGCATTTGATATAACTGTTACTGAATCACTTGCAATATAATAGCTTTCAAAAAATCCCATCGGAACATAGAGTCTAGTTTCAGATGAATGACGAGGAATTACAATATAGCTATCTTTGGGCTGCCGAATTTCTGTAAATAGTGTTGATGTGGCGGCTTGTTTTTGGGTTGCTGCTTTCGTACTTGCTAAACGTATTTTTCTAACTGCTTCTATTCGTTCCATTACTAACGGTAATTGCTTTAATTCACTCGGATTAGCGTCCACTAACCATAAGCACCAACGTGTCTTTCCATTTAAAAATTCACTTGCAGATATTAGTGGACGGATAAATTTCTCGGCATGGGGTTCTGATGCCAAAAACTCCACTTTTTCACTCTCTGAAAAAAGTAAATTTCCTCCATCGGTTGGCTGAGAGCCTTTGGTAATTGGTGGAATAATACTTTGAATATGAGACCGTCGTGATTGAAGGAAAAAATCATCCCCACTTACGAGATACGGATTAATATTTTGGACGATGATTTCGTGCGGTTCAGAGATAGGCGTGTCGTATTCAAAAAGACGTTTTCTTTTCGTATCGTACGCCGCAAAGCCGATAATGACACAAAAAACGGCGGCATTACGTTTGGCTTCGTTACTCCATTTAAACGTCCGATGGGCAAAGTGGATTTTGATATGATATTTATAAAATAATTCCTGCCATAGAACGCCTACCTGTTCCCCCTGTGTAATCGAGTTCGTCGAGACAAGAGCAACTTTTCCATTTGTCCCTTGGATAAATTGCGCCGCCTTTATATACCATGCCGCAACAAAATCCATAACACCCCCGCTCTTAACGTCTTTAAAAACAAGCTCCATATCTGCTTTTTGTTCTTTGGATTGGAGTGTGTAACCTAAAAACGGCGGATTCCCGATGATATAGTCGATATGTGTATCATTTAACAGCTCTTTCCAATCCACTCTTAGCGCATTGACATTAAAAATATTAGCACTGTCTTTGATCGGGATATTGAAATGGGGATCACCAAACATCTGCGCCGCTCTGAGGTTCATTTGGTGGTCGATGAGGAGCATCGCCGTTTGGGTGATACGGCTGGGGAGTTCCTCGATCTCAAATCCGTAGAACTGGTCGATATGAATGAGCGGCAAAAGCGATTTGGTGATTTTCAGTATCTCAAATTCGAGGAGCTTTATCTCACGGTAGGCAATAACGAGAAAGTTTCCGCTTCCACACGCAGGGTCAAGGAAATGGAGGCGGGAGATTTTATCGTGGAACGCATAGAGCTGTTTGGGCGTTTTTTTGACCTTGTCAAACTCTTCCCATAGCTCATCGAGGAAAAGCGGTTTGATTGCTTTTAGGATGTTTTTCTCACTGGTGAAATGCGCTCCCAACTCTCCGCGCTTGGTGCTGTCCATCGAGGCTTGAAACATCGAACCGAAAATCGCGGGGCTGATAAGGCTCCAGTCGAATGCACACGCATCGAGGAGCATTTCACGCATGGAGCGATCAAATGAGGCAATACGGATTTGCTCACTGAAAACGGAACCGTTGATATAGGGGAACTGCGCGAAACTTTCATCGAGGCTTTTGGGACGTTTATCGTTGGGGGTATCGAAAATCTGAAACAGATAGCCGATCTGAGAACCTAAGTTGCGCCCGTCTTCGTCGGTGTAGATGTCGATAAACTCTCGAAAACCGTTTTTCGGGAAAATCCCCGTATCCTCG
>JAUYSQ010000131.1 GCA_030696285.1 Sulfuricurvum sp. | reverse complement strand
AAGCCCGAGGATGACGAAATATAATTTTTGTTACCACGTTCATAACCCCCATAACTATTCCCCCCGTAACCATCCCTACCATTGCATCCATGAGTAAAGGCGTTAGCCATCCAGCTACTTTGCCAATCATAGGCAGTGTTTCCACCGTTTTAACCGCACTCTCTACCCAGTGGTGCATATCGGGTATTCCATGTGCCAAGATACTTCCTCCGACCAAGAACATGGCTATGGTTCCAACGATCGTGAGAAGTTTCATAAGACGAGGTGCAAAGGCGAGCAAGCCGTTTCCAATCAATCGATTTAGTGCGCCTCGCTTACCTTCAGGGGCATTTTGTGACAGGTAGAGACCCATATCATCCAGTTTGACGATGAGGGCAACAAACCCGTACACACCGATCGTCATCACGACGGCAATACTGGAGACAACGGCAGCTTGAGAGATGATAGGTTGCGTAGCAACGGTTCCAAGCGCGATAACGATGATTTCAGCCGAGAGGACAAAATCGGTACGGATGGCTCCTTGGATTTTTTCACTCTCTAAGGCTACCAAATCAATATCCGGATTTAACAGGGCATTATGGAGGGCTTCATCATGGGACTCTTCTTCAGCGTGTGACGCTAAAAAAGGGTGGGCTATTTTTTCAAACCCTTCATAACATAAATACGCACCGCCTACCATCAGTATCGGGGTAATGGACCATGGGGCAAAGGCACTGAGGGCAAGGGCGGAGGGGACAAGGATAAGCTTGTTTTTAAACGAGCCTTTGGCCACTGCCCATACGACGGGAAGTTCGCGTTCGGCCCGTACCCCTGAAACTTGCTGCGCGTTGAGGGCGAGATCATCCCCAAGGACTCCTGTCGTTTTTTTCGCTGCGACTTTGCTCATAGCTGCGACATCATCGAGAACGGTGGTAATGTCATCGATGAGGAGTAAAAGAGAGCTTCCGGCCATGGTAATAATCCTTTACGGAAGAAGATTGATGTTTAAATTTTTAGGTAAAACCAAATTTTTGAGTTGCTCACGTGCGAGATAGAGGTGCGGAGCGCTTATTCTCAATTTCCCTTCATTAAATGAGAGATCGAAGGATTGTGCCGATGAGCGCTGAGCTAAGAGTATGTGTGAAAGCCATAAGAGACTGTGGAGAGTATCGAGAATTTTTACATCCGGCAGGAGAGATTCATAGCTATTTTTAGGGATAATGTCCGAAGAGCTATATCCCTTTTTAAACAGCATCAAATGTGAGATGAGAGCTATTTGATGATGAGTCAAGCCATATTCCAAGGTATTGAGCGCCAGATAATGACTGTGTTTCTGATACGCATAGTAGCGGATGCCTAAGCCTATAGGGATGAGTTTGGCAGCCATGACGAGGGTACTTCGCCATTTGACATCGAGATTGAGATGAGTATGAACCAAATCAAAGATCCGTTTAACCAAAGCGGAACACTGCAAGCCATGGTCGCTATGGGTATCGTAGGTATCGAGCAAGTAGCGGACAGAGGGATTGTAGTTGGCTGGAAATCGATGTGCTGAATTACGTAATAAATCACTTAAAAAGAGCCCTTCACGTACCCCGACCCCGCTGCAAATTAACTCTTTGCACTCAAGATACTTAAGAATCCGCAAAAAGATAAGGGCTCCTGATTTGATGGTGTCGTATCGATCCGGTTTGATGGAAAGAGATTTTAGTTTTTTAGGAGAAGCATCCATAATGGTTGTGCAAAAAGAGATAAATTCTTCTTTAGAGGTTGTA
>JAUYSQ010000113.1 GCA_030696285.1 Sulfuricurvum sp. | reverse complement strand
TTCAATGGATGGAGGCGTCGGTGCGATTGCTGCCTCTTCAGGGATGGGGGCTACGGCCATGGCAACCCTCAGTCTCCTTCAATCCGGAGATGAGATACTTAGTGTCGGAGGATTGTTTGGGGGAACCTATTCGTATTTTTCCGAGACGCTCACCCGATTTGGGATTACGACCCGGTTTTTCGATGTGGATGAACTCCGTGCGATTGAAGCCGCTATTACCGATAAAACCAAAATCATCTTTTTAGAGAGTGTTGGAAACCCCAACATGCGTCTTCCCGATATTAAAGCAATCGCTGCAATCGCTACTGCTCATAGGGTGGTACTGATGGTGGATAATACGATTACCCCGCTGAGTATTAAACCCTTAGCCTTAGGTGCAGATATTGTGGTCTATTCAACAACGAAGATTATCACCGGAAACGCCTCATCACTTGGGGGTGCCGTTATTTTTCGGGCCATCAATGAGGGTGAAGACAAATTTAAAACCGATCGTTACCGCGAAGTTCATCCGTTTATAAAGAAAATGGGAGGAATGGCGCTTATTGGTAATGCTAAAAAACGGGCGTTACGCGATTTTGGAATGAGCGCTAACGGGTTTGGGAGCTATCTGACGATGTTAGGACTCGAAACATTGCCGTTGCGAATGGACCGTATTGTGTCGAGTGTGGAAAAAATTGCCATTGCTCTTGATGCGAAAGGCTTTGTCATCAATCATCCTGTTTTACCGCAGCATCCTCATCATGAGCGTTACCGTACACAGTTTTCGTCAGGGTGCGGAACACTGTTCACGATTGATATGGGAAGCAAAGAAGCGGCATTTGCCTTTTTGAACCGTTCGAAACTCATTACGATTACTGCCAATATCGGAGATTCCCGTACGTTAGGGCTTCATATGGCGTCAACAATTTACCGTGATTTCGATGAGCCGGTTAGAGAATTTTTAGGGATCACACCAGGTCTTATCCGTATCTCTATCGGACTTGAAAATCCTGATGACATTATTAATGATTTTGTTATGGCACGAGGATGATTCGAGGTTAATCCTCCCTCTTAAGCCAAACAATACGTAACCCTTGTTAGAGTATTTTTTGAATTCTGCCTCTTTAGAGAGGCAAGCTTTAGTGCCACAGCGGCTAGCGTAGTAAAAGGGATGTATTCCTTTTGCGTTCAAAACAGTGTACAGGGATTATTTTGAGTACAAAAACAAAACATAGCCTCGAGTCTTCGTTGGACATTCAAGAACCCAAGAAATATCATGTTTATTTGTTAAACGACGATTATACGTCGATGGATTTTGTCATTGATATTTTGATAGGGATTTTTCGCAAAAACTACAGTGAAGCGCATCAGATTATGATGCAAGTGCATCAAAGCGGTCGGGGTCTGTGCGGAACCTATTCGTATGAAATTGCAGAGACAAAGATTCATCAGGTTAGTTCACTCTCGAGAGAAAGCGGTTTTCCCTTGAAAGCTGTGATGGAGGAGGCGTAATGATTAGTACAGAGCTCAACTCGATTTTTCAAAAAGCGTTAGCGTTAGCCCGGCATCAGCGTCATGAATACCTGACGATTGAGCATGTTATGCTCTCTTTGCTCAACTCTCCTGAGGGAGCATCGATTATCAAATCGTGCGGCGGAGATGTAGAGATAATCCGTGAGTCATTGGGACATTATTTGATCCATTCCCTCGAACCGCTTCCGGATGAGGTGCAGCAAGAGCCGTTTGAGACGGTAGCCCTCGCACGGATAATCGATGAGATGATGCGCCATGTCAAAAGTGCTCAAAAACAGCATGCCGATGTGGGTGATTTTATTGCGGCTGTATATGAAGAAGACCATACGTATGCGTGTATGCTACTCGAAGAGTATGGAATCAGCCGTGTCGATCTACTGGAAGCAATTTCGCATCAAGAGTTAGAATCTCCTGTACAAAATCAAGAAAACGATAGTGCGTTGGAAAAATACGCCATTAATCTAATCGACCAAGCCAAAAAAGGGAAAATTGATCCCGTTATCGGGCGTATCAATGAGATTGAGCGGGCCATTCAAACCCTCTGCCGCCGCAAGAAAAACAACCCGTTGCTCATAGGTGAACCGGGAGTCGGTAAAACAGCGATTGCCGAGGGGTTGGCCTTGCGTATCGTTGCAGGCGATGTCCCTGCATTGCTTGAAAATGCCGAATTGTTTGCCCTTGATTTGGGTGCCATGCTTGCAGGGACGAAATATCGCGGTGATTTCGAAAAACGGCTTAAAGCGGTGATTGATGAGGTGCAGGCGCATACAAATGCGATTCTCTTTATCGACGAAATTCACACTATCGTGGGTGCCGGTGCAGTGGGTGGCGGGAGTATGGACGCCTCCAATCAGCTCAAACCTGCCCTTGCTTCAGGAACTCTCAAATGTATGGGAGCAACGACGCACGCCGAATACCGATCGGTATTTGAAAAAGATCGGGCGTTAAGCCGACGGTTCGCCCGTATTGATGTAGGTGAACCCTCGAGCGAGGAGAGTTTTTTAATCCTCAAAGGGTTGCGTCCGCGCTATGAAAAACATCACGGAGTAAAATACACTGACAAAGCGCTGCGCAGTGCGGTAGACCTTTCCAAAAAATTTATTACGGATCGATTTTTACCCGATGTGGCGATCGATCTGATCGACGAAGCGGGGGCATCGTTTCATCTGCATCACCATAAGCGCACGACCGTCACACCTAATGATATTGAGAGTATTATTGCGAAAATGACGGGAGTTCCTGTTTCCAAAATATCGGGTGATGACCGTGAAAAGCTTGCAGGGTTGGAAGGGGAGCTCAAAACTCTCGTGATCGGACAAGACAATGCCATTGAGAAAGTGGTACGCTCCATCAAACGCTCTTATGCAGGGCTTTCTGCACCCCATAAACCTATCGCGTCGTTCTTGTTTTCGGGCCCGACGGGGGTCGGAAAAACAGAACTCGCCAAATCGCTTGCCGAGTCGATGGGAATCCATTTTGAGCGGTTTGATATGTCGGAATACATGGAAAAACATGCTATTAGCCGTCTCATCGGGGCACCTCCAGGATATGTGGGATTTGAGCAGGGGGGATTGCTCAGTGAAGCGATACGCAAGCATCCTTATACGGTATTGTTGCTGGATGAAATCGAAAAAGCCCATCCCGATTTGGTCAATATCCTGCTTCAGGTGATGGACAATGCGACATTGACCGATAACAACGGGTATAAAGCCAACTTCTCGAATGTCGTTCTCATTATGACCTCCAATATCGGAGCCAGCGAGCGAACTGTGATGGGATTCAATGCCGACAGTTCGATCTCTCGACATGAGGCGTTAAAATCGTTTTTTACCCCAGAATTTCGTAACCGCTTGGATGCAGTGGTCGAATTTGGCGCATTGCCGGCAACCGTTGTGGAGCAGATCGTCGATAAATTTATTGGTGAACTCAATACGCAGCTGAAAGCCAAAAAAGTTTCGATTACCCTTAGCGAAAAAGCCAAAGGGTATCTTGCCCGAATAGGCTACGATAAGGAAATGGGGGCACGACCGTTGGGGCGTGTCATACAAGAAAAAATCAAAGATCCGCTGGTCGATGAGGTCTTGTTCGGCTCTCTGACAAACGGCGGAAAAGTGACGATCGATTATACCGATAGACTTGTTTTTGATTATCAGTAGTTTATGATCCCCAAGCTCTCCCATAATCTCTCTTTCCCCTCGCCGCACTCCGCCTCTCCTGAGGGAATTGTGGCGTATGGCGGTGATCTTTCCCCCTCCCGTATCATGATGGCGTATAGAAACGGTATTTTCCCGTGGTACAGTGCAGGTGATCCGATCTTGTGGTGGTCGCCTGATCCGCGCCTCATTTTAGAACTGGAAGATTTTAAACTTCATAAATCTTTGCGTAAAAAAATACCTCATTTTGAAATCCGTTTTGATACCGTATTTTCGCAGGTTATCCATGAGTGTTCCAAAATTCCGCGACGAAAACAAGAAGGAAGCTGGATTCTCCCCGAAATGGCCGAAGCCTACGAAACTCTCCATGCTCTCGGACATGCCCACAGTGTCGAAGCGTACCAAGAGGGTTTACTCGTGGGAGGGTTATACGGCGTGAGTGTCGGAGGGGTATTTTGCGGAGAATCAATGTTCGCGCGTGTCTCCGATGCTTCCAAGGTGGCGTTTGCCGTTTTGATCGATCATCTTAAAGAGTGGGGATATGCTTTTATCGACTGTCAAGTACCGACACCCCATTTGAAAAGTTTAGGTGCGGTAGAAGTTTCAAGAGACATTTTTTTGGAAAAATTAGCGATTTGTTCAAATCAGAATGTGGCATCGAGGGCATGGAAAGAGTAAAAAACAATGATCGGACAAAGGTAGGGATCAATCTCTATTTTTAATATTTTTTTGGCATAATAATTTACTTTAAACGCTTTGGAGCTAAAACTTATGTACATTCCTACCTCTCGCTTTTCACTATGGGCTGATTTTATCGAGCGTACTTTTCTGGATGAGGGGTTTAAGGAGCTGATTGCACAGGGAATTATTAACGGAGCCACCTCCAATCCGGCTATTTTTAAAAATGCTATTTTAACGTCGAGCGCCTACAAAGAGCAACTCTCAACGCTGACACATCTTTCACCCAAAGAGAAATACGAAGCCGTCGCTATATTTGACATCCAAAAAGCGGCGGATATTTTGCGTCCATTGTACGATGAGGGCGATGATGGGTATGTGAGTATTGAAGTTGATCCATTTTTATGTGATGATACCCAAGCGACTGTGCATGAGGGGATACGGCTTTTTGAAACGATCAACCGACCTAATGTGATGATCAAAGTCCCCGCAACGGATGCAGGATACGGGGCGATGGAAGCATTGGCTTCTCTGGGCATACCGGTCAATGCAACTTTGATTTTTTCGACAGAGCAAGCGTTGCAATGTGCCAATGCCTTTGCTTCGGCAGCTTCTAAAAGTACAGAGGCGGTGGATACGGTTATTAGTGTTTTTGTAAGCCGAATCGATCGTGCTATTGATTCGCAATTGCAATCACACGGAATTGAGCCGGGGTTGATGGGGATTATGAATGCTGCAGAGATTTATACTAAAGTGGAAGCATTGAGTGTACCGAAATGCCGCGTCCTTTTCGCCAGTACGGGGGTCAAAGGGGATGACTTGAGAGCATCCTATTATATTGATGAATTACTTGCCGCCAACAGTGTCAATACGGCGCCGATTGCAACTATAGATGCGTATGTTGCGCGTGGGGATAAAACGATAAAACTTCCTCTTTCCGCCGAAAAAATTGAAACGCACAAACAAAAAGTGAAAGATGCGGGTGTGGATATGGATACGGTAATCCAAGGGCAAATACGCGAAGGATTGGATGCGTTTAAAAGTGCATTTGATGATATTTTAAACACATTGGAGTAGAAAATGATAAACGAGGAACAGTACCATGTTAATTTAGAGGATTTGAATTTTGAGGTTTTGAAAAAAATACGGGGTTACTTACGCCGTATGGTCGATGCCGGAGGGAGTGACTTGCACATCAAAGCAAATGGGGTAGTGCGAGCGCGTGTTAATGGAGAGGTTATCCCTCTCTCCGGTGAGATTCTTTCGAAGGATGATGCCCTTATTTTTGCGAAAGAGCTTTTGCGCACCCGTTTTTCTGAGTTGGTAGAGAAAAAAGAGCTGGACTTGGTCTATCCATTCGATGAAAATACCCGCTTTCGTATCAATATCTTTTTTCAAATGGAGGGAATATCGGCGGTATTCCGTCTCATCCCTGTTAAGATTTTGACCATTGATGAGCTTAAACTTCCTGATGTTGTCCATACTTTTTCACAAATGGAGAGAGGACTTGTATTGGTGACGGGAGTAACGGGGAGTGGTAAATCAACCACGCTCGCAGCCCTCATCCATGAGATAAATTTGACCAAGCGTAAGCATATTATTACGATTGAAGATCCGATCGAGTTTGTTCATAAAGACCGAAAATGTATTATTAATCAACGCAGTGTAGGGCAAGATACCCACAGTTTCGGTTCTGCTCTTCGTGCCGCACTGCGGGAAGATCCGGATATCATCCTTGTCGGAGAGATGCGGGATATGGAAACGATAGAAATCGCCTTACACGCTGCAGATACAGGACATTTGGTTTTCTCTACTCTCCATACATTGGATGCGAAAGAGACAGTGAACCGTATCGTATCGGTATTTCCATCGGTAGAGCAAAATCGTGTACGTATGACGTTGTCATCAGTACTTAAAGGGGTTATTTCGCAGCGTTTAATTCCAACAGTAGAGGGTAAGCGCGTAGCAGCATTGGAAGTTCTTGTCCGTACGGCACGTATTGAGCAGTTAATTGCCGAAAACCGTGATATTGAGATTCCCGATACGATTGCGGAGGGAAAAGAGCTCTATCAATCACAGACCTTCGATCAGGGGATTTTAGATTTGTATCTTACAGGGCGTATTAGCCGTAATGATGCTCTTGCATACGCTACATCACCGTCAGATTTAAAACTGAAGATGGAAGGGTTATCCGGGGTAATCGATAAAAGTCAATTTGGACAAGAAGAGAGTCCTAAAGAGTTTAAAGAAGAGGAAATTATCGCTTTAAAAAGGTAAGCCTATTTTTATGAAATTTTAAGTATAATTCGCCTCATTTTATTTTAAGGACATTAATATGTTAGAAGGCATCGTAAGAGAGAGTATTGGCAAACCCGTAACAAAAGCGTTTCGCCGTGATGGTTATCTTATTGCTAACATCTACGGAAAAGGGCTTGAAAATATTCACGCTGCGTTCAAAATGAACGATTTTATCCGTACGGTGCGCAATAAAGAGACGGTAGCATTTGCTGTAAACGTAGCAGGACAAGAGATGAACGTTGTTGTTCAAGGGTATGAGTCTCATCCTGTTTCCGGTAATTTGTTGCACGTTGATTTAATGGTTGCGCAACCGAACCTTGTAGCACATTATCATGTTCCTGTTAAGCCTGTAGGTACTCCTATCGGTTTGAAAAACAAAGGGATGTTGTTTGTCGCCAAAAAACGTCTTCGCGTTAAAGCAGCAATCGAAAACCTACCTAACTTTATCGAAATCAATGTAGCACCTCTTGATTTGGGTGATTCTGTATTGGTTCGTGATGTAGCACGTCTTGAGAATGTTACTTTTACCGATGCGGATCGCGTATCAGTTTTGAGTATCATTAAAGCGAAGTAATCATGCTGATTGTCGGACTGGGAAATCCTGGCCCGGCATACGCAAGCACCCGTCATAATGTCGGATTTATGGTGATCGATGAGTTATGTCGCCGCCATAATGTTGTAAACGTTTCAAAGAGCTCCTTTAATGGGGAGTTGTTTAAAATGGGAACACATTTCCTTCTCAAGCCTCTCACCTTTATGAATCTTTCCGGTAAATCCATTTTGGCGGTTAAAAATTTTTATAAAATAGAAGATGTGCTTGTGATCCATGATGATTTGGATCTCCCTTTCGGTGCGCTTCGTTTTAAAAAGGGTGGCGGACATGGCGGACACAATGGGTTAAAATCGGCAGATGCTGCGATTACTCCCGAATATATCCGAGTACGTCTCGGAATCGGTAAGCCTGAACATAAGTCTCAAGTTGCTGATTATGTACTGCATCCATTTTCTCCCGATGAACAAACGCATTTAAATGAATGGATAGGAAAAGTTGCCGATGCCGTAGAGATGTTGCTTGGCTCAACCTGCGATGAGGTCTCATCAAAGTGTTCTCTCAAAGGTTTAGCGGTATAATAAAAACCTTTTAACCCAGTAGGTGATTATGCTTTTTTTTAAAACGCTCTCTTTTTTATATCTTCGTTATTCTGTTATTATCCTGATTGCACTTACCGGATTTATGGTGGGGTTTGATCTCATGAACAGTGGGGGGAAGCTCCCTGAATCGGCAAACTTAGCTTTGTTGTACGGTGCGTACCGCTGGCTTTATGCGCTGGATTTGATGTTGCCGATAGCTATCGTTTTTGCCTTTATTGCCACGATAGTGGAGCTGATACGTTCAAATGCTCTTACTGCTTATTATGCCCTTGGGTATTCCAAAGTGAGAGTATTATCTCCTATTGTCGTCACGACGGTAGTATTATTGACGGTATATATAACGGCTCACACAACTTCTTTTGCACGTGCCAATGAATATTCTGATAATTTGCGTGACTCTTCGCTGCTATTGACTCCCACTAACAATCTTTTTTTTACCCATGAAGGGAATTATATTTTCTTTGGAACATTAAATCCATTGACGCAAAGAGCCCAAACAATACGGATTTTTACGTTTGAAAAGGGAAAATTACAAGAGGCTCTTAGTGCGGAGGAAGCTCATTATAAAGATCACTATTGGGTCATCGAAAAAGCGCACCTAATTCGTCCCCCTTCTGTATTGAATTTGCATGGGAAAGGAATTGAGATCAAAGATGCCAATGAAATACGGGTCCTCCGAAATTTCAGACCTAAAATTTTGGATCAAATTTATGAGGGAAAAGTTAATTACACAATTATTGATGCCCTGGATGCAATGAAATTATTGGATTCTCAAAACATTGATCTTTCAAAAGTGAAAAGCTCGCTGTACCGTACTTTGGTGACGCCGTGGTTTGCACTGATCATGATTGTGCTGATTTATGGGCATGTACCGATCGGATCACGTTTTGCCAATCTCTCACTTTACAGCTTTGGAGCCATATTGGCGACATTGCTGGTGTGGGGATTGTTATTTATGGGCGGGGAGCTTTCTAATAATAAAACAGTCATTCCAGAGGTGGGTATTGTTGCCCCTATTGCGTTATTAGCGATATTTACCGCCTTGAATCTAAGCAGATTTAAGATAAAATCGCTTTTAAATTTATCACAAAAAGGTTAATGCGTGATCCCTTTTCAATCTTTGGCACAAACCTACGGAACCCCTTTGTATCTCTATGATTTTGATGCGATGAGAGAGCAGTTTGAGACTCTTAAAGAGGCATTTCGCGGACGAAAATCGATTCTCGCGTACGCGGTTAAAGCGAACTCAAATCTGAGTGTGATTAAACATTTTGCGTCATTGGGCTCAGGTGCTGACTGTGTCTCTATTGGAGAAGTTCGGCGTGCATTGATGGCGGGAGTCCCTTCTTACCGTATTCTTTTTAGCGGTGTGGGCAAGCAGGACGATGAAATACGTGAGGCTTTGGTGAGTGATATTCTCTACATCAATGTCGAGAGCGAGGCGGAGCTCGGACGTGTTGAGATGATAGCGCAGGAGTTAAACAAGCAAGCCCGTATCAGTATCCGTGTGAACCCTAATATTGACCCTAAAACCCATCCATATATCTCTACGGGATTGCATGATAACAAATTTGGAGTGGAAATCGATGCGGCAAAGCGGATGTACATTCGGGCTAAAAACTCAGAGCATTTAGACGCGGTAGGGATCCATTTTCATATTGGTTCTCAACTGACGGAACTCGAACCGATTTATGAAGCGGCCGTGATTGTGGCAGATTTGATGCGTTCTCTTTCTGCGATCGATATTAACCTCAAATTCTTCGACATTGGCGGAGGACTAGGAGTTCGTTATGATGATGAAGTAACAATCACCCCTTATGATTATGCCCAAGCGATTTTGGGAGCACTCAAAGGGCTGGATGTTACGATCATCTGTGAACCGGGGCGTTTTTTGACGGCAAATGCAGGTTATTTTTTAACCAAAGTGCTGTATGAGAAAAAAAATACCTCAAAACGTTTTGTGATCGTGGATGGCGCGATGAATGATCTTATCCGCCCGAGCTTGTACAAAGCATATCACCGTATCGAAGCGTTGAATAACGAGGGGACTCTCTCTTTGGCGGATGTTGTGGGTCCTGTTTGTGAGAGTGGTGATTTCCTAGCAAAAGATTATCCTCTTCCGCCAATGGAGCATAACGATTTGTTGGTGGTTCACAGTGCCGGTGCGTATGGATTTGGAATGGGAAGCAACTATAACACGAGGGGGCGTTCTGCTGAAATCGCACTGGAGAATGGAGTAGCGCGTCTTATTAGAGCCCGCGAAACATTTGAGGATCTGATTGCGTTAGAGCGTGAGTATCTTTAATGTTTTTTATTGACGTTCAAGGGACATTAATCGATGATGCGACGAAGCTGCCGCTTCGTGGTGCCGTCGAATTTATTGATCATTTGAATAGCTTAAATATCCCTTATATGGTCATCACTAACAGTACAAAATATCCAAGTCGGGAATTTTTGGCGTATTTAAATACCATTGGATTGACTATTTCCAATAGCCATTATTTGGATCCTTTGATGGTTTTAGAGGATTATATCGGTAAAGATAAAAGAATTGCGGCGTATGGTTCGGATGAGTTTTTGAGCGTTTTGGTCTCTATGGGCTATACCCTTGATTTCGTGACTCCGGATGTGGTTCTTATTGCTATCAAAGAGAATTTTAACGCAGATGAGTATGCGCAGATGATTGAATTTCTCCTGGGCGGTGCAAAACTTATCGGTATGCATGAGACATCCTTGTACGTCAAAAATTCCAAACGCTATCCCGGCGTGGGTGCGATTTTAAAGATGTTAGAGTGTGCAACATCGGTATCGTATTCGGTAGTGGGAAAACCAAGCAGTGCTTTTTTTGAATCCGCACTCGCATTGCTTTCGCACCAACAAGAAGGGGTAACTTTCAATGATGTAACGATCATCAGCGATGACGTTACGGGAGATGTGATTCCGGCACAAGCTTTGGGAATGCGTGGGATATTTGTATTGAGCGGAAAATATCGGCATGCTGCAGAGATATTGCCACAGCTTGTGGTGCAACCTGATGCAGTTTATCCGGATATGCAAGCAGTATTGGAGGGTTTATGAAGACACTGGAAGAGTGCAGAGCAGCTATTGATACGTTGGATGATGAGGTTATAGTCCTTTTAAATCGTCGAATGGAAGTGGTGCGGCGCGTGGGAGAGATCAAGCATCAAAATAATGGTGCGATCTATCGACCTGAGCGGGAAAAAGCGATTATTGATCGTTTAAGTCGCTTAAGTGCAGAATCGGGAGGATTGCTCAATCGCAGTGCCATTGAAGCAGTTTTTTTAGAGATTTTCGCCGTAGCACGAAACCTTGAGTTACCGGAGAAGATTGCCTATTTAGGACCGGAGGGGAGTTTTACCCATCAAGCGGCTGAATCACGTTTCGGGGCGATGAGTGATTATCTCTCTCTGGGCTCCATCGAAGCGGTATTTAAAACACTCGAAGCCGGACGTGCGAAGTTTGGGGTCGTTCCGATCGAAAACAGCCGTGATGGGGTGGTCGGTGAAACGCTCGATTTACTGGGAAAAAGCAGTGTAAAAATCGTAGCGGAACTTTATATGCCGATTCACATGGCGTTTGCAAGCAAAGCGGAAAAATTGCATCACATTACCAAGATTTATTCCAAAGACAAAGGATTTGGGCAGTGCCGAGAGTTTTTACTTGAACACGGACTGGACAGAGTTGAGCACATTCCGGTGGAGTCGACGGCAAAAGCAGCTGTTTTAGCCTCCAAGGATCCTAAGGCAGCGGCTATCTGCAGCCATATTGCGGCAAAGCTTTATGGGTTACCGACACTGTTTGAAAATATCGAAGATACTCATAACAATGCCACACGCTTTTTTATTCTGAGTGATTTTAAAAACGGACCGAGCGGTGAGGATAAAACGTCAATTTTGGTTCGTTTAAAAGATGCACAAAAGGCAGGAGCCCTTTTTCATTTTCTGGAAGATTTCAATCAAGCGAATATCAATTTGAGTAAAATCGAGAGTCGTCCCTCGCGTGATGCTGACGGTTTTGGGTATTGGTTTTTTATCGACTTTTTCGGCCATATAGATGAGGTTCACGTGCAAGAGATGATTGCCAAACATTGTGATGAAGTGACGTGGCTTGGAAG
>JAUYSQ010000169.1 GCA_030696285.1 Sulfuricurvum sp. | reverse complement strand
GGTTGCGATGATTACCTCGGGTCCTGGGTTTACCAATGCGGTTACGGGTATTGCTGATGCGTATATGGACTCTGTTCCTCTCGTCGTTATCAGTGGACAGGTTCCTATGTCATTGATCGGTACCGATGCTTTCCAAGAGATCGATGCGGTAGGAATAAGCCGCCCATGTACGAAGCACAACTACCTCGTTACCGATGCAAAAGATCTTCCTCGTATTTTAAAAGAGGCGTTTTATTTGGCACGCACAGGTCGTCCGGGTCCTGTCCATGTTGACATTCCAAAAGACGTTACGGCACAAATAGCGACGTTTGATTATTCCAAAGAGGTAGAGCTTGAAACGTATAAACCCACTGTCAAGGGAAATATGCGTCAAATCAAAAAAGCGGTTGAAGCAATAGCCAACGCCAAGCGACCTCTTTTGTATCTCGGTGGAGGAGTTATTAGTTCAGGTGCAGCAGAACTGGTTCGTGAGTTTTCAACGATGACACAGATTCCGGCGGTAGAGACGTTTATGGCACGCGGAACATTGCACCATGCCGATCCATTGCTCATCTCTATGTTGGGGATGCATGGATCGTATGCCGCCAATATGGCGATGTCTGAAACCGATCTTGTTATCGGTTTTGGAGCACGTTTTGATGATCGTGTTACGGGTAAACTCTCTGAATTTGCAAAAAATGCACAGATTATCCATGTCGATATTGATCCTGCGAGTATTTCAAAACTTGTCAATGCCCATTTTCCGATTGTAGGCGATGTTAAAAATGTTCTTGAGGCGATGATTCCTTTGGCCGCAGAGCAAGTGGATCCTCTACGGTATCAGCCATGGCTAAATACTATCGCTAATTTCAATAAACTTCATCCTTTGAGTTACAAAGAAGAGGGTGATCGTTTGAAGCCGCAATGGGTTGTTGAGCGTATCGGTCAGTTGCTTGGTGATGATGCAAATATTTCAACTGATGTAGGACAGCATCAAATGTGGACAGCGCAGTTCTATCCTTTTAGCCGTCCGCGTCAGTGGAACAGCTCAGGTGGATTAGGGACCATGGGGTATGGTTTTCCTGCTGCACTTGGTGTGAAGCGTGCTGATCCTAATCGTGTGAGTATCAACATCACAGGCGATGGCTCTATTTTGATGAATATCCAAGAGTTAATGACAGCGGTTGAGTACAAACTTCCCGTTATTAATGTCATTTTGAATAATAATTTTTTAGGAATGGTGCGTCAATGGCAAACGATGTTTTATGACAAGCGTCATTCCTCAACCGATCTCTCTGTGCAACCCGATTTTGTAAAGCTCTCTGAAAGTTTTGGAGGTATCGGTTACCGTGTCACTACCAAAGAAGAGTTTGATGCAGCTCTCAAAGATGCAGTGGAAAAAAATGTGGTTGCTATTATCGATGTTGTTGTAGCCCGTTTTGAAAATGTTTTGCCAATGGTTCCAGCCGGCGGATCGCTCTTTAATATGATGTTAGAATATAAGGATAAATAATGGAACAAGCACGACGCGTTATTTCCGTTATCGTTTTAAATGAGGCGAGCGTCCTCTCACGTATCGCAGGTCTTTTTTCAGGTCGCGGATACAATATTGAATCGCTGACGGTTGCTCCGATTCCGGAATCAAAATACTCACGTATTACGATTGTAACTGCGGGCTCTATTAAAGTAGTTGAGCAGATCATCAAACAGCTTCACAAGCTCATACCGGTATTAAAAGTATACGAGCATGCCGATTTGGTTGAAAAAGAGATGGCATTGGTCAAAATCCCTTTAAGTGAATCGTTGGGTGATATTGAGGCATTAACGCATGCTTACAATGGAAAAATTGTGAATGTCGGAAGCGATACCATGATCGTAATGGTAGCCGATGAGCCGACGAGAGTAGGGCATTTTCTCGAAGCGATTAAACGTTTTCACCCAAAAGAGATTGTTCGAAGCGGTTCCGTCGCATTGGAGCGTTAAATGACGCTCAATGAGATTACGCAATACTTAAGCCTTGAATTATCCACGTCACAAACTATTGAGATTACGGGAATAAATACCCTTAAGGATGCAACAACGGGAGAAATTTCTTTCCTCTCGGATTCTAAATACGAAAAAGATTTAGAAAATACGCAAGCAACGGCAGTTATTCTTCCCTCATCAAAAGCACATCTTCTCCCTGAAAATACCATTGCTCTTCTCAGTGATGAAACCTATCTAATGGTGGCAAAGCTCTCCAAAATTTTTGCCAAGCCGATACAAAGCAGTACTATTGCTCCGATTATCGGGGAAAAATCCATCGTTTATCCTACGGCACATATTGAAAATGGGGCACGATTGGGGTCGGGATGTATCATTATGAGTGGCGTTTATATTGGGACAGATGTTGTACTTGGTGATAATGTTACTCTGAATCCCAACGTATCGGTTTATCGGGATTGCATTATTGGAAATAATGTTATTGTCCATGCCGGCAGTGTTGTCGGAAGCGATGGTTTTGGATATGCTCATACAAAAATGGGTGAACACATCAAGCTGTATCAAAATGGAAATGTTATTATTGAAGAGGATGTTGAGATTGGTGCGAACACCACGATTGATTGTGCTGTTTTTGGCTCAACTCTTATAAAACGTGGATCTAAAATTGATAATCTGATCCAGATTGGACATAATTGTGTCGTCGGTGAACACTGTATTCTTGTATCGCAATCAGGGCTTGCAGGTTCAACAACCCTGGGCCGAAATGTGGTAATGGGAGGGCAAAGTGCTACTGCCGGACATCTAAGTATTGCTCCGTTTACTACTCTGGCTGCTCGTTCTGGTGTTACAAAAAGTATCACAAAAGGGGGAGTTTATAGCGGCTTTCCCCTTATGGAACATAAATTATGGCTGAAGCTTCAAGCAAAGTTAGCTAAAATATTATAATCTTAAAATAAGGAAAAGCGTATGAAAAAGCTAGGTGTGCTCCTCTTATTGGCTACACATTTGATGAGTGCTGACAATGAACCATCCGGCGTACGCATGCCCGATATTGTTCTTGATGCAATTAAGCATTGCGAATGTTTAAAAGAACGTGATGGAAGTTGTAATCCAAACGTCATACGGATTAATTCAGATGAAGATGCCGTGCGGGCACAAATGGCAGGTTTCGCGGTAAATGGGCACATTATTCGGTGCAACTCTACAGATGAGTGCAGCGCACAAGCACAAGCTCTTATCAATGGGGGAATTGTTAATCTTGATCTTGGGCCTTACCAAATTAATTATAAATATCATCCCAATCCAATTTTACGCGACTATTTTATAGATGCCAGCGAACGAGAACATGCAAACCAAATCATGACCAATTTGGTTAAAAGTTTTGGTTATTCTTGGGAAACACTGGGTCGCTATCACCATTTTAGCGCGATAGACCGTACTCGAAACGAACGTTATTATCGTAAAATGTATGCTTTTATTTATGGCAATAATCCAGAGGTTCAAGGATCAGCACAATAGTGTTTTTTTTAAGTTTGCTTTAGTGTAAATCCGATAAACTCTAATATATCTACATTTATTAGGAGAATTTATGAGTTCATCTGCAGCTATTATCAAAGAGATCCCCTTGATGGGTACCAAAAAAGGGGTTATTGCCGTTAGTAAAATTGATGCACCTTATGGTGAGGGAAGCGACAGTGTTGCGAGCATTGGAATTTCATTGAGCGGGGATGCCAAAAGTCCGGAATGGAAAGTTCATTTGCCATTGGGAAATATTGATGAAGTGATTGAGGCATTACAGTCTATTAAATAGCGTAATATTTGTTTTGTCATACCGTGCTTAATGCGGTATGACGGTTGTATAACTACTTTTTCGACGCGACAAATGTAGCAATACGTTTAATCCCTTTGCGAATACTCTCAATATCCGTTGCAAAACTGAATCTGAAATACCCGTCTGATCCGAATCCGATACCAGGTACTACTGCAATACCCTGTTCTTCTAGCAACTCTTTACAAAATGTCATTGAATCATGAGTAATCTCTTTGATATTGACAAAAAGATAAAAAGCACCCGCGGGTGAAAGGACAGAGAGTCCATCAATTTCATTGATAAGTTTTACTGCCTCATCACGACGAGCCTTAAATGCTTGACGCATTGACTCGATGTCACTGTCCGCCTCTCCGTTTAATCCTACGATTGCCGCTTTTTGAGTAATGGAATTGATATTGGAAGTACTTTGACTTTGCAACTTTTTAGTTGCTTGGATGATTTCGGTATTGGCAGCTGCCATATACCCAAAACGCCATCCTGTCATTGCCACCGATTTACTTAAACCATTGATTGTGATAGTGCGTTCAAACATATCATCGCTCACCGATGCTGTTGAGACAAATTCACCATCATAGATGAGTTTTTCATACATCTCATCGCTGGCGACAAGAACTTTTGTCCCCTCTAGCACTTTACCCAGCGCTGTCAGCTCATCGCGTGAATAAACCGCTCCCGTCGGGTTGGAAGGAGAGGTGAGGATAAGCATTTTTGTATTTGGAGTCAGAGCATTTTTGAGTTGTTCAGGGGTTATTTTAAAGCCGCTTGCATCATCTGTCATAATCTCAACAACAGTGCCGCCGCAATACTGAACCAGTTCCGGATATGTAACCCAATAGGGGGCTGGAATGATGACCTCGTCACCCGATTGAATAGTTGAGGCAAAAAGATTATAAAGAGAGTGTTTTGCTCCATTGCTAGCAATGATTTGATTCGCTTTATATTCCAATCCATTGTCACGCTTAAGCTTTAGAGCAATGGCAGCTTTAAGTTCAGGAATACCATCAACAGCTGTGTATTTGGTAAAACCTTCGTTGATAGCGCGAATAGCGGCATCTTTAATCACTTGTGGCGTATCAAAATCAGGTTCCCCCGCTGAGAAACTGATAATATCTTTCCCTGACGCTTTTAGTTCTTGAGCCAAGGTTGAGATAGCGATGGTAATTGATTCTGATAGGGTATTAACGCGATCACTTAGCACGTGTGCATCCTTTAGGTAAAGATTTTTGCAATTATAGCATAACCGCTCAGCTCTTTTTACCTACACAAAGGTGATTTGATTTTTACCTGCTTGTTTGCTTTTTGAGAGTCCCTCTTCGGTTCTTTTGATCATCGTGTCAATAGCGTCATTTTGTTGATGCATGGTTGCACCGATACTAACCGTGAGTTCAATACTCTGACCACTGTAAATCAGATGTGAATGCTCTACTTTACGCAATATTTTTTCCGCAATTCCCAGTGCCTTACCCTCTTCACAGCGATTGATCAGTGCAGCAAACTGATCTCCGCCATAACGGTAAACAAGATCACCGGATCGAACCATCCCTTTAATGGTTTGTGCTAAAAAATAGAGTACTTTATCTCCGGCTGTATGACCAAATTTAGCATTAATTTCTTTAAAATTATCGGCATTGATCATTAGAGAAAGGAGAGGCAATGTTCGCTCCATTCCACTAGGCAGCATATCTCCCATATCTTCCATATACTTACGATGATTAAGAAGATGTGTTAATGGATCCGTAGTGACATCCAGCATTGCATCATCAAGCTGCTCATTTAGCTGGTTTATTTTTTCTTCTGATTTTTTAAGTTCATCTGTCATATCTGTACCCAGCTTCGCGAGTCCATCAATGATTTGAACACATCCAGAATTGTTATTACTTTGGGAACGGTCGTACGTGTTTAGCAGATCACTTTGTTGTGCAGCTACGCTGGCAATACTCTCATGCGTTTGTGAAAATGTTTCAATGGCTATTTTCGCCAACTCGATGTATTTGACCATAGAGTCTATTTTTTCATCCATGGTTGAATTTTGATCAAGAGCATTTTTGAGTGTATTATCCGAAAGCGAATCGAAAATGCGATTAAATTGTTTCTGATAGTGGACAGGATAGGGAGGAACATGCATTTTTTTTAAAGTTGCAATGGCTTCATCTTGAATAGCCGTTATTTTGTCATAAATTGTGCTTTTGTCATCTTGCATTAATGATCTCTCCTCTATTCTAAAACAATATTTTTTTTATTTTTTGATAGTATACCAGCATATTGCCTTTTTTTATTCTACAATGTTACTATTATAACACAAGGATTAAGATGTTTTTTGAACCGGGGTTTTTAGGGACGCGCGCTGCTTTTTATATGGATATGGTGACAATTTATTTTGCAATTCTCCCTTTTTTACTGGGACTTTCAATTCGTCAAGCGGTTATTGGCAACATAGTGCTTCACTATCGCTCACAAATAGCTATTTTGGGCTTAACGGTAGTGATGGTGATCTTCTTTGAAGTGGGCGTTCGTATTGAGGGAGGATTTGTCGAATACGTCAAAATGTCCCCAGTATCATATGATTTTTTACTTCTTTTTTTAGCGGTACATATTTTTATTGCTTTGATGGCTGTGGGTGGGTGGGTATACCTTATTATCGCATCGCATCGTACTTACCTCCAAGGGGGCAAAGAAGCAATGGGCAAACACCGTAAGATGGGAAAATGGATTTTTGCGGCATTGACACTCACATCAGTGATGGGATGCAGTATTTATCTTTTCTTATTTCTAATGTAAATACCGTTTACGTTTAACAATGAATACGTATTCCGTCATACCCGCGCAGGCGGGTATCCAGCTAGATTCCCGTCTTCACGGGAATGACGAGAGTATATTCGGTTAATTGAATTTGCTATAAGAAGAGTTGGTTAAAAATCCAGTTCCAGCTGCCGCATTGATGAGCGGGCAGGGTTTAGGATACGTTTATCTGCTCCTGCAACAAGGGCAAAATGAAACGAGTTTGTTTGCAGCAAGGTTAAAATCTCTTCCGGATAGCTGTAATAGAGAATGCTGTCAATGCCGATCGTGAGGCTAGACTTCATTGTCTCAGGCAAAATATAAAGTATTTTTGACCATGATGCCTGTTCCCGTAAAAAATCGATCTGCTCATCGATAAGTTCGAGGAGGGGTTCAAAAATCACCACGCGGTCACTGCTCCCAAACTCCTTAACCTCAAGCCGAGCATTTGTAAATACAGGGATGAAATGTCCCATTTTGCTAAAGCTTTTAAGTTGAAAAGGTATACGCATAAAGGTATAGAAAAAGAGGAGATGTTCGAGATAAGGGATGAAAAACGGTGAGAGCATTTGACGCTCATAGAAGGTGTCATTATGGATAAAAGAGGTTTCAAACAATGTCTGCTCGATGATGGTAATGGTTGTCTCTTGCGCTCGGATAAGCTGATTGGTTTCAATAAATATTTCGTGATCAGTAAGGGTGGGGGAGTAAAGAACAATAGACTTTTTCTCTAATGACCAAAGTTTCTCCCACACTTGCGCCATAGTTCCCTCAATGGCGCAAAAGTTAGGAGGGGTGGATACGGAATAGGTAAGATGCAATGTGATGGGATCACAGGCATAGACTTGGAGCTCTTTTTCGAGTAAGTAAAAACGCAAAAGCCGCTTCAATGCATCGTCGATATTTTCGACTTTAATCCATGCTACTTCGCTATCACCCATTTGAGTCGGTTTGTCGAATAGTATTCCATACGCACCGCTACTCAATGCTTCGGGAATATCGCTGGGGCTATAGGCGATAAAAAGGGATCCTCGCTTTACTTTAGAAACATCAAAAGCGATGGTTTCAAAAAGACTGATATTAGGGTTACTGTACAGTGTCCCTTTGGTCAGTGCGAGGATGTTTTCGAGTCTCATCCAATACTACTTCCAACACTGCGGGGCTTTTCAGGGCGGATAAGAGAAAGTCCATCCGCATCTTTGGCCGCAAGCAGCATCCCCTCGGAAAGCATCCCCATAAGCTTGGCAGGTTTGAGGTTGGCAACGACACAGACTTGTGTCCCTACGAGCGATTCGGCACTGTAATATTCTTTTATCCCTGCAACGATTTGACGAGGGGACTCTTCACCGAGATCGACTTGAAGTCTTAGAAGTTTTGAACTTTTTGGTACTTCCTCAGCTTCAATGACGTATCCTATTTTAAGAGATGTTTGGAAGAATTGATCGATCGTAATGAGTCCTTCTGTCGGAACAGTACTCTCTTTTTTCTCCTCTTTTTTTGGAGCAGCTACGGTTGGTGCACTTTCGAGCATGGCCTTAGGTGCTTCATCCATCAACGGTTCCTCCACACGTGGGAAAAGAGGGGGAATTTTTTTGATAGTAAATGCCTTGAGAAGCCCTTTATTTACGATCAGATCGTTATAACTGGCGGTATTGATCTCAAATCCAAGTGCGTCAGCAACGGTAGCCGTAGTATGCGGCATTATAGAATGTAACACTACAGATGCTTTGGCGAGAAGATTGGCAACCAGTGCAACGGTAGCAAGGGCTTCATCAGTACGTCCCTCTTTGATCTTCACCCATGGCGCATGTTCTTCAATCGCCTTATTCCCAATCGTGAAAATTTTCCAAAGCTCTTCGAGATAACGGTGAAGCTGTAAATCATTAAATAACTCAGGCAACGTATCGACAATAGTATGTGCTGCGTCTATCTCTTTGGAATGATATTTGAGAACGTCGACGCTGTCAATGGCAAAATTGGAATATTTTTCAGACATACCAATGACACGGTTGAGAAGATTTCCTAAATCGTTGCTAAGATCGGAGTTTATTCGGTCTATCAGGGCACGTTGAGAGAAATCACCATCTTGTCCGAACGGAACTTCACGCATCATAAAATAGCGGAAATTCTCTACACCATAATGCTTGGCGACTTCTCTGGGATCAACGACATTGCCTTTGGATTTGGACATTTTTTCTCCATCGCGCGTCCACCAGCCGTGTGCGCCGATATGCTTGGGAAGCGGTAGGTCTAAACTCATTAAAAATGCAGGCCAGTAGATGGCGTGAAATCGGAGAATATCTTTGCCGACGAGTTGCGTTGTGGCAGGCCAAAAATCCATGAGCGCTTCATCATTGCCGTATCCCAAAGCGGTGACGTAGTTCATTAGGGCATCGAGCCAAACGTACATGACGTGTTTAGGATCATTTAATGAATCGGGCAAGTGTACGCCCCAGTTAAAACTGGTGCGGGTGACAGAGAGGTCATGAAGTCCCCCTTTCACAAAACTTATTACTTCATTGCGGCGTGATTTTGGGAGGATAAAATCAGTATGTGCTTCGTAATACTCCATCAATGGTTTTTCATATTTGGAAAGGCGAAAAAAGTAGCTCTCTTCTTTGACGATGCTCGTAGCACGTCCGCAATCAGGGCAGCATCCCCCTTCCATGAGCTGTGATTCCGGGAAGAAAGTTTCACAGCTTACACAATAATTTCCCTCATAAAAATCTTTGTAAATATCCCCTTTTTCGACCATCTTCAAAAATGCTGATTGCACCCCTTTTTTATGATTAGAGTCGGTGGTACGGATAAATTGATCGTAACTAATATCAAACTCATCCCAAAGATTTTTAAACGTTGCACTGATCTCATCAGCAAATTGTTGAGTCGGTTTGTCAAGCTTCTTGGCTGCTTCTTCGATTTTTTGACCGTGCTCATCGGTTCCGGTTAAAAAATAGGTTTCATTGCCCAAAAGGCGTGAATGGCGTGCGAGGGTATCGGCAATAAATGTCGTATAAGCATGCCCGATATGGGCTTCACCGTTGACGTAATAAATAGGGGTTGTAATGTAATTTTTCATCTAAATATATTCTCCTTTTTTTATTCACTGACCTTATACAGTGTTTCGTTTTTCTCTTCAAAAATAACCTTTTCATTCGTCATTCCCGCGAAGGCGGGAATCCAGCTCTGCATCTAGGGAGATGGATCCCCGGGTCAAGCCCGAGGATGACGAGAAAAAAGATTACTACATAACATCAGTTATTCATTAAAAGTCAAATCCGCCGGTTTCACCCTTGGACATACTCTCATATACAGCACGAACGTATAGGGTACGGATAGGGCATCCGATGAGTTGTGGGCATTTCAAGCAGCTCTCAACTCCTTGGGCTGTCTGGCATTCACTAAGTGATTGCTTTGCTTCGTCGAGTTTTCCTTCGTAAATATCATTAGTTTCGTGCATAAACGTCTTCAACTACGGATATTTCATACTTGGAACCAAAAAAGCAGGGAGAAGTATCATGTACATGGGCTGTATTTTTATCTAAAACTCTGATTTTGCCATCGATAGCTGCTCCTCCGGCTGTTTCAAAAATGAGGGCAAAAGGAAATACTTCAAATAACTGACGCAATTTTCCCTCTGGCTTATCGGAAGCTCCCGGATAGCTAAACAATCCGCCCCCTTTTAGGAGGATTTGATGTAAATCAGGAACCATACCGCCTGAGTAGCGTAAGCGGTATCCTTGCGCAAAGAATGAGTCGATCATAGCCTTGTGATGCGGTGCCCAAAACTGTTGTGTCCCGCCTGGTGCGTTGATCTTACCTTTTTCATTTAGATGGATCTCTTTGACGTATTCAAATGCACCTTCCTGAAGAAGAAACAGTTTGACTTTTCCCTCATGTGCAAAGACAAGCTCTACGCGTGGACCATAGACAACGTAGCAGGCAGCAATCAGCTTACTTCCGATAAATTCACCCTCGTAAATCCCAAAAATTGATCCAACGCTGAGATTTACATCGACGAGAGATGATCCATCGAGGGGATCAAAGGCAATGAAGTAATGACCCTTTTCATTGAGGAGCATCGGGTGCTCTTTCTCTTCGCTGGCGATTGTATGGACAGAATCAACATGACTAAGCTCTTCTTCGATAATCAAATCACTTTGAATGTCGAGCTGAAGCTGAGTTTCACCTGAACTATTTTGCTCTTGAGAATAGCCGATATCTTTGACATCGATAGCGTGTTTGATTCGGATTGCACTGCGTTCAATTGCTTCTAAAATTTGTTTCATTCGAGTACCTTTGCGTTGTTTAATATCCATTCGATGACGCTGTCTGCATTGTTTAGATCAAGAACATCAACAGTGTCGGGTAGATCATAATCACTGATGCTGATCGTCTCGTCAATGGCAAGTGCATTCATGTAGGGGAAGTAATCGGTGTCTATTGACTCTCTAAAAATAGAGATACGTGGAAGAGGGAGATTTTTAAGCCCCTCGACAAGCAGCACGTCAAATTCTCCAAACAGTGCAATAATCTCATCAAGCTCTTTTTGGCGTTGTGAAAAGAAGGTAGTGCGGGTAGGGGAGGTGACGACAACCTCTGCACCTGTGTCACTAAATTTGTAGCTGTCTTTCCCGGGTACATCAAATTGGGCTTTGTCTTTGGGATCATTTTTGACAATCGCCACTTGCAAATGGTGCTCATGGATAAGTTTGCGTGCTACTTTTAAAATCAATGTTGTTTTACCGCTGTTGGAAGGACCGGTAAATGCAACTGCTAAACGTTTTTTCAAAAATCACAACCTCTAGTAAAATTAAGGCTATTATAGTCAACTATCATTGAAATTTTGTTAAGATGGCGTCTAAGAACACCCAAAAAGGAGTGATATGAGATTTTCAATCATGGCTTTGAGCGTATTGATAGGATTTAGCGGATGCGCTGACAAAGGGGCATTTAATATGTTCAAGATGGATGAAGCGCATGAACGTTCGGTAGAACAATTGCGAACAGAAGCGATTGTTCAATCTTTGGAGACCAAAGCAATCGTTTCGACGCTTTATTTAAATCCGATTTATCCTGAAAAATACAATGATGGAGAGTATTTTGTCGGTGCATTCTATTTTGCAAAAGGGAACCGAGATCTAAAAAAATGGGATATCTATACACATGGATATACATTAACGCTGAATGGAAAAAAACCTACTCTTATTGAAGAATTAAAAGAATCAGATCCCAAGCGTTCTCTTATTCCCGTACAGAACAATTGGAATAAATATTACTTTATTCGCTTCGATTCTGTACCGGAAGGGATTTTAACGCTTCTGCTCGAAAATAATCAGACTGGCTCGGTTGCACTAAGTTATCAAAAAGGGAAGTAATTTTTACTTCCTCACCGAGTATTTTTTTATACATTACATAGTTGGCAAGGACTTTTTTGCCATACTCTCTATTTTCATCATTTCCCATCAGTTCCATACTTAAAAAAGGTTCATACACTCCCGGTAAAAATCGACCGCTGCCATCGGTCAAGAGGCGCTTTGTAGAGCCAAAACCTGCGTTGTACCCGTACGCAATCAATATTGGATTATAATATTTATCCGTCAAATGTTTTAAATGAGAAATAGAATACGAAATACTATATTCAGGCTTTAACATATCAAAATAGGTGGTTGGTTTGAGAGGGCTTACTTTACTGATGCTATCAACATTAAACGGCATAATTTGCATCAGTCCAAGGGCAAAAGAGCGTGAAATCAATCCCGGAATAAAACGTGTTTCTTGACGCATCAGTGCATATAACAACGCTTTTTGATCATTGCTGAGTGATGTCATATATTGATCGTATGCCATAGTAAAATTATGGATATAGGGTTCGTAGGTACGCTCCAGTACATATCCTTGAATCGCGACTGAGTTCTCACCATCACAGCGATCGATTAGACTTACAATCGTTTCGGGATTTGAGGCCTTGACTTCCTTAGAAAATTCTCTCCACTCAAAAGGATCTATCCCGGTGATACTGTTAGGGTTATTGGTCGTCGGCAGTGTGGTAAAATAATTTTCCGTTGGCAGATCAAGAAGCTCACGCGCATAGAGGACGTACATATTAATATCTAAACTTTGTGAGAGCTCCGTTAAATACGTGCTGTCTTGCGTGATTTTAAAAAGCCAAAAAAGGCTCTTATCTTTATCGATAGGAGCAGTGTATCGTTCTTTTGCCGCTTTAAGATGCTCTAATGCATTCATCATGTTTCCATATTTAATGGCATTCATAGCTAAAAAAAAGTCCGTTTGTGGTTCATAATTGCTCACGGTAACGGTAGAAAGTGATTGCTGCAGCTGGTCCATTTTTGGATCGGTAACACTCAAAAAGACAATTTGAGAAAAAGCTGTGCTCTTCGTTAATACACTGATTATTTCAGGTGTTAAAACGTGGTTAAAATGGTCATAACGATACTGTGCTCCAGCAAGACGAAAGAGGGTTGTATCATTTTGAAGATTATCAACTGAGGTATAAAAACTCTCTTGATTCATTGCACTAAGCCACTGCGTATTGGCAAATTTGCTGTTTAAACGTTTGGCAATAACTTCCCGTTCTTCACTTTTTAGAGCCGTGGCCTTAGCCGGAGTCAGCGCAAGCATTAAACAATCGTCTTGCTCAATAGAAGGGAGATCACACGCTTTTTTTTGGAGACAATCAGTCGTATATTTAATCTCAGCTTCATCGCTTTTTGATGAATAGTCGAATAAAAAACGCTCATTGACATTTTCCACTTGATAAAATGCTTCACTTGCCTCAGAAGCATTAATGTCTTGGTGTAAAAATTGCCAAATTAAAAAATTCTTCTGACGAGAAGCGGGTTTATCATTAATTTCAGCAAGCGTAATCCCCCAACTAGAGGTAATAAGAAAAACACTTAGTAAAAAAGACCGCCTCATCCCATAACCAACGCATTAATTATATTAACCAATATTACATCAATAACATTGAGGAGAATGATTAAAATAATAGGAGCAAGATCCAGCCCATTAAAAACGGTCGGCATCATACGTCGAATCAGTTTATACGCGGGTTCCGTCAGGCGATAAATGATTTGAACAATAGGATTATACGGATCAGGACGAACCCAAGAGAGCAACGCTCCAATAATGAGAATCCAAATGTAAACGGTAAGAAGAGAGTGGACGATTCCTCCTAAACCTGAGACGATACCATCGATCATTTGACGACCTCTTTGAGATAATTTTTGAGATGCATATAGAGGTCATTCAGTTCAGGACCATGTTCTGCACCTCCGATAAGAATGCGAAGAGGCTTAAAGAGATTTTTGCCTTTCAACCCTGAGTGTTCGATAAGATAGGCTTTATAAGAGTCATAATCGTCAAAATGAGGAGCTTTAATTGTTAAATTACGAAGTATTTCAAACCCTTCTTTAAACTCATCAGGGACGATTTTAGGAGCAAAGATAGCTCCTATTTTAAGACGCAGCTCTTTAAGTGTACTCACTTCTTCTAAGAATATTTTAGCAAGCCGTCCGATCTCTTCATCTGCGAATCCGACGTAGCGGGAAAGCTCTTTGGGATCTAGCCCACGCAAATGTTCACGGTTGATAAATTTTAGTTTATCAATGTCGAAATGTGCGGGTGATTTTGAGATGGTGGTTAATTCAAACCACTTGATTGCTTCTTCAAGGGTAAAAATCTCATGCGGCGTTTTGTTCCCCATTAAAATGAGATAATTTATAATCGCTGAGGGTAAAAATCCCTCTTCCAAAAGCCATTTAACGCTGGAGGCATCATCACGCTTGGACATTTTTTTACCCTCAGTGTTGAGGATAATCGGCAAATGGGCATATTCTATGGTTCTATCATATCCCAGTGCTTGCTGTATCGCAATTTGTTTAGGGGTATTGCTGAGATGATCTTCACCACGAATGATGAGCGATACATCGCTAAGCATATCATCCACCGCGCAGGCGAAATTATAGGTCGGGTATTTATCCGCACGCATAATGATGAAGCTATCGATATCATCCGGAGCGAAGGTCGACTCACCTTTGATAATATCCCGAACGGCGATAGACTGTGACGGTTTTTTAATACGAATTGTAAAAGGAGCCATATTATCAATAACCTCATCGGCAGATAAATGTTCACAAGCTCCATCATAACGGTAGGCTATTTTAGACTCTTTTGCCATTTCACGCTTGGCTTCAAGTGTTTCAGGCGTGCAAAAACAGCTAAATGCTTTTTTATCGTGTAAAAGCTGCAAGGCCATTGCACGATGAAAGCGGAGGTTATTACTTTGGAGCTGATGCTCTTCGTGAGTAATCCCAAAGAGGGCAAGAATCGCAATGATTTCATCCTCTTTACCGGGAATATTGCGTTCTTTATCGGTATCTTCAATACGGATCAAAAGAGGTTCAGAACGCTTTTGGGACATAATATAGTTAAAAAGGGCGACTCGAAGATTGCCGATATGCATATCTCCAGTGGGGCTAGGGGCGAAACGAAGCATTAAAATTCCTGAAATAAATTATAGATGCAATTTTAGCAGAAAGGTTATTAAGTGACCTTACGCACTTTTTGTCTTCATTATTCCCGTGAAGGCAGGAATTCAGAAAAATTATTCAATAATCAAAATTCAAAAACATCAATATAGATATGGAGCTTGTGTTCTTTTAGCATCTTTTGAATTTTGTATTTCAGTTCTTTGATATCTTGTTCGATTTCAGATCCCAGTTTGTCATCTTTGACATTCATCGATATAACCAATAAAACTTCGTCAGAACCGATAAACATACTCCGTACCGAATTGATATGGACGAGGACATTGGATTCTTCTTTAAGCAGGTTTTTGATTTGTTTGATCGTCTCTCTATCCAAACTCTCACCAATAATAAGTTTTTTGAGTTCCACGAATAAAAGAGTTGAAAGTGATAGCAGCAAGATGCCTATCATCAATGCCGCTATCCCGTCGAAAATTGGGTGGGCAAACAATGAGAGAACAAGTCCTATTGCTAAAATAAAGAGACCGACTAATGCGCCTGAATCTTCAATCAAGATGACTAAGATATGGGACGAAGAGCTTTTTTCGATTGTTTTAAAGATATCTTTTAGTTTTGTGCCGCTTTCTTTCAACGCGATTTTTAATGCGCCACCTTCGAGAATAACGGCGAGAATAATAATGCCTACGATCAGCCAAGGATTTTGAATCTCTTGCGGATGCATGATTTTGTGAATGCCCTCATAGACAGAAAATAATCCGCCAAGTGAAAAGAGAACAACAGCCACCACGAATGACCAAAAGAAATTGGCTTTTCCCTGACCGAATGAGTGCGCTTCGGATTTACCTCTCGCGGCTTGTTTTTGTCCAACCAAGACGAGAGCTTGATTTCCGCAATCGGCTGTACTGTGTATCGCTTCTGCCATCATTGATGCTGAACCTGTAAAAAATGCTGCGAGACCTTTAGCGGTGGCAATAATTGCATTAGCGACCAAAGCCGCTTTGACGCTTTTTGACATTAATAAGAGCCTTTTGAAATTAAAAAGAAGATTTTAGTAGCTCATTGATCCAGCGTTGAGCAGACCTATAGAGATCGACATAAACGCCATCAAGATGCCTACGGAGACATCTTGATCATTAATATGTTTTTCGACTGAAAATTTACCACTTAAACGAGTAAGCAGGAAGGCAAAAATAAGCTGGATTGACATCGCAACTCCAGCCCACATTACAAAGTCGATATAAGAAACACTGTGAATAAGAGCACTGTATAAAGGAATACAAAGCCCCAATATGGCTCCACCAAATCCAAGAGCCGCCGCTGTGTTATTTTCAGCAAAGATCATTTGATAATCATCATACGGAGTGACTTTGGCGTAAAGAAAAAGAAAAATACCGAAAACTGCCATTGCAGTGAGAAAGAAAAGACCAAATGAGAGAAAATATTCTAGAAACATGATAAGCCTTTATTTTAAAGCAATGATACCCAAAAAAGTTTAATGTTTAAATGCATGGGGATAGTTCAATGTTGTGGAGGGAAAGTGTAGTGGTGACTCCAAGGGGATTTGAACCCCTATGACCAGAATGAAAATCTGAAATCCTAACCATTAGATGATGGAGCCACTTTATAGGAATGCTATTCCTGAGCCGAAATTATAGTGAGTAAAAACTGAAAAAAAGCTAAATCCTATGGAAAATCCATAGGAAAATAGAAGTGTTAGAAATTAGTTGTTGTAAAACGAACGTAATGCACGGATGATAACCGCATTTTTAGAGATACTCTCTGCTTTTGCATTGTCATCGACCAACTCATACACATCTAACGGTAATGAAATTGAGAACGTTTTAGTTTCAATCTTTTTACGCTTAGAGATAAGAGAAACGATATTTTGAAGCATTTCAAGAATCTTTTTAGTGTCGATTGGTTTTTGGATAAAACTGTTTACGCCCACTTCGATAGATTCAGAAATTTTTTGAATATCATTGCTCGCAGAGATAACGATAATAATTTGAGACGGATTGATCGCACGGATACGACGAGCAAGCTCGATACCATCGATCTCAGGCATGATGATATCAACGAAAATGATATCAGGATTTACTTTTTCATACAGACGCAACGCTTCGGCACCATTATAAGCAGAAGTAACTTCAGCAAAAAAGTTTTTGAACGTAGAGCTGAGAAGATCGTTTGCAACGACTTCGTCTTCGACGACCATAGCAGTAAGTTTTTTAGTTTGCTCAGTAAGTTGGATTAAATCAACATTTGACATAGTGAACTCCTTAGGTTATTTAAAATGACATGTTAAAAATTGTCATTCAATTGTAATCGTGTAATTATATGCATAAACAGTTAATAACAACTTTAAAAAAAGAGATTATACACTTTTAAATTGTTGCAGCCACTCAACGTTGTCTTCATTGCTCTTTTCTTGTTGTTTAAGAAGTGAATCAATAATATGGAGCAATGTGGTTTCGTCCATAAATTGTAACAGTGCCGGATTTATAATCGTCGGTTTTAGTCCATCGTAGCGATTAAGCAGGTTTTGAATGTCATTAATAAGTTGTTCTTTTGTCGATTCCATAATGAAAGTATAACGAATAAGATT
>JAUYSQ010000102.1 GCA_030696285.1 Sulfuricurvum sp. | reverse complement strand
GGCAGCGGAAGTATGCGAAGTGTCGAATATGCGCTGGAGATGGGGAAACAGATTTATGTCTTACCGCATCGCATACGAGAGAGCGAGGGGACACATAAACTGCTTAGCGAGGGGAAAGCTATTGCGATTGAGAAGATTGATACCTTTGTGGCACATATCACTAAATCGGCACTCTATACGATGAGTGATAGCCCATTTTTAGCCTATTGTAGAACAATGCCGACGTATGAAGAGGTGATCGCCAAGTTTCCAAGTGAAATTTTTGAAGCGGAACTTGGCGGAGTCATAGAGGTGCGAAACGGCAGAATCGTTATTGTGTGAATAATATAAAAAAAGTTATTGCTAGAGAAAGAGGATTATGATGAGTAATGTAGACGATATCCGCCTTCACTCAACGCTCAAAGAGGTATTTGGTTTTTCGCAATTTAGAGAACACCAAGAGTTAGCCGTCCGAAGTATCCTAGAGAATCAGGATATTTTAATGCTTCTCCCCACAGGTGGGGGCAAATCGCTTTGTTATCAACTCCCTGCCCTTATGAAAGAAGGGGTGACGATCGTTGTGTCCCCTTTATTGGCACTCATGTACGATCAAGTCTCTGCACTTAAAGTAATGGGGATTAAAGCAGAGTCGCTGTCCTCAATGCAAAGTGAATCAGAGGTGCAAATCATCCAAAGAGAGCTTCTTGAGCAAAAGATTAAACTCTTGTATGTTTCACCGGAGAGAATGGCTACAAGTGGATTTATTGCACTTTTACAGCGACTCAAAATCAGCTCTTTCGTTATCGATGAAGCGCACTGTATCAGTGAATGGGGTCACGAATTTAGGGATGATTATCGTAAACTCGAGTCCATTCGCAGTACTTTTCCAAATGTTCCCATAGCCGCTTTTACCGCCACGGCAACGCAAAAAGTTAAATCGGACATTATCAATCAACTCCATCTCAATGACCCTGTTCTCATAAAAGCGACTGCATTTAGACGTAATATTACTATTTCTGTTAAGAGTCGAGAGGGTAACGGACAAAAGCAGTTACTTTCAATTATTGAACAAAAAAAAGGAGAAAGCGGTATTGTTTATGCCTTTTCTCGAAAAGAGACGGAAGAGATTGCCCGATTTTTACGTTCCAAGGGAGTTGTGACACGTTTTTATCATGCCGGAATGAGCAGTGAAGAGAGAACCGTTGTGCATAAAGCGTTTATGAACGATACGCTTCAGGTTGTTGTGGCGACGGTGGCATTTGGTATGGGGATTGATAAGAGCAATATTCGCTTTGTCATTCATACGTCGATGCCAAAATCGATTGAAAACTACTATCAAGAGATTGGTCGTGCGGGCAGGGACGGGTTGGAAGCGCAGACATTTTTGCTTTATTCGATGTCGGATGTGGTAACGCGAAAATCATTGATAGGAAAAAGTGACGGCAATGGTGAATACAAACGGGTTGCTTTGCAGCAATTGAACGATGCTATCAAATTTGCAAGCGGTGACGTGTGCCGACATAAGCGCATTGCTTCGTATTTTGGGGATGCCATTGAGGATTGTCTAAATAGATGCGATAACTGTCTTGAAGTGGATAGTGCGAAGTATATTGATATTTCTCTGCAAGGGCAAAAGTTTTTATCAACCGTTCTTCGGACATCCCAAAATTTTGGAGCCCATTATCTTATCGATGTGTTGCGCGGTTCGGAGTCTGAAAAAGTTTTGACGAATAACCACAATACGCTTAGTGTTTACGGCATAGGAAAGGATAGCGCTAAACACGAATGGCTAACGATATCTAATCGTCTCATAGAGATAGACGCTCTTTCTCAAGCCGATTTTGGAGTATTAAAAATTACCGAATATGGCGTTGCAATTCTTAAGGGTGGACAAACAGTTATGATCAAAGAAACAACTTTGGCTCCTTCAAAAGCTCTAAAATCGGAATCATCCTTAAATAAAGAGATGCAAAGCACTGAATTTGAAATCCTTAGAGCTTTGAGATCGCAATTAGCACGAGATGAGAAGGTGCCGGCATATGTTATTTTTAGCGATAAAACTCTCCTTGAAATGTCACAAAAGCTACCAAAAATAAAAGAGGATATGTTAGCAATTTCCGGTATAGGTATGGTCAAATATGAAAAATACGGGGAACAGTTTTTAGATGTTTGTAAAGAGTTAGTAAAGATAGAGAAGTAGGTTCTGGGCATTAATGCCCAGCATTTGCCTCATACCCGTAGTGTTTGACGAGATAGTTGATAATGGTTTGTTGATCTTCTTTGGGGATTGGTGCTTTGAATTCATTTACCATTTTAGCAACCGTTCCGGTCCAGTAAGGACGGCTCTTTTTCCCTTGATTAAGGACGTATCCAAAAGAGTGGCAGATGAGGCAGTATTGCTGTGCCACTTCATCATGATCCCCTTTTACCATAGGATAATCGATATAGGGCATTTCTATTGGCTTTGAGACTTGAGCAAAGAGGGATGTTGCACCAAGCAATAGGGCTATAATTAAAATTTTTATCATTATTATTCCTTACACAATTTTTACATTGACGCTATCGACGGCGTTGTATTGGTATCCGCCGGCATTCCAGCCGATTTCATCTACTTGAGGCTGAATATTGCCGATACGATTAATGGCACGCACCATGATCGTGTACTCCCCTTTGGCTTTTGGTTCCCAACTGTAGGTCCATTGACGGTAGGCGTATTTTCCATAATCTTTTTGTAGAGCAGTAGCTCCCCAGCTTTTTCCGCCATCAAGCGATATCATTACCTCTTTGATCCCTTTTCCCTGATCAAACGCAACTCCTGTTATTTGAACACGAGAACCTTTTTTGATCACGGTATTAGGAGTAGGGTAACCAATGACTGATTTGACTTTCATTGCGGCGATGGGTTTGCGTTTGTACTCGAAATCGCTTCCGGAGATGACACATTCGCAGTCGTTATCGGGGACAGTGTAGGCGACATCCATAAAAAAGCTTTTACGGTATTCGTCCATTACTGTGATTTCTGAGAGCATTTTGACCCAGCTGTCAGAGAAATGACCTGGAATAACGAGACGAAGAGGAAATCCGTTGAGATAGGGGAGATCTTCACCATTCATCTCATACGCGACGATGAGCTCACCTGATAGAGCTTCATCAATTTCCATTTCACGGAAAAATTTTGGTGTTTCATCAACTGCCGGTTTTTCCAGCCCATTTACTCCGACAAATTTAGCGGTACTTTTGACCCCTGCCATATTGAGGATGTCTTTAAGACGAGCCCCTTTCCAGACGGCACAACCCATGGCTCCGTGTCCCCATTGGACACCGTGCGTAGCCTGACCGGATGCAGCGTAATATTTACGGCTGTTTCCGCCGCATTGGAGTACTGAGGTGATTTCGACAGGCTCGAATTTTGATTTTAAATCATCGACACTGAGGAAAAGCGGTTTTTCGACACTCCCTTTGATTTCAAGACGAAATTCATTGAGATCGATATAGGTTGGAATATCTGGCATGTGCCATCGGACGAAAAATTGATCGTTTGGTGTGATGACTTGGCTAAAAATATCGCGGGAGGATTCCAAAAGCGGCGGACGGTCTGAAATTGCTTTCATAGGCTTTTTTTGTGGAAATGCAACGATAGGAGCTTCAAACTCTTTGGTTGAAGTAATAATTTTTTTATTGGTTTCTTTGCCTAAAAGAGTGGATGCGCCGAGGATGAGTCCGGCACCTAAAAAATTTCTGCGATTAATTTTATCCATGAAAATACCTTGAAGTTGAGTGATATTATTTTAACATAATTTAAAGTAATTTATAGAATAAGCATTGCATCACCGTAGGAAAAAAAGCGGTATTTTTCATCAATAGCGCACTTGTAAATGCGTTTTGTTTCTTCAAGCCCGACAAAGGAGGCAACGAGCATCAGCAGAGTTGATTTTGGAAGGTGAAAGTTAGTTAGCAGATGATTGACACGTAGAGGAGGGTTGTTTGGGTGTAAAAACAGATTGGCTTCCCCGTGGAGTTCTGTGGTGCGGGCATGGTATTCAATGGTTCTGGTTGAGGTAGTTCCGACACAGAGAAGCGGAAGATTGCTTTGGATAAGAGTATGTGCTTGGTCGGTAATATTAAAATATTCCGAATGCATCGGATGATCGGTTATGAGGTCACATTCGACGGGTTTGAACGTCCCTGAACCGACATGAAGTGTGACAAAAGCGTTTGGTCGGGATGTACAAATTTTTTCAAAAAGCTCATCGGTAAAATGGAGTGACGCAGTAGGGGCGGCAACGGCTCCCTCGTGTACGGCAAAAACACTTTGGTACTCGCATTCATCCTCCGAGTTGTCCTCACGTCCGAGATAGGGAGGTAAGGGGATGTGTCCGATACGTTCAAGTATGGGCAAAAGTTCCTCAAAACGTAAGAGCGTGCTATTTTGGGTAAATTGCACTTCGCGTGAACCGTCTTCATGTAGTGTTGTAACGGTTGCCGTGACATTTTCATCAAAGAGGAGTTTGGTACCCTCTTTTACCCGTCCTTTGATGTAGACATTGAGAATGTGGGCATTCAGGGGGCGATTGATAAGCAGTTCGATGCCTCCGCCACTCTCTTTTTTTCCATAAAGGCGGGCTTTTATAACCTTGGTATCATTAAAAATAAGCGCGCAATGTTCGGGCAAGAATTGTTCCAGCTGATCAAATCGTGAATGGGTAATGGAGCGGTTATCACGGCGGTAGACAAGAAGTCGGGCATGATCTCTAGGGTGGACAGGGTGAGTCGCTATGAGTTCTTCGGGCAAAGAGTAGTCATAGCTAGCGGTAAGAAGAGGGTCAGTCAATCGTTTCTTCTTCATCTTCAGCATACGGAGCAGGTTCTTCTTTTGGGGCCGGATTGACGGCGCGGACGATGAGAATTGAAATACCATAAAGAATAATAAGAGGAATCGCCATCATAATCTGAGTCATTACATCCGGAGGAGTGAGAATGGCAGCGACAATAAAGATAATAACAATAGCATAGCGGAAAAAGCCCTTCATCATTTTGTCATCGATTAATCCCAAAAGGGCTAGAAAATAACAAAATACAGGAAGCTCAAAAGCAAGCCCAAATCCAAACATAATTTTAGTGAAAAAATCAACATAATCTTCGATATTGATAAGAGGAACAAACTCAAAAGCTCCAAAAGCGATCAAAAACTCAAATCCCATGGGAGTAACAACGTAGTAAGCAAAGGATGCCCCCATCAGAAACATCCCTGTTCCCCCAACGATGAAGGGGATAAGCATTTTTTTCTCGTTCGCGTACAATCCTGGAGCGACAAAAAGCCATACTTGTGCAAGAATAATGGGCATTGCAGCAAGAAGCGCGGCGAAAAAAGAGACCTTCATGGCAACAAAAAAGGCTCCGCCTACTTGCTGCGTGGTCACCATCCCCTCAGAAGCATTGTGTGAGGTTTTAGCGACAGTAGCCAGTGCATCATTGAGCGGTGCGGTAATCCATGATAATATTGGTTCATGAAAGTTAAACGCAACAAAAAATAAGATAATAATTGCACCAACGCTAATACCGAGACGTTTGCGCAATTCTACTAAATGGGGGCGTAAATCATCAAACATTAAACATTCTCTTCAGGGGGGATAGTTGGTTTTGGTTTGGGTGTAAACGTGACGACTTCCGGTGCTTTTGGAGCAGTGGGTGCAGGGGGCGGAATATCGAGATTAAAATCGTTTTTGATCCCTGTTATTTCAGAACCAATCTCGGTTATATCCGTCATTCGCTCCAATTCACTGCTTGCACTCATGAGGTCATTTTTATAGCTTAACGCTTCTTGTTTCATTTCAGAGAATTTCATCTCCTCTTCGAGGGTAGCACGAGCACTGTTCACGGTTCCTTTGACACTGCGAAAAAATTTCGCAATATCGACCATCGTGCCGGGAAGTTTATCCGGTCCCAAAAAGAGGACCGCAATGATAATAATGAGTAAAATTTCGCCGATGCCCATACCAAACATATTATTTGCCTAATGCTAAAGTTGTGCTAATTCTAGCAAAAAAAGATTTAAAGGTGACCTAGTATCCCTCAACACGCAAGGCAATTTCATCGGCTAAGAGGAAATTAGGGTTGAAATAGCGACCATGTTGGTATTCTAATATCGTTTCATTGACGAGCAAATCGGCTTCACTTTTTTGTTTAGGAGACAAAAGTGCTGCTTCGACTCCAACACAACTGCGAAATCCTAAAAAGAGTTTTTCGCCCAATAGCGCATTCTCATCTAAAAGTTCTTCGGTGATTTCTAAAGGATTGGATATATAGTGTTCAATATCGGTTGAAGGATAAAAGCGGGTGTTCTTCAAAAATCCTACAGCACCTGCACCTAAACCGATATAGTCTTTTCCTTTCCAATATCCGAGATTATGAGCCGATTTTGTTGTACCAAAATTGGAAATTTCGTACTGTTCAAATCCACGAGACTCTATTTGTTCAAACAACCATTCGGTCATTTCTATCTCTTCACGGGCAAGTTCAGGGGTTTTTTCAAATGCCGTATGCTCTTCGATCGTGAGGGCATAGAGACTGAGGTGATCGATAGGAAGAGAAAAAGCTTGCTCTAAATCGTTTGTTAGCAATTCTTTAGTATCTCCTTTTACTCCATAGATGAGATCGAGGGAGAGACGTTGAAATCCAATTTCGTGAGCATTTTTGATGGCTTCGAGAGCATGAGTTGTGTTGTGAGCGCGCCCGAGTATTTTGAGCTTTGTATCATTAAAGCTTTGAACCCCAAAACTGATACGATTTACCCCAAGTGCATACATTCCTTCTAACCACTCGTAGGTTGCACTGTTGGGATTGGCTTCGGATGTGATTTCAGCATTGGGTTTTAAGAAAGGGCGTATCGTCTGAAAAATATTACTGTAAAGGTGAGGATCAACAGTGGAAGGAGTTCCCCCGCCGATAAAGACAGTTTCGATGAGATTGGTCTCACTGACGTCGAAACGTTTGAACTCATAAGTGAGCTGCAGGGATAAGGCGTGCATGTATTTTTCGCGTTGAGCAAACTTATCAACGTAAGAATTAAAGGCACAATAAGAGCATTTGCTGTCGCAAAAAGGGATATGAATGTATAAAAGCATACGCAATTATACTTTTTTTAATCGCAAATGCCTTACAATACCACTAAAAAAAGATAGTGAATGAACCAACAAAAATTCTATCGTCCTAATGTTGCTGCGGTCATTGTATCGAGCGAGTACCCTGATAAAAAAGAAATTTTTATTGCTGAGCGCAATGATATGAATGACGTCTGGCAGTTTCCACAAGGGGGCATTGATGAAGGCGAATCCGCTGAAGAAGCCCTTTTCCGTGAGCTCAAAGAGGAGATAGGGACAAAAAAAGTGGAAATAATTGCGGAGTATCCTGATTGGATTGCTTACGATTTTCCTTCCCATGTCGCGGCTAAAATGAGACCGTTTGCCGGGCAAAAACAGCGTTACTATCTTGTCCGCCTCAAACCCGGGGCAAAGATAGATTTGGACACGAAGCATCCAGAATTTAAACGATACCGTTTTGTTGGGATGGATGAATTGTTTGAGAATATTGCCCATTTTAAAAAACCGATTTATGAGCAGGTAATTTTACATTTTAGAGCGAAGGGGTATTTGTAATGGTAATCGTACAAAAATTCGGAGGAACGAGCGTCGGGGATTTGGATCGTATCCAAAATGTTGCCAACCGTGTCTCACAAACTCTTAAAGAGGGACATCAAATAGTGGTTGTTGTTTCGGCAATGAGCGGTGAAACCAATAAACTTATTTCGTATGCAGAGCATTACAGTGCTACTCCTGAGCGCAGTGAACTCGATATGCTTTTAAGCTCCGGGGAGCGTGTGACCGCCGCATTGCTTTCGATTGCTCTCAATGCTATGGGGCATCCCGCGATATCGATGAGCGGCCGTCGTGCTGGAATCGTGACCGATAATGTTCATACCAAAGCGCGGATTGAGAGTATTGATCCATCGTTGATGAATGCTGAACTTGCACTTGGCAAAGTAGTCGTTGTTGCAGGATTTCAAGGGGTAAGCGAAGAGGGTCAGGTAACGACGCTCGGACGCGGAGGCTCGGACCTTTCTGCCGTTGCCCTTGCAGGTGCATTAAAAGCTGATTTGTGTGAAATTTATACCGATGTAGACGGTATCTATACGACGGATCCGCGTATTGAACCCAAAGCACGTAAAATGGATAAAATCAGTTACGACGAGATGTTGGAGCTTGCATCCTTGGGAGCCAAAGTGCTTCAAAACCGTTCCGTCGAACTGGCTAAAAAACTTAACGTTAACCTCGTCACCCGCTCTAGCTTCACAAACGCTGAGGGGACACTTATCACAAAGGAAGAGAATATTATGGAAAAACCACTTGTTAGCGGCATCGCCCTCGATAAAAACCAAGCACGAGTATCCCTTTCAGGGGTGATTGATCGTCCGGGGATTGCATCCGATATCTTTACCCGTTTGGCCGATAACAGCGTGAACATTGACATGATTATCCAGACGCTTGGGCATGATGGGAAAACCAGTCTTGACTTTACTGTCCCTAAAACGGAACTGTTGGATGCCAAAAATATCGTGGAACAATTTGTTGGTGAGGGTGAAATTAGCGAAGCTAGCTACGATGAGAATATCTGTAAAGTCTCTATTGTCGGTGTCGGTATGAAATCACACACGGGTGTTGCGGCAAAAGCATTTCAAACGATGGCGCGTGAAAATATCAATATTATGATGATCTCGACTTCGGAGATTAAAGTCTCAATGGTGGTTGATGAAAAGTACGCAGAACTCTCCGTACGATCTCTTCATAGTGCATACGCTTTGGATCAATAAGTGCGAAAATTTGATCAATGGACCCTAGACGCCATTCGCGCCGAGGGGACACCTATGAGCTGGTTTGAAGAGCAGCGATATGAGTGGATTCCACAAATTATCAATGCAATGGATCAAATCATGAAAGGGTATACCATTGTTTTGGTGACCGATCATGAGCGACGCTGGTTTTCCCATTATGTTATTGATGCGATCAACAAGCGGACAAAAGAACGCCCTATGATTCCTATGGTTGCGTTAGATGCCCTGTATTCTCGTCTAGATCAGTCCATGGACTCTGAATCCATGGATACTCTTAGTGATATGCTGGAACTCTCTTTTAAGGGAGAATACTTCTTTTGGTACATTGGCAAAGGGGGAGATGAGCGTCGTGCTGATTTTGTGAAGCGAAGCAACAATGCATTAATGTGGATGATGGATGAAAATTATCCCAATGCTCTTTTACTGCGCTCATATGATTCGCATATTGATATTAAATTATTGCAGTTGTACAGCTTGTTTGATCGTACTCTGGCTTCGGTATTGTTTGGGGAGATCGATGTTCACGCGTGAGCGAGGCGGAATACTCATCACGGAGCATTTTGAAGAGAGATCATTAGAGATCGCACAAGAGTTATTGCCACTGCGGAGTGTCCGTTTTGTCTGCGATGATTTTAAAATCGAAGATGCCAAAGAGGTCATTGCGGAAGCGTATAAAAGTGAAGAAAAACCCAAAACACTGATTTTGGGAGCAAAAAGTTTTACGATTCCTGCCCAAAATGCTTTGCTTAAAATCCTCGAAGAACCCCCTAGAAATATAGTGTTTGTATTGATGGCTCCTAATAAGAGCACTTTTTTACCGACTGTTCGCTCTCGTCTAAGCCTAAGCGTTGAAAGTGTTCAAAAAGAGCGAATGGCTTTAAATATTCAGCTCTCATCCTTGGATTTAAATGGTTTGTTTTCCTTTGTCAAAGAACATGAACGGCTCAAGAAACACGAAGCAAAAGAGATTATCGAAGCCTTGTTGTATCAAGCTATCAGTGTCGAGAAAGTACCGCTTACCTCCGTACAGCTAGAGGGGTTTGATAAAGCATTTCGTCTTATCGAACTCAACGCGCGCATGCAAAGTGTTTTGGTTATGGTGCTGATGAATTTTTTAAAAGAGGTTAAACGTGGTCGTTGAACATCTTTCATCGTCGATAAATCTCAAAAATGCTCTTCAAGAGCTTGGTGTTGATGGGGGAGGAGTCTCTATCTTAGAGAGCAAAGGGAAAATTCATCTGGTGAGCATCAAAGATTTACACGTCGGTGCCGCCAATATTCTCAAGCAGGATGCTCTCAGTATAGGGGCAGATTTAGCCGTACCGAAGGGAACAGTGATTGCATCACAGCCCAGAGTGAATGCCCTTTTAATCGCTAATGAGAGACAGCTGAGAGAGTTGGTTCAAAAAGAGAAAGTTCAACCGTTTGGACTTAAACTGCTTTCCCAAGAGCTGGAACGCTTTTGTCGGCTTCATATCCCTCAAAAAATAGAGGTTATGGGGATTATCAATGCCAATGAGGACAGCTTTTATGCGCATAGTCGATTTAAAGAGAATGAAGCAATAACTAAAATCGTTGAAATGATAGGGCATGGTGCAGATATTATCGACATTGGCGGGGTTTCGAGCCGTCCGGGCAGTATTTGTATAAGTGAAGAAGAAGAGCTTAGCCGTGTGCGTCCGATCATCGATGCTCTTTATCATGAAAAAATAGGTGACACCGTTCGCTTGAGTTTGGACAGTTATGCGCCCGGAGTAGTTGCGTATGCGCTGGAGAGAGGGTTTACCATTATTAATGACATAACAGGACTTGCGAATGATGAGGTAGCGCGGCTGTGCGGGGAGTATAATGCAACGGCCGTGATTATGCATGCACAGGGAATTACGCCTGATACGATGCACGTTAGCTCCACGTACCCCTCTGTACTCCACGATGTGGAGCTCTTTTTTCAGGAACGTTTGGAGAAGGCGGATAAATTTGGTATTTCGAATGTGATTTTAGATTGCGGTATCGGTTTTGGGAAACGTTTGGAAGATAATTTGGCACTGATAACCCACCAAAAGCACTTTTTGACCTTTGGCAAACCGTTGTTGGTCGGAGCTAGTCGTAAGTCGATGATCAATGGGGTATCTCCCTCGCCGAGTGAAGATCGCTTAGGGGGGACATTGGCAATTCATCTCAAAGCGATTGAAGAGGGTGCCAGTATCGTTCGGGTTCATGATGTCAAAGAGCATGTGCAGGCAATTGCACTGTGGAAAGCGTTGAGAGGTTGATAATGAGCAGCACTGTTATAGTTATTATTACGTTATCTTTATTGGTCATGTTTTCTCCATTTTTATCGCGTGTAACAAAAATGCCGGTAGTGGTAGTCGAGATATTATTGGGAAGTTTAGCGGGATATTTTGGCTTTTTGGTTGAGACGGAGCTGTTTAAAATTATCGCAAAAGTCGGATTTTTATATTTGATGTTTTTAGCAGGGATGGAGGTGAATCTCAAAGAGTTCGGATTTGCAAAATCCTCCTTGCTGCGTCGTACTGTCCTCTATTTTGCGATGTTGTACGGGGGTGCGTTAGCTCTCTTTTTGTATTTTGATCTCAGTGCTGTTTATTTGGTCGCTTTCCCTATTTTTTCACTGGGAATGTTGATGGCATTGGTAAAAGAGTATGGTAAAAATCAGCCATGGCTTGCATTGGCCCTTAATATCGGAATTGTCGGTGAATTAGTGAGCATTATGGCCCTCACTATTCTGAGTGGCGGGTTAGAATATGGCTATAACCGTGAATTTGCATTTACCTTGGGGGGACTGTTTGCCTTTATGATAGGATTTGTTGCTTTCTTCAAAGGAATTCGGATCCTCTTTTGGTGGTATCCGGGGTTAAAAACATTGATTATGCCTCATGAAGATGGCAAAGATCAGGACGTTCGATTTTCGATGGCGCTGATGTTTTTGATGATTGCAGTAATGCTTTATCTTAAAATTGATGTGGTTTTAGGGGCATTTTTAGCGGGTGTGTTTATTGCTACTTATTTTAAACACAAAACGGAACTTCCGGAAAAGCTCTCCTCCTTTGGATTTGGATTTTTAGTCCCGATCTTTTTTATCCATGTCGGCTCTACATTGGCATTGGAAGCGTTTGCCGATCCCAAAATTTTGATGGCGGCATTTTTTATCGCCAGTGCCATTATCGGTATTCGTCTGATCAGCTCTTTTGTCGCCTACAGCGGTTATTTAGGATGGAAAAATACGATTCTTTTTTCACTCAGTGATTCAATGCCTTTAACGTTTACCGTGGCAATTGCGACACTGGGATATGAGGCGGCGGCGATTAGCCATGATGAATATTATGCGTTTATCGTTGCGAGTATGGGAAGTGGTATTTTCTTGATGATTTTAATCAAAATACTCTACAACTTCTTTTACCCTAATAATGGAAAAAACTAATCATTTTCAGCGAAAACAAGGTACAATCAACCACTATTGAATAACATAAAAAATTTCAAATCACAAATAGAGAAGGAACTCATGTGGATTTAACGGTCATTTTAGGAATGCTATTGGCGGTCGCTTCGATTTCTATCGGAGACTTAATGGAGGGGGGAAATCCCGTTCACGTTGTTCATATCACCTCTATTATTATTATTTTTCCAACCTCTATGTTTGCATCGATGGTCAGTACGGATCCAGAATACGTCAAAGGTGCTTTTAAAAACCTCGGGATGGTTTTTAAAAAATCACCGGTTAATTTAGAGGAGCGGATCAAAGAGATTGTTGATTTGGCACTAATGGCACGTCGTGACGGGCTACTCTCGTTAGAAAAAAGGGTTTCCGAGCTGGATAATGCATTTTTGAAACAAGGGCTTAGTATGGCAGTGGATGGTAATGAGATCGATACCATCTCTGAAACTCTTGAAGCAGTGATCGAAGAGACAGAACATTATTGGCACGGATGTGCACACTATTGGATTCTTGCCGGGGAAACATCCCCGGTTATGGGGCTAGTCGGTGCGGTTTTGGGTCTAATCTTGGCGCTTCAAAAACTCGATAATCCAGCTGAAATGGCGGCAGGTATTGCGGGGGCGTTTACGGCAACGGTAACGGGGATTTTTGGAGCGTATGTTATTTTAGGACCATGGGGTAATAAAATGAAAGCCAAATCTCACCACCTTGTGAAAGAGCAGAAGGTAATGCTGGAGGGGATTATCGGAATTGTTCATGGGGATAACCCACGTACGCTAGAGGCGAAATTGCTTAATTTCCTCTCTCCTGCTGAAGAAAAACACAGCCAATTTACGTGATGAGTATTTAAATGGCGAGTAAAAAATGTAAAAAATGTCCAGAATGTCCGGCTGGGGAGAAATGGGCAGTTCCAACGGCCGACTTTTTTAGTCTTCTGTTGGCACTCTTTATCGCCTTGTACGCATTGGCTTCGGTAAATCAAGAGAAGATGCGCGCGGTCAAAGAAGAGTTTGTTAAAATATACGACTATGCCCCGGCACCCCAAGAGATTAGTCCTGTTGTCCCGATGAATCCCGAATCAACTGAAAAACCATCCGAACAAAGCAGTGGGCAAATACCTATTTCAAGCGGCGGAGCAGTATTGCAAACTACCCCTGCAGCCAGTGTTGCTAAGATCGAATCAAGCACTGAAGAAGATGAACAGATGCAAAATGTTTCAGTGGGAGAGGGAGCGTTAGACCAGAGTATGGATGGGGTATTATTAAAATTGCCTGCTACGATCCCTTTTAGGGGTTCAAACGCTACCCTTGATGATGAAGAGATGCGTCGTTTCGTTAAGCGGGTTGCAGATATTATTAAAACACTTCCCGATACCGTAGATATTTCGGTACGTGGCTATACTGATAACCAAGCTCTTCCAAAAGGATCAGCTTTTAGAGATAATTTTGATCTATCCAGTGCCCGTTCTGCTACTGTAGTGCGTGAATTGATAAAAAATGGAGTGAGTGCCGAGCGACTTTCAAGTGCCGGTTTTGGTGCGGCGAAACCATTGGCATCCAATGCCACCGAAACAAATCGTGCTAAAAACAGACGGGTTGAATTTTATATGTTTGTAGCCAATGATAAAAAGCTCGACCAAGCGGCTCAGAAGAGCGTATTGGATTCACTCGCAAAGCTTCCGCAGTAATTACGGAAGCAGTGTGGCTTTGATGATTTTTTGCGTTTGAAGCGGCTTATCTCCATTTTGTTGACCATTCGTCTGGACATTATTCAGCTTTCCTAACGTATCGCCCCCCTTGATCACTTTACCGAAGATCGTATGGTACCCATTGAGCCAAGGTGTAGGTGCTGTTGTGAGAAAAAACTGACTTCCATTCGTACGAGGTCCTGCATTTGCCATCGCTAAAATACCGGCTTGATTAAAGACAACCCCTGATTTGAATTCATCTTTAAACGGTTTATTCCAAATGGATACACCGCCTGCACCGGTACCGGTCGGGTCGCCGCCCTGAACCATAAAATTTTTGATGATACGATGAAACGTGAGTCCATTGTAGTAGCCATTTTTGACGTGGGTCGTAAAGTTTTCAACGGCCAGAGGGGCAACATCTTCATAAAGCTCAAGGACAAGCTCGCCTTGGGTAGTTTGCAAAGATACTTGAGGATGAGCCGCATAGGCAAAGCTGGCACACACAAGAAGTGAGAGAAGAGTACGCATTAAGATTCCTTATTTCGTGGGTTAAAATTGAGGCAGACAGAGTTGATGCAATAGCGAAGTCCTGTGGTTATTGGTCCATCGGGGAAAACATGGCCTAAATGAGCGTCACACTTGGCGCACAGCACTTCAACACGAACCATGCCGTGGCTAACGTCGCGATTCTCGATCAGTGCCTCTGGGGCAACAGGTTGATCGTAGCTCGGCCAACCAGACCCTGAATCGTATTTGTTAATCGAATCAAAAAGCGGCGCACCGCAACAAACGCAGGTGTAAAGTCCATCCCCCTTAAAAGAGGCATATTCGCCACTAAATGCAGGCTCAGTACCATGCTGTCGGGTGACATGATACGCTTCCGATGATAGTTGGCTTCGCCATTGCTCATCGGTTTTAGTGATTTTATTCATTATGTCTCCAATTTAGGTATTAGTGAATATCTTCAGAAATTATAGTGACGCTCTCTGATGCTCGGCTTAACGCAAGCCAATAGAGAGGATCTTCAGGATTGAGATTGACAAGATAACAATGCGGGGCTTCCAGAGAGTTGATAAACTGCGGTGTAGAGAGCGTTATGGCATCAAAATTTTTGTATTGTAAGCTAAAGGCAGTATTGAGTATTTGAGACTCAAGATGGAGATGCTCATCTATGGCGTGCTTATACTCATCTATTAAAAGCTCATCAGGAAGAATAATGAGAATAGGACTCTTTGAGAATTTTTCTCGAAGCTCTTGAAGCCCTGTAAGAACCGTAAAAAGAGCCCCTTTGGTGTGAGAAAAATGAACGTGCTTAACAAGAGGAGCGCGGTAGGAATTTTTTAAGGTATAGGTATTGGATTCATGGAGAGCAACTGTACTGCTCAATAAAAGAGTTCGATTGCCTTGGTGTGCCATTATCGACTCCAGAATACCGCTTTTAAATAAATGAGCATCATCGCACACGATAAGGGATGATTCATGAAATATGGCTGTTGTTTCTATCGGTTCATGATGGATGCTTAGGGGAAAAAAGTGAAGGTTTGAGAAGTTAACGACAAGAGCAGCAAATTCGGTAATGGCAATAAGTTCTTCACGAAACATTTCAGTATTTAAAAGCGTTGGGGCAATGATTATCACCTTGGAAAGGGGTTGCTCAAGCAACATTTGAATCACTTTGCGAATTAAGACCGTACTCTTTCCGCTTCCATATCCACCGTTTAAAGCAATAATAGACGAACTAAAGGGAGTATCTAAAAAGTGTTGCTGTTCCTGTGAAAGAAAAGCACCGAACGGTTTAAAATCAGTCGGTAAAAGGAGAGTATGCGCTTTAAGTGAACCTATTACTTTGAGTTTAGAATAAGGCTCATCTTGATAGGTTCCGAGGGTATGCAACTTATTTTGGATACTTTGGATGGTATCGTCATTAAAAATAAGTCTATTTTTTGGCAATAGCTTGTGGAAAGAATCATCTAGGAGATCAAAATCTGCTTCACTGAGGTTTTCCATCCAAAAAAAACGTTCAATAGGTGTAAAGTTAAACGATAAAACATCTTCAAGTTTGTGTTGAATTGATGCTTCCGAAAGCCCTAGTTGGGTCGTCGGATTTTTTTTACCGTGCTTATTGGAGCGTTCAAGATGAGCTTTTTTAAGCTCGTCCGTTTTCCACGCGATTTTTTCACCTAAATAGAGGCCATAGTGAGGTAAAAAAATGAGGATATCCAACGTAAAAGAGTTCTCATGATGGAAGAGGGTAAAATTTTGTAGAAATATACCATTTGCAGTCTCTGTTGCCTCTTCTAATATTTTTTGAGAATTTTTTATTGTAGGGTATTGAACCGTTTCATTGTTGACAGATGCTTTAGAGAGCGATAGACGCGAGAAAAACGAAAAAAACACAACACCCCTTTCGCAGTGATCAAGTGAACAATTATAGCCAAATTAGAGGAAAAATTAGAGAAGAGGTATCTCGTAATCCGAGGAGACTCCTCGGATTAAAAAGGGTGATTATTTTGCGTCAGCAACGCTGTCTTTAAGACTTTTGCCTGGTTTGAATTTAGGAACCATTTTGTCTTCAGTGGTATAGGTTTTAGTTGTACCAGGTACTTTACCGCTTTTGCCTTTTTGCAATGATGCGGCAAAATTACCGAAACCTACCAAAGAAACCTCTTCTTTAGCAACAAGAGCTGCAGTAACTGCCTCTGTAAAGGCTTTGATTGCTGTTTCAGCTTCTACTTTAGTTTTGTAACTACCGCTTTTTTGTACCAATTCAACGAATTGTGCTTTATTCATTTATATCCCTTGGGTAAAGATCTGTGAAACTCGCCAAACTCTCCTGCTTCACGAGGAAAAAGAAGAAAAAACGATTTGAACGCGAATACTTTAATATCTCTTAGCTTAATTTTTTCTTGTTTTTTCTGTTTTTTGCAGATTCTTTTGCAAAAATGTCATTTTTAGGGTGTTTATGAGCTTTTTTTGGATGAATGAAGGGCGCATAAGGGTTCTAATCTGGCCTTTGAGGTGGAACATGAGGTGCGTATGGTAGTGAAAAGCCTTATCCTTAAGGATAGATGGATGAGATGAAGATATGGATAAAAAAACATCTTCCAGTCCGTGACGTTCTTGTTCGCTTAAAGTACTCATGATCCGCTTCCTAGTTTATTTATTTTTCGAACAACTCGAATAATTTCATCGTCTTCGAGCATTCCTAACATCTCTAAAACAGCTTTTGCAGCTTGAGGTTTAGCGTTGCCCAATCTCCAATCTTGATAGGACCGCATAGAAATTCCCAATTTTTGGGCCATCTCTTTTTGAGAAATCTTCTTTCCCTTATTTTGTGCTTCTACAGCATTGTGAAGAAGATTAAAAAGATCATTCATTTCCATTGTCCCATTGTAAGATTAGTTTCTTAAAATAAACATTAAAACGTATAAAATATATCATTAAATTATTTTTATAAGAATTTAAGTGCTTCTAATACAATTTTTTATATCGGTTTTATCATTAATATCTTTAATTGCATTCGTTAATATAAGTATAATATACAGATTCTCGTATATCTATTTCATAAAAAATAGAATATGAGATGTATCAAAGAAGGTTTACTGGGATGGATTATCGGGTTAGACCCGAAAATGTAAGGAAAGATGAAAAAGTATGAAGATTTTGAAAGGAAGCGATGTTATAAAAGATCGGTATAGTCATATTTTGAGAGATCGACGTAAAATTCCCCTTCTTTTTGAATGACACGAATATCGCTTCCGTACGCTTGAGAAAAGCGGTTTCGGATGTTTTTCCGTCCTTCACTCCCTATTCCGATAAATTTAAGATAGCGCTTAAGCTCGATAACCCCACTGGATGCAAAAGAGAGGTTCTGCGGTTGTGTCGCTACCACATCATGTACGGTAGTATTTTGAGATAGCATGAGTTTGGTACTTAAAACTTCTAAAATACTTTTGAGCTGCTCATCTTTGGCCGTATAAATCTCTTCGATACGATAGCGTTCGGCGATCAGCATTTGCTCTTTATCATGAATAAGAGAATCGATTTTAGCTTCGAGCTCTTTGATTTTTAGTTTTAGATGGTGATTCTCTTTTTGATACAGAGAGATGACCATTCCTATACTCGTTTTAGCAGGTGCAGGAGGTGGAGTGGTTGCCGCTTTGGTTTTTTGTGCTTCGAGAAGCGAGCGTTTAGACTCATCATCCAGTGAGCTGCGAGGAACAATAATATAGGTGACTCCTGCTTCAATAATGTAGTTGAGCCGTTTGGTCCGAATTTTATTGTGGATCATCTCTTTGGACATTTTAAAAGTTTTTGCGTAATCGTCAATACTAAAGCGCATAATTTCTCCTTTTGGGTGCAAGTAGCCAATCTGGTTTGGGTGGAGGGATAATTCCCCCTTGACGCATCCAGATAAGGTATCCGTGACGTTCTATTTTATGTTTGTCTATAAAAGTATGGCATGAACTGTGTTTGAATTCACGTTTTTGTAGCAGTTCGGCAAAATCGGTATGATTTTCTAAGAAGCCTTGTAGTGATGCGAATGCGGTATCGGAAACAAAGACGGTACTGACAATAAGATTTTTGATTTCAACATAGCGAGCACACTCGTTAAGCCCATCTCCGACAAAATTATCATGACCCAAAATATCTTCAAATTTATAAATATTCCCTGTATGTACCGCGACGCGTATACCTTGAAAATAAGGGTATTCACGAGAGATAAAATCGGAAAAATGGATAAAGGAGAGCCCTAAAATCGATCCAAATCCTTTTAGGCTTGGATGTAAAATACAATAGAAACCATCTCCCGTAGGGATGATTCCCTGGAGCATTTTTTCTAAAGGGATTCCTGAGTTTTTGAGCATTTTATGGATCATTTTTTTATAGCTCTGAGAAAGATAGGTGATGAGCTCGAGCTGACGTGGCATACTAAGGCGTGAAAAGTCAATAATATCAACCAAGACAATATCGGCTTCAATGGGTTTTTTATACATAGTGATCGCGCCGTTTCCAAAATGAATATGTCGACCATTTTAGTCGAAACCACCTCTTAATTCCCTGAGATTGATTTTACGGCACTAAAAATGTGCTACTATCTTGCAAATAGTCAGAGATAAAGTGGAGATTGAATATGACAAAACGGACAAAGATATTGGCTACGATAGGTCCATCGTCACAAAGCGTGGAGATCCTTTCCTCGATGATTCGGGCGGGTGTTAATGTTTTTCGTCTGAACTTTTCACATGGTACCCATGATTACCATTTGAAAGTATTAAAGAATATCCGTACGGCAATGGAGCAAACGGGTTTTATTGTAGGTATCTTACAAGACATCAGTGGTCCTAAAATCCGAATTGGAATGTTAAAAGAGGATTTTCATCTTCAAGCAGGTGATTTTATCGATTTTTACCGTGAGACACTGGAGGGAGAGCGAATAAATGAGCATCACTACACCAGTTGTCTCAATCCGAACGATATCTTAACGAGGTTGAAAGTAGGGGATGCCATCTCTCTTCATGATGGCAATATTCGGGCGAAAATTGTTGCATGCGAAGAGGAATACGTACGTATAATTATCGAAAATAAGGGAAAGTTGAGTTCGAAAAAAGGGGTGAATTTTCCCAATACCCATTTGGATATAAATGTGTTAACCCCCAAAGATCATGCTGATATGGCATGGGGGGTTGCCAATGGGGTTGATTTTATGGCTATATCGTTTGTTCAAAATGCTAATGATATGATACAAGCGCGTGAGGTTATCCGTTCTTATAACGGGAATGTACAGCTGATTGCTAAAATTGAGAAATTTGATGCCATTGAAAATATTGATGAGATATTGGAACATTCCGATGGATTGATGGTAGCGCGAGGGGATTTGGGAATCGAAGTGCCGTATCATGAAGTACCGATGATTCAAAAAATGTTGATACGAAAAGCGAATGAACGTTCGAAGCCAGTGATTACAGCTACCCAAATGCTGTTGTCGATGACGGAAAAAGATACGGCAACACGTGCTGAAATCAGTGATGTGGCGAATGCGGTATTGGACGGTACGGATGCGGTGATGCTCTCAGAGGAATCATCGGTAGGACACAATCCCGTCTTGGTAGTGGAGACCATGGTAAAGACCATTGAGTCGATCGAGAAGATTTATCCGTTTGATAAATTTTCAGAATTTAAACACTATGATCCGATGGACATTGTGAATGAATCGGCAGTACGTTTGGGAGATGCTCTTCATGTTGCGGGGATTATTGCTATGACGACATCGGGCCAATCGGTGAAAAAGCTCTCTCGCTACCGTCCTGAAATGACAATTTATGCCGCTACGTATGACGAGAGAATAGCGCGCATCTTAACTATAGTGTGGGGGGTTGCCCCTACGTTTTTAACCAAAGCACGCAAAGTAGAAGAGGCTCTTAGAGAGATTATTATCCAAGGTTTTGAGCGCCAGATACTCGATAAAACACAAACCTATATCTTTACTGCCGGAGACCCTGTCTGGATTCAGGGGACGACTAATTTGATCCGTATTTTAGGAGAAAATGAACTCCATTTTTTTGGAGAATCAAAAACGAATAGGATAAAAGGAAAAAAAAGAGAGGAAATTCCCCCCACTCTTTTTTAAAAGTGGATTGACTTTTGCTTTGTCATTTAGGTTGAGGGGGGAGCAAAAGTGTTGTTTCGTCGCGACCCCTCCCTCAAATTCCCTTCTTTTTGATACAATAGCGGTTATGAAAACCGATACCCTTTTTACAAAACCTATCTCCAAACAGTTTGAATTTGATGCCGACGTGGCCGCAGTATTTGATGATATGCTCAGCCGCTCCGTTCCCTATTATAAAGAATCTCAGCAATTGACCAGACGTTTTTGCCTAAATGCTCTCCATGATGGAGGCAGGGTGATTGATTTGGGGTGCTCTACCGCCTCTCTTCTTCTTGAGATCGAGCGAGGAGCTCAATCGAACGAAGCGGTAGAGCTGATTGGGATTGACAATTCACCCGCAATGATTGACCATGCCCGTAAAAAAATCGAAGTGTATGGATCGAAGATCGTTTTGGCTGAGGGAGATATATTAGAATATCCTTTCGGGACGACACGTGCCATTATTTGCAATTATACGTTGCAGTTTATCCGTCCGATGGTGCGAGAGAAGCTGATACGTAAAATTTATGACTCATTGGAAGAAGGGGGCGTGTTTATTTTTAGCGAAAAAGTTTTGAGTGAAAACAATAAGCTCAATAAGCAGCTCATCGATTGTTATTATGATTTCAAAAAAGAGCAGGGATACAGCGAATACGAAATTGTTCAAAAGAGAGAAGCCTTAGAGAACGTGCTAATCCCCTATACGATTGCTGAAAATATCAATATGACGAAAAAAAATGGTTTTGAAAGCTGCGATGTTTTGTTTCAGTGGGCAAATTTTGCCACTTTTATTGCGTGTAAATAACGACTACGAACGGAGACAAGTTTACCACACCTTGGATGCAGCACCTGACGAAACCGGCGTTAATGCCTCTTTTATATCTTTATAATCAACAACATTTTTATCGCATTTTTTATGATAATACCCCTGTACATCATAGTACTCTTCACAATCATTGTAGTAGCGCATACTTATTCCGCGCTCATTCATGCACCCTGTAAAACCGATTAGAGCTATTAAGCAAATTATTTTATGGTTCATTTTTTGATTTTACCTTATCTGGGTTTAAAGCTTTCCTTGGTTTTACAATAGCTTTGCAAAAAACAACCATCATCACATTTTGGATTTTTGGCGGTGCAGATGTAGCGGCCAAAGAGAACCATCCCCTGGTGCAGTTGATGCAGATTGGTTTTAAACTTTTTAACCAAGGTTGCTTCAGTGGAGGAGGGGGTGAGATCATCGCTCAGTCCCAGCCGATGACTTACACGAAATACATGGGTATCAACCGCCATCAAATTAGCCTGGGTGTATTCGATTAGAACGACATGTGCCGTCTTTTGTCCGACCCCTGCAAGTGTTATAAGTTCTTTCTCATCAAGAGGAATTTCACCGCCATATACATCAACCACCCGTTTTGCCATGGCTATGAGGTTGACCGCTTTGTTGTTGAAAAATGAGCAGGTTTGAAGAAGAGTTTTTAGATGGTCTAAATCGGCATTGGCTAAACTTTGCGGGGTTGGATAAATTTCAAACAGTTTGGGAGTGATGAGGTTGACCCGTTTGTCGGTGCATTGAGCCGAGAGGGCTACTGAGATGACGAGCTCGTATGCGTTGGTGTACGTTAGTTCGGTAACCGCATCAGCGTATTTTTCTAAAAGAGCGTTTTTTATTTCTTGAATCTCTTTTTTAGTGGCTTTTTTCATAAGGGAATTGATCCATTTTTTCTGGTATTGTACCATCAACTTCACCACACTGTAAAAGGTAAATTAAATTAAAATATTTATTTATAAAGCTCACGTGACTATTTTGTGTTACAATATTCGCCAAATGTGCGTAATTTTACAAATAGGGGACTCTATTGGAATTTAAAAAATGGATTTTAAATTTGTTTGGCGGTTACAGTGCCGAGAATAATGCAGAGAATGAATACACTATTGACAAAGAACTTTTTTACAAAGTATTAGATACAGATCCAAGTGCCATTTTGTTTTTTACCAAAGAATCTGGATGGATAGGGGCAAATAAAGCTTTTTTTACTTTAGTCCAGATTAAAACAATCGAAGAACTTCGTACAGGGTATGACTCCATTCGAGGACTTTTTAGCGATGAGGATGAAGAGGTTTTTACGGAGTATGACAAAAGCTGGTTGGATTATATTCGTACCCATTGTCCGAAGGGATATGGACTTGGGATTATAGATGCTAAAGGGGTGCGTCACTCCATGTTAGCAACATCGAGTCTGTTGCGTCAAGGCTCTACGGATTTATATCTGCTTCGACTCGAAGATAAGACAAATGTCGTCACCCTTAAAGAAGAAGTGGTACAGATTGAAGCGCTTAAAACAAAATTTTTAGCCAATATTGGACATGAATTTCGCACACCCATGAATGGTATTTTAGGTTTTGTCGAACTCCTCTCTAAAACATCTCCTACCGATACCCAGCTTGAGTACATTCATTCTGTACAAGGTTCTGCTCGTAATTTGATGTCAAATATTGAAAATCTGCTTGATTTAGCGCAAATGCAAACGGGTCGTCTTACGGTTAGCCAAGTAGATTTTAATATTATTATGGAGATGGAAGAACTGGCACTCGGATGTGTTTCGCTCGGGAATGATAAGGGGGTTGGCGTGCTGGTCTTTATCGATCCAAAACTCCCAACACACCTCATAGGCGATATTCGTAAAATAAAACAGGCCTTGAGTAATTTATACAGTAATGCATTAAAATTTACGGCACCTGAGGGACGTATAGCGATAGAAATTAAGCTCCTCAAACGTAATACAGCCGGTAGTAGCAACGTTGGATTTAGCGTTAAAGATACGGGTAAAGGGATTAGTAAGGGGGAAATGGGTCACATTACACGCCCCTTCGTATCGGGTGATCATGCCGACAACCGATTGGGCGTTGGTTTGAGTCTTTCTCATGGGCTTATTAATTTAATGGGGGGTGAACTGAAAATTGTAAGCGAAGAGGGACGAGGCTCTTCTTTTAGCTTCTCTTTGACGTTTGAAGGTTCATCGGATCAGGCAATGCGTATGATTAACACCCATACGGCAAAAGTAGTATTATTGGATGAAAAACGCCTTGACGATGCCAACCATTTGACCAATTACCTACGCAGCTTTGGGATAAGTGTTACTAAAACGCATTTAATTGATGAAACAATTTTTAATGATGCAGATGTCGTATATTTTATCGCTTCACAAGAAAAAAGTGACTGGATACTCAAGCTTTCACCATTGAAACGGGCGTGCAAAACAGTTCTTTTGCTAGAACAGCATGAACGATTATTAGCACGAACAATGCATGTGATTGATTATGCCATCCCTAAGCCTTTATTGCCAACAACATTGTTAGCACATTTAATAGAGGTATTGCGATTATCCAAGGATACAGAACCCGTACTGGCACAATTACAGCATGGGATATATGCATTGGTAGTTGAAGACAATCTGATCAATCAACGGCTGATTAAGTTATTGCTCAAAGAGTATGGATTGAATGTGGTAACCACTTCGAATGGAGATGAGGCAGTAGAAGCATGCCGAAAACAAAATTTTGACATTGTTTTTATGGATATCGACATGCCCGTCAAAGATGGTATTTTGGCAACACAAGAGATTAAAGCCGAAGAGGGGAGCGCGCGTCAGGGTAGAATGCCGATTATTGCATTAACTGCTTTGGCGATGGAGGGGGATCGAGAGTATATTTTGGCAAAAGGTCTTGATGATTATCTCTCAAAGCCTTTGACGAGAGAAAAACTTGAGTATATTCTTCATAAATATTTACACGTCATAAGATAGGATTTTCCATGGTGTTTACGAATACATTTCAGCAAAAATTCGTCTCCTCATTGGGGATGTTAACCTCGTGTGCTAATACGCATGGCGATCCATTTGTGTATGCTTATCTTTCAGGTGAGCTGGCTGGGGCTAATCCCCTTTTTTTGAGTTTAGTAGGTGCAGAAAAAATAGAAGAGGTAACATTCCTCGAGAAGTGGTTGCATCCGCAGGGAGTTGACCTTTCATTTTTATTGTCCCAATCGGGAGAATACCGCGGTAAAATGGTCCTTAAAACCCAAGAATATCATGTGGCTATACGTTCAGAGGTGATAGTGCTTGGGGATCAGCTTATTGTTGCCATAGCGCTAAGAGACATGTCGGTGATTGAGCGAGCCCGTGCGGCCGAGCGTTACTTCGAGCGGTTTAAGAAGAAGCTTTTGACCAATATTTCTCATGAATTTCGAACACCGATGAATGCTATTATCGGCTTCATTGATTTGTTGAAATCAAGTCCTCTTAGTTCATGGCAGGAAGAATATGTGGAGCTGGCAAGTTCGAGTGCCTCTTCTATGATGAGTAAAATCGAAAATCTTTTAGAGCTTATGCAAGTGGAGAGTGGTGCTATTGGAACCAATATGCAGCCATTTAATCCACTGGAGGTGTATGAGAATTTTTTGATGCAGTTTGATGAACTGATACAGGAAAAAGAGATTCGATTGAGCGTTGTGATTGATCCCCGCTTGCCGTTATCGATACTGGGAGATCAGGATAAAATTTTAACGATATTGCGAAATTTATTCCATAATTCGATTAAATTTACTCCGCAATCCGGGCAGGTGCTCCTAGAAATTTTGATACTCAAAGAAGATGAAGGGGAGATTGAAGTTGAATATGCCATTAGCGATACGGGAATCGGTATTGAGAATGATCGATTAACGACACTTTTGCGTCCGTTCGCTTCTGCTTGGGAAAATCAGCGGCATGGTCAAGATGGGATGGGCGTTGGGCTGAGCTTGAGTCACAAATACATTGATATGATGAATTCGCATTTAATGCTGGCATCCGAAGTTGGAAAGGGATCACGTTTTTCATTTCGCATCAAACATCCTGTAATAGATTCAACACATCTCGAGTGCTTTAACGAAAGCCGTATTGCTTTTTATGCTCATGAACCTTCTCAATCAAACACGATCGTATTTCACAAATATCTTAATCTTTTTGGATTGGAAGCGAATACAATTTCATCATTGGTTAATCCAAAAATGAATCAATATGATGTGTTATTTCTTGATATCCCTCATCTCTCTGTATCGCAAGTGGAGTCCTTAAAAACGACGTATCCTAATTTGCAAATTATCCCTATTTTGGACCTGAAGGATGAAGGAGAGAGAGATGCTTTGCGTGGCACAGTAGCGGGTATCGTATCGCTTCCGCTTCTTCCGATGTCGCTGTATAAAACCCTTTGTGCAGTGGATAAAAGAATTTCGCGTGAATCAATCTCTTTTCAAGCCGATAAGAGTATGGCTGTTTCCGAGCAACAAATTAGTCTAAAAAATGCCAAAATTTTAGTGGCAGAGGATAATCTTATCAACCTCCGCTTGCTCGAAACTATCTTGAAACAGCATCACTTTCAAGTGACATTGGTCGATAATGGCCAAAAGGCAGTAGATGCCTATTTAAAAGAGCCCTTTGATTTGGTGCTTATGGATATTGATATGCCCGTTATGGACGGTTTGATGGCCAATCGTTTGATTAAAGAGATCGATAAGCGAGATAACCGAGGATTTACCCCTGTTATCGCCCTTACTGCACATGCATTAATCGGAGACCGGGAGCGAATTCTTGGGGCTGGACTGGATGCGCATCTCGCAAAACCGATTGACAAAAACTTTCTTTTACAGACTATTGAACGTTATTTGAAACAGGCAGATCAAAAAAGAAAAAGCGAAGCTGTTTAATGTTGATTAATTTGTATGCGATATTCTTTTAATTGTATTATAATTCGACCAATCGAAAATCAGATAAGGATACCAATGAGACGACAATTTACTATGTGGGCATTAGGAGTTTTATTATGTGCTTCAGCTGTCAATGGAGCAGTTTTAGCGACAGTGAATGGTGATAGCATCACGTCTGAAGAGGTAAATAGAGTATTGCTTGAGGGGACTCAGGGGCGCTTTGATTCGCTTCCGGCAGATAAACAAAATGAATTACGTCAACGTATTATTGAGGGAATGGTAGCACAGCAGTTAGTATTTGATGATGCGAAGAAGGCAGGAGTTTTAGAATCTAAAGAATTCAAGCTTGAATACCAAAAACTCTCCGAGCGGATGAAAACGCAACTCGCAGCAAAAGTATGGGAGCAGCAACAGTTTGAATCAATCAAAGTGGATGCAAAAGAGGTAAAAGCCTATTTTGATGCAAATGCTGATGAGTTTATTGACAAAGAAAAAATCCATGCACGTCATATTTTAATGAAAAACAGTGTAGATGCAGAAGAAGTGATAAAGAGTTTAAAAGGTCTTACCGGAGAGAAATTAAAAGCAGAGTTTATATCTCTTGCAAAATCAAAATCAACAGGACCAAGCGCTGCCAAAGGGGGAGACCTTGGTTATTTTCCACGCGGACAAATGGTTCCATCTTTCAATGATGCGGCGTTTGCGATGAAAGAGGGGACGATTTCCAGTGATCCAGTTCAGAGCCAATTTGGGTATCATGTTATCTATCTCGAAGATAAAGTACCTGCAAAGAAAATGGGATTTGATGAAGTGAAAAACTTTATCGAGCAACGATTGAAAATGGATAAATTTAAAGTACACATGGAAAAAAAGATGTCTGTACTTAAATCAAAAGCAAAAATTACTTACTCTAAATAAATAATACTTGGTCAATACCGTATCAAGTACGGTATCCCCTCCTTCCCACTCTTTGAGTGGGAATGCAGACACGCTTCCTAGTTTCGATCGATTGCATTCAAATCACTAAACGCAGTTTTAACACGTGCTACCAATGTTTTTTGTCCATCACGTAGCCATTTACGCGGATCATAATATTTTTTATTGGGTTTCTCTTCCCCTTCAGGATTTCCGATTTGTCCTTGGAGATAATCTTTATATTTCTCGTAATAATCTTTGACCCCTTCCCATGTCGCCCATTGAGTATCGGTATCGATGTTCATTTTGATAACACCGTATCCGATTGCTTCACGGATCTCTTCGAGAGTTGAACCTGAACCGCCGTGAAATACAAAATTCACAGGTTTCGGTGCAGTATGAAACTTTTCTTGGATATAGCGTTGAGAGTTATCGAGAATGATAGGAGTCAATACAACATTGCCGGGTTTATAAACTCCGTGAACATTTCCAAACGAGGCGGCAATGGTAAAGTTTTCACTTACTGCCATAAGCTTTTCATAAGCGTAAGCGACATCTTCAGGCTGAGTATATAAAAGCGAGTTGTCGATGTTGGTGTTATCCACTCCATCTTCTTCACCACCGGTAACACCCAACTCAATCTCTAACGTCATCCCGATTTTAGCCATTCGCTCCAAATAGCGAACACAAGTAGCGACGTTTTCTTCTAAACTCTCTTCAGAAAGATCAAGCATATGAGAACTGAAAAGAGGTTTACCGTACGTTTTATAGTGTGCTTCTCCTGCATCCAGAAGAGCATCAATCCATGGTAAAAGTGTACGCGCTGCATGATCGGTATGAAGCACTACCGGAATCCCATACGCTTCAGCCATTAGATGAACGTGCATCGCTCCGCTGATAGCACCAACTATAGCTGCTTTTTCATTTTCGTTACTAAGCCCTTTACCGGCATAATAGCTCGCCCCACCGTTAGAAAACTGGATCACTACGGGAGAGTTAACCACTTTAGCAGCTTCGAGGACAGCATTGATCGAGTCGGTTCCGACAACATTGACCGCAGGAAGAGCAAAGCCTTCTTCTTTTGCAATAGCGAAAAGAGTTTTAAGATCGTCGCCGAATACAACACCTGGTTTGATACGCTCTAAAATACGCATTGACATGAAAACACCCCAAAGAATAAAAATAATATTTATTATAGCAGTCATGAACCTATATGCTCTTTAGCTATGATAAAATAAGACGATAGTAATGGTAAACATATGCGGATCGGAAAGGTAAAAATAGAGTGATAAAATTTGCAGTTCTTTTTGGGTTCATCGTGATGATTTTACATGCTCAAAACCCTCTCCCTTATCATTTGCTTGCAGAACCGTTGGAGCAAAATGCACGAAAGATTGGACAATTAAATGTTGAAGCATTAAGCGTTTCTGATTCTTCAACGACTGAAAACTTTTGCAATGACGTCCAGAATACAGTGTTGATGGGTGAGAGTTTAGCGGCATCTCCCAGCAAAAATCAGGAAGGATTAAATCTTTATCTACAGCAATTGCGCACTCTATCGTCGCGTCAAGAACAGATTTATCAACTGTATCGAAAATCCCTCCTTGATGCGATTGAAACCAAAGACAAAAAAAGATTTGAGCATTTGGCATCCATTGAGTTAGAGCCTCTGCATCATCCTCGCGTACGTTCTGAAGCTATTGCGTTTTATCAAAAAAATTTCTCTGATCATCCGATTAAAAATTTAGATTCTTTATGTAAAGAACAGCTTCTAGAAACCAAAAGCATTCAGTTTGCTATAGAACAAGAGCAAGCATATGAAGAACATTTGAAGATTTTAAAACGTTCCGAAGCACAACAGCTGAAAAAAAATGTCCGTATCGGTTCGCGCAACAGTGTCATGATCACAGCTGACACAACAACAAAGGGTAGTGTCGTTTTTGAAGCAGAGAACTTAAACCCGTATCGGGTGACGCTTACGCTCGATTTTGAGACGATTTCTAACTTATCGAGTACAGCGCATCTCCCTCTTACCGTGGAACTGGCAGGGTACAGTAAAAAGAAAATTTTAGAATTGGTACGTCTGGACGCTTCAAAATCAACGGATTATCGATCAACCTACGGATGGGTTCGAGGCTCTCCTTTTGTTCGTCATAATGATGACTATGTGTATGCTCTTCCCTTTGCAAAAGGGTCTGGTGTTTATGTTTCACAGGGGTATAATGGAGGAATGTCACATAAGGGATTATCGGCGTACGCGATTGATTTTCCATTTCCGAGCGGAACACCGATTTTTGCCGCTCGCGAGGGGATTATTGTAGGGTCAGAGGGATCCAATAATTTGGGGGGTGCGAGTCCCCAATACCGTCAATATGCCAATTATGTCATAGTTGAGCATGATGATGGGACGATGGGGAATTATTATCACCTGAGACAAGGGGGTGCAGCCGTTAAAATTGGCGAAAAAGTGAAAAAAGGTCAACTGATCGCCTATTCAGGAAATACGGGATACAGCAGTGGACCCCATTTGCATTTTAGTGTTAGCAAGGTAGATCCCGTATCAATGCGCCGCCCGATGAATTTACCCGTTAAAATCCAAACCTTGCAGGGTATTGTGACGTATCCACGTCAAGGGGATCGCTACACGGTACTATAATGAAAACACCCCCAGCCATAGAGCATCTTCGGAAGTCTGTAGTACCTGATGAGGTGTGTGCTTAGGGAGAAAAAGTGAGTCTCCCTCTTGCAGATTTACAATCTCTTCTTTCAGGTACAGTTGAGCATTGCCACGGATTAATACGACCCATTCATCCTCCTCTTGATTATAGATTTCTCCGGGTGTTTTGAGCCATGATCGGATCGATTCGATTTTGAAGGCATTGTTTTGAAAGAGGGTTGAAAAAATTTCAGAGTTTTCAACAGGTTCTTCTTGGCGGTAAAGATTATTAATATGGATCAAGAAGCACTCCTAAGTTTACGCGTGATATTATTACATCATTATAAACCAACACTAGAGAATTTATGAAAAATATTGTTTTAATCGGCTTTATGGGTGTCGGCAAAGGCTCCGTTGCTCGTGCGATGGTAAAGCGTTCACGTCTGATTTCAATGGATACGGATGATATTATCGAGAGTATGGAAAATCGTTCTATAAAAGAGATTTTTGCTACGGAGGGAGAAGAGTATTTTCGCTCTCTGGAACGTCGCGTTGCACGATGGCTTCAAAAAAGCGTTGAAGGGACACTGATTTCGACAGGAGGGGGATTTCATAAAGTACCAAATATCAAAAAAATTGGAACCATTGTGTTGCTCAATGCCCCTTTTGAGGTCATTTATAATCGGATATTAGCCCATCCGGATGCAAAAAAGAAATTACGAAAACGTCCCTTGTTTCAAGAGATTGAAAAAGCACGAGCATTGTATGAGGAGCGACTTCCACGGTATCTTAAAATTGCCGATATAGTGATAGATGTGAGCGATAAAGAGATTGATAGTATTGCAAAAGAGATTATTAAGAAGGTAAAAAAATGATGAGATTTTTTTTAACACTTATGTTAGCAGTAAGTGTGGCATTTGGCGGTGATATTAAGTGGGAAAAGGATTATGCAACTGCACTAAAGCAATCTAAGAAGGTTGGCAAACCGGTGATATTTATTATCTCAAGTCATAAGTGCCGTTACTGCGTTCAGCTAGAAACTACAACACTCAAAGATCCAAAAATAATTCAAAAGCTGAATGATGAGTATGTTTCCGTGATTGTCTATATGGATGAAAATCCTTTATTTCCCCGTGATTTATATGTTGGTGGAACACCTGCTACGTGGTTTATCAAAGAGGATGGAGAGCCAATGTTTGAACCTTTGATGGGTGCCATTGATGCTGTTAGTTTTAATAAAGCATTGGATGTCGTCAGTAAAGAGTATAAAAAAACAAAAAAATAAAAGAGGAATTATATGATAACTATTAAAACGAGTGATAGCAATTTTCAAACCGTTTTTGAGGAACTTTTAAATCGTGGAAAAATGGATATGGAGCATGTATCAGGGATTGTGAAAACAATCATTGATGAAATTCGTGCCGAAAAAGATGGTGCTCTGCTGCGTCATATTGCCAAATTTGATCGCTGGTCGCCTTCAGATGGGGCTGAACTTAAAATTAGTACTTCGGATATGGAAGAGGCATACATAGCTCTTGACCCTACATTAAAGTCAGCCCTTCATTTGGCGTATGATCGTATCCGTGCCTACCATGAAAAACAGCTTCCACGCAGTTGGTTTGATACGGAGGCCAATGGGACAATTTTAGGACAAAAAGTAACTCCGGTAGAGCGTGCAGGTCTTTATATACCGGGAGGAAAAGCAGCATATCCTAGTTCTTTACTCATGAATGTCATCCCTGCTCAAGTGGCTGGCGTTGAAAAGATTATTGTCTGTACGCCAACCCCTGACAATGAGCCAAATGCTCTTTTGCTTGCCGCTTGCCATTTATGCGGAGTCAGCGAAGTGTTCAAAGTTGGCGGTGCAAGTGCAATTGCGGCTATGGCGTATGGGACACAGAGTATCCCTAAAGTCGATGTGATTACGGGTCCGGGAAATATTTTTGTCGCGACGGCCAAAAAAATGGTGTTTGGAGAGGTTAATATCGACATGATAGCGGGACCTAGCGAAATTGGAGTATTGGCCGACGAGAGTGCGAATCCTAGTCATATTGCCGTCGATTTATTGTCACAAGCCGAACATGACGAGATGGCAAGCTCTATTTTAATCACCCCCTCTCAAAAATTTGCAGACGAATGTGCGGCAGAGATTGAAGTGTGGTTGAAAAAACTTCCACGCGAAGCCATTGCCCGCAAATCGATCAATGACCGTGCTGCTATTATCGTCACCTCTTCGATGGAGGAAGCAGTGAATTTGATGAACGACATTGCCCCTGAACACTTGGAAGTGGCAACGAATAATCCGTTTGAATTGTTAGCCTCCATCAAGCATGCTGGGGCAATTTTCTTGGGGCATAACACCCCTGAAGCGATCGGGGATTATGTGGCGGGTCCCAATCATACTCTTCCGACCGGAGGGACAGCAAAATTTTATTCACCTCTTGGAGTAGAAAATTTTATGAAGAAGTCCTCCATCATCTCTTTTTCGCGTCAAGCCATCAATGAAATTGGCGAAGCATGTGCTCTAATTGCGCATACCGAAGGGCTTGGAGCGCACGAAGCATCGGTTCGTTGTCGATTAGATTTTTAAATACCTTCCCCCATTGAGGGGGGATTTTTTTTATTTGTAACACTTATGTTACACGAATTGTAATTTTTCTCTACGAATATCAAAAAATTATCAAATTTTTCTCCTTACTTTAGATTGAATTAAACCTAATTTTGCTAATATCCAACCAGCAGTAATGCCGTTATAACCCTATTATAATGACGCTAAATAATGATTATTGTATTTCACAATAGGAATTCAAGGAGAGTATATGCAGTTAGGTTTCCTGGTGGACCTTCGCCTCTGTATGGGCTGTAAGGGCTGTGAGATCGCGTGTAAAGTAGAGAACGAAGTTCCCCTCAGTACATGGCGTCTTCGTGTTAAGTATGTTGATGTAGGAAGTTTTCCAGAAACAAAACGGACGTTTACCCCGCTTCGTTGTAATCACTGTGCGAATGCGCCGTGTGAGCGTATTTGTCCGGTTAGTGCCTTGCATTATCTTGAAAACGGTATTGTTAATATTGATAAAGATCGTTGTATCGGGTGTGCGGGATGTATTATGGCATGCCCGTATGGGGCGATTTATATCGATCCACAAACCCAAACAGCGGATAAATGTACCTATTGTGCTCACCGTGTTGCGAGTGCTATGATGCCATCGTGTGTCGTTGCGTGTCCTGTTGAAGCCAATATTTTTGGTGATTTGGATGATCCGATGTCTAATATCAGTAAATATATCCAGCAACACCAAGGAAATGTTCAAGTGCGCAAACCGGAGAAAGGGACTGAGCCTCACCATTATTATGTTGGCGGCGGTAATGTGACCCTTAATCCATTGGCATCATTTAGAGCAGAAGGACATTCTCTCTTCAATAATCTTACGCATCTACCAGTAGGAGGGCACCATTAATGGCACATGAAATAATTGCAGCAACCAATGCGGTTGTCGTTCTCGACGTTGCCCTTCCGGGTATCGTATGGGGTTGGATTATCACAATGAATATGTGGGCAAAAAGTATCGGTACCGGTATTATTTTTCTCACTTTCTTTTTGTTGAAAAAATATCCTGAGCAAACAGGTTTTATACGCTTTCCAGCCGTAGTGGTGTCGATCGTATTTATTCACCTTTTCTTGTTTTTTACCGTCATTGATTTGCACCAAATGTTCCGATTCTGGCACATCTTTTTCCACCCGCATATGACATCAGCGATTACAATCGGTGCATGGATGGCGACAGGTTTTGTAGGATTGCTTTTGGGAATGGCGTATTTCATTTACATGAAAAAAGACACAGTGATGTATGACAAATTGCTGGGTTACACTGTTATCCTTGCGGTTCCAGTCACATTGTATACAGCGGGTCTTATGGCTCAATCAACAGCACGTGAACTTTGGCAAATGCCTACTGAGTCGGCGCAAATGATTTTAGCAGCTCTAATAGCTGGAACGGCGACCATGATTTTATTGGGCGGTAACAAATTTAATGATGCCATCAAAAAAGATTTAGGAATTATTTTAGGATTGAGCGCACTTGCAGCCTTTATCCTTTATATGGCGGAACTTATTTTCGGACCTATGAAAGCAGAAGAAGTAGCAGCGGTACTTGAATACATCAAGGGCGGTGAATACACTGTGATGTTCTGGATGGGACAACTTTTAGCATTTATTACTCCAATGGTTTTGGTATGTTTGAGTTTGAAAAAACAATCGTATTATTTGTTGAAAATCGCTGCTGTGTCAGCGTTAATCGGATTATGGATTAGCAAACACGTATGGTTAGTTATTCCACAATTGTTAAGCATGAGCTAAAGAGGTAAATGATGTATTTAGAAAGCAGAAGAACATTTTTAAAAGGTACCGCATTTACCGTTGCCGGTGCTGCAATTGCCAAAGGCGTTTTTTCGACGGATGCGATAGCAGAATCGGTCGAAAAGAGTAAATTCACCAATACTCCTGATACCCTCTCTTTTTATCCTCCATTGGATCAGTGGGAAAGCTTTCAAGAGTTAAGCGGTGTGGATTGGAAGCGTGGCGGTATTGATCGTCATGGCGTGAAAAGTGAAGAAAACCCTGATGGTATTGAAGCGATTGATTATATGATCGTTCCGACGGCATGTTCTAACTGTGAAGCGTCGTGTGGTTTGACAGCTTGGATTGATAAAAAGACGTTAACCGTTAAAAAATACATGGGTAACCCACTTCATCCGGGTTCACGCGGACGCAACTGTGCCAAAGGGTACGCTGTTCAGTCACAAATGTATGATCCAGATCGTATCCCCTTCCCACTCAAACGTGCTCCTGGTTCTAAACGTGGTGAGGGTAAGTGGATTCGTACCACATGGGATGAAGCGATGACGACCATCGGTAAAAAGATGGGAGACACGATTCGTAAAGGGGATTTACTCTCTAAAAAATCGGTCATGTACCATGTCGGTCGCCCGAATGAAAATGGTTTTGTCCCTCAAGTATGGGAAACATTGGGATTAGATTCGTACAACTCTCACACCAACATTTGTTCATCTAATGGTCGTACTCCGACCATTTGGACGGCGAATGATGACCGTACCAGTCCCGACTGGGCAAACGCTAAACTCATTTTCTTGAACTCTTCGCACGCAGCCGATGCAGGACACTATTTTGCGCAATCAGCAGCCTTTATTGCTGATGCCCGTAAGAAGGGTGCGAAAATGGTCGTTATGGACCCTCGTATGTCCAACTCAGCTGGGATGTCTGATCTATGGATTGCGGCATGGCCAGGGACGGAAGCCGCTATTTATCTCTATCTAGCCAACCGTATTTTGAATGAAAATATGACGGATAAAAAGTTTGTCAAAAAATGGTTTAACTGGGAAACCTTAATGAACGATCAAGTGCATCTTGATTTTATGCTCGAAAAAGGGCAAATAACTAAGCTTCCTGCTGGAAAAGATTTTGAAAGTTATCTTGAACTGTTAAAAGATATGTATGCTCCGTATACCCTTGAATATGCGGTAAAAGAGACGCATGTCCCTGCGTATAAACTGGAAAAACTCTATGAGATGTTTATCTGGGCGGGTGATGCGATTTCGACTTATATTTGGCGTGCAGCAGCAGCCGGAAATCGTGGTGCATGGATGGGTGGACGTGCAGCATATTTCTGTATCGGTCTTCGTGGCGCGATCGGAACCGAGGGTGGTACATTCTTCCATCACTGGCACGTTATTTCTGTTTCCGGCAAAGGGGGAAGTGCAACC
>JAUYSQ010000096.1 GCA_030696285.1 Sulfuricurvum sp. | reverse complement strand
GTATCGCTCTTCTACGTCGTCGTTGATTTTAATCAGGCGGTTTTTACCCAAGACAAGTTCCCCGATGAGATTCATCAGATGATCAAGCCGTTTGACATCCACACGAATTGTTTGCTCTACCGTTCCGCCGCTTTTGGAATCGCCCTCCTCTTTGGGCTCGCTTCGACGCGGTGCTGGTGCCGCTGCGGCAGGTTTAGCCTGTGGTGCAGGAACAACAACCGGAGCTACAGAAATCGCTTGTTCCGAAGAGGCAGCTTTGGAAGAGCGTTTTGCAGCATCTTCTGCTTGTTTTTCAAGAATTAATCGCTCTATCTCCGCATCAACTTCCTCATCGCTCATAGAACTATAATCAGGTTCCTCCTCTATAGGTGCTTGCTTAATTGAACTTGAGCGTTTGGCAGCGGCTTCGGCTTGTTTTTCTGCCAGCAACCGCTCTATCTCTGCTTCCACTTCCGCATCGCTCATGTGCGAATAATCGATCTCATCGGAAGCTGTTTCTTCAACTTCCACAAGGGGCTCATTCAAAATCGCTTCAGGTGCTATAGTTTCTCCATTGGCCACGGCATCTAATCTTGTCACACATCCTAGAACTTCCAATCCGGCGTCTGAACCGCTGTCTCGGATACGTACCAACAAGGCTTTCATAAGATCGATCGATTCGAGGATGACATCCATCACATTGGGGTCTATAATCAAATCTCCGTGACGAGCCATATTGAGCAAGTTTTCCATATGGTGGGTAAGATGGGTAAGGACATCAAAGTTCAAAAATGAACTGGCTCCCTTGATTGTATGGGCAACGCGAAAAATACGATTGAGTAAATCCAAATCATCCGGGCGTGTTTCCAATTCCACTAAATCCTGATCAAGCTGTTCGATCATCTCAAACGCTTCAATTAAAAAATCTTGTAATATCTCTTCAAATTCATCCATCACAGCCCCCTATTGAATATGCGCACGTACAACACGCGCCACTTCATCGTAAAATAAATTTGAATCGAATTTGACCAAATACGCCTCTGCTCCTGCTTCACGTCCACGCATTTCACTAAAATGATCGCTAATGGAAGAGTTAAAGACAATCGGAATCATTTTAAACCTTGGATCTTCTTTGACCCGTGCCGCAAAATGAAATCCATCCATGCGCGGCATTTCGATATCAGAAGCAATCAAACGCAGTTTTGAGGAAAGAGCATCCCCGTGTAACGCATATAAATCTTCTAAAATCTCTAATCCTTGCTGTCCGTCAGTCCCTTCAATAACGCTAAAACCCATGAGTTCTAACGCTTCTTTGAGGATACGCCGTGCGGTTGAGCTGTCATCGAGAAGTAACACAAGCCCCTCAAAAAGGCTTTGATGCTCGTTCACTGTAGTACTAGCGGGTTGGTAGAGTCCTAATTCCTGCACAACGCTTTCCAAATCTAAAATAAGTAAAACACTATCATCCTCAATACGGGTTACCCCGGTAACTTTGGATCCATCCACGCTGCTATCGATGAAAGATGCAGGTTCGATATCTTTCCAATTGATGCGACGAATTCGTCTCGCTTCATGCACCACAAACCCGATCTGAATATTATTAAACTCCGTAATAATGACGCGAGTGTTGCGCTCCATCTCTTCAGGTGCTTCTATTCCCATCCATTTGGCGAGATTGACGACAGGGATCACCACGCCGCGAAGATCAAAAATTCCCTCGATAAAAGAAGGCGTCCCCGGCAGTTCCGTGAGCATGGGGAGACGGATGATTTCACGTACTTTGGCAACATTGATCCCATAAATTCCTTCATAGATTCCATCACTTTCACGCTTGAAAATCCGAAAATCGACCAATTCCATCTCATTGCTGCCGACTTTTAAAACGTCTCCTTGTCCCTTCATTTGGGCTCCTTGTGAAAGATCAGTTCTTCTAAAACAGTCTGATTTTGGGATGATTTTACAGCATAATATCTTTCATTGCAAGCAAAAGCGCCCAGATTACAATAGGTAAATGATTCCTGACCAAAGGTACGGTTTTGATGATAATGCCCTTCAATCACCGTATCGCATCCACGCGTCCACTCCACTCCCACATGCCGTGCTGCAATGGCTTCAAAATTTTCAATTTTTTTACAATGATTTTTGCGTTTCATCTGCTCAATCAGAGTCTTGATAATAAATCCGCCAAACCGTTCATTAAGGATATTGAGACCATAGAGGATAACACGATTACGAATCAATGCCGTGTAGATTCTATACCCCAGAGAGACACCGATATCCCCATGCAACAAAGCAATACGTGAACCGTTATGATTCAGAATCAAAGGCTGATGGGCACGATCGATCACCTGAATATGCGGAAAAACAGCAGAGAGACGAAAATCGTGATTGCCTTCGAGATAGAGGATTTGGATTTTTAACGAGAGACGGTTAAGAAGGGTGATTGCGTCTTGATTGAGTCGTAATGTCTGAGCAACACTTCCAAAAAGAAGGTCAAAATTATCCCCCATCAAAATAAGCTGAGGAGTTTGAATTTTTCCTTCTTCTAAAGCACTCAAAAAATCGATAAATGCCGTTCGCCAAGGGGCGTAATGCGAATCGGCAACGAGTATCGCCCCCTCATGAAGCGTATCAGGGGACATACGAAATCTTGGGTATTCCCATCTCTTCGGAGAGCCCCATCATCAGATTAGCGTTCACAACTGCTTGCGAACTTGCTCCCCGCATGAGATTATCGATCGCACACATGGCCACCAAAGCGTTACCGTGACGAGCGGCATACACATCGGCAAAGTTCGTTCCTGAGGTCATTTTTGTATGGGGAGGTGCATTACGGACACGGACAAAAGGTTTCCCCTCATAAAACTGTTCCATCACCGCAAAAGGATCACAATCGGATTTTAACGTCGCATAAACGCACGCGAGCATCCCTCGTGTCATCGGGACGAGAGAAGGGACAAATGTGACATGAACGTCACCCGTACACAGCGATGACGCATGCTGTTCGATCTCAATAGCATGACGGTGTTTGAGTATGTTGTAGCAGTTGATGTTGTCATTGACGCTCACATAATGAACACTCGAAGAGGGAGATTTTCCCGCACCCGACACGCCCGTTTTGGAATCAATAAAAATAGGCTGTGTGAGATCAATATGATTTAAAAAGGGAGCCAGTGCCATCAAGCTTGCCGTGACATGGCATCCCGGATTGGCGATCAGGCGTGCACCCTTGGCGATATCTCCATGAAGTTCGGGAATCGAATAAACCGCGTGTTCTAAATTTTGACTGTCTTCATGCTCGCAATAAAAGGCTTCGTAATTTTCTTGCGTAAGACGATAATCCGCGGAGAGATCGACTATTTTTACCCCTCGTTCCAATAACCCCTTGGCCGTATTCATCGCCGTTTTATGGGGAAG
>JAUYSQ010000095.1 GCA_030696285.1 Sulfuricurvum sp. | reverse complement strand
TGGGTCGGTTTGTCCAGTGTGCACAAAGTATTGGGGTTGCAACACAAACATTTGTCACTCGAAGCGATATGGGGTGCGGCAGTACAATAGGTCCGATCACGGCAACCCGCTTGGGTGTGGAGACGATTGATGTGGGAGTGCCGACCCTTGCCATGCACTCAATCCGTGAGCTTTCAGGGAGCGAAGATGCGTATGGGCTCACTAGAATTTTAATTAATATTGGGAAATATTAATGGCTGAGATGATCTCACCCGAAGAACTTAAAAGTCTTATCGATCAGACGTACAGAGTCGAGGAAGAGTATGTAGCGTTACGCCAATCGTACACTCATCTCCAATCAACGATTGAGCAGGTCATCGAGTTTTTACCCAATGCGATTTGGATTGTCGAGCGTGATGGTTCCATATTTTTACAAAACTCGCAAGCCAAAGTGCTTGAAAAACTTTTTGAAATACTCCAATGGGATGTTGAAGATTATGAGGTCACATTTTTGGAACGCTCCTACTTGATTAAATCAACCCACCATAATGAGAAGCATCTTCTGAGTGCGACCGATATTACAGAGCAAAAACGCAAAGAAAATCTCGCGACGATGGGGCAGATGGCGGCACATTTGAGTCATGAAATTCGCAATCCCATCGGTGCTATCGCACTGCTCACTTCAACGTTGATGAAACGCGTTATAGAAGAGAATAAGCCGATCGTAACAGAGATCCAAAAATCACTTTATCGGATTGAGCGGATTATCAAAGCGACGCTGATGTTTTCCAAGGGGATAACTGCTCAAAAAAGCTCTTTGCGCTGGGAAATGCTACGGCAGGAACTCGATAATGCAATCGGCTATTACAGCTATGGCAAAAAAATAAAGTTTGTTTTTCCCGAGGGGGATTTTGAACTCAGCGGTGATTACGATTTACTAAGTATGCTTTTTTCAAACTTTATTTTTAACGCCATTGATGCGATCGAATTGGATGAAGAAGACGAGGGAACCGTCACGATGACCCACGAAAGTATTGATGGAGGGCACCGT
>JAUYSQ010000094.1 GCA_030696285.1 Sulfuricurvum sp. | reverse complement strand
TTTCCCCCTCAGAAAGGAGTAGGTTTGGGCTGTGTGACGAGACACGGACCATAAGCTGTTTTAGCTCATGATCAAAATTTCCGCTTCGGTGATGTACAAGTCTATCAGCAAGTATAAAACGTCGCAACTGCTCCTCTTGATACTGTGTGAGGAAGTATTGATGCGCAACCCAAAATAGTACATTTATGAGGACAAAAATAAAGATAAAAAAGAGGCTAATCAGCCGCAGGATTGAGTATTTATTCATTGATAAATTTGTATCCTACCCCTCGTACAGAGAGAATAAATTTCGGATTTTTGGTATCATCACCAATTTTTTGACGTACACGCCCCATGATGACATCAATACTCTTGAGACTGCTCTCGTATTTGATCGAGCCGATATTCATGAGCAATTCTTCACGTGAAATGGCATAGCGGTCTTTTTTAATCATGTAGGCAACGATATCGTATTCGGCTTGGGTCAATCGTAAAACAGAACCGTTTTTACTGATTTCACGACGTTCGTTATCGACGATAAACGGAGTTGCTTTTTTAGCCATAGCCGGATGAATACGGCGTAGAATCGCATCGATACGAAAAATAAGCTCTTGTGGGTCATAAGGCTTTGGAAGATAATCATCGGCACCGCGTGAAAATCCCATCATCTTATCCCGTATATCCGATCGTGCGGAAGAGATTATGATGGGTATAGTGCTTTCTTGACGTATGAGGCGGCAAATCTCCATACCATCCATTTGCGGTAATGAGAGATCCAGCACCAACAAGTCAAAAGTGCGTGTTTGAAAAAGACTCAACCCTTCCAGCGGTGTAGAAACGATGGTTACATCAATATTGTCTCGGTACAGACGTGTTTTTAACAGTTGTGCTAGTTCGACATCATCTTCAATCATTAAAACGTTAATCATACGGCGATTATATCGATGGTACAGTAACAAAAAAGTAACATGCCCAACAAAATGGGCATGAAGCATCAAGCGCTGAGGCTAAGGAGAGATGTAGAGGAAGACGTAGCGGTATTATTGCTACTGTAATACGAGAGAAGTTTTTGAAGCCATTCGTTGTTGCTCTCTTTTGAAGCAATGCTATTGCTTGTCGAAGTGGTTGCAGCCGCGGATGACGAACTCTCTTCTTCTTTTGAATCTTCGAAGAGTGCCATCAGCTCATCCATGCTGATTGTGCCATCTTCATTGGTATCCAATACAGCAAATATTTCACTGATATTGCTCTCAGATGAGGCAGAAGATGATTCACTCGGCGGAGGTGGTGGAGGCATTCCTCCC
>JAUYSQ010000091.1 GCA_030696285.1 Sulfuricurvum sp. | reverse complement strand
TTTCCCGCCGCTCTCACCCGCAGCATCGAGTATCCATGATTCAAAATCAAATTCCTCACCGCACGAAATCATCGGGAGGATATCGGTCTGAGCATTGATAGAGCGAGAGGAATTAGCCTCACGGTCGAGATGAATGGCAAGGGAAGAGACAATCCCGATCGGACGTTTCAGATCAATCAATTTTTCATGCCGTACACTCTCTGCGTCTAAATACACAATGCGCCCAGCGAGGCTTAAATCACGGTCAAACCACGGATTCAGCGACACCCCGCCATACGGCTCAACCCCAAGTCGTATCGTCTCTGCACTCTTTTTTACAGGGTTTGGCTTGAGACGCAAATGAGGCGAATCGGTATGTGCCCCGACGATCGTGTACCCTTTTTCGGCGCACGGAGGATAGGTAAAGGCGATGATCGAAGAATCATTACGGGTGACGTAATATTTCTTTTCATCCTCTAGTTTCCACATCTCACACTCATCAAGTTTTTGGAACCCTTGTGCCTCTAAGAGTTGTGCCATTTGTCCCACGGCATGAAAGGGAGTCGGTGAAGCATCTATAAATTTCAGTAGGTTTTCGTTAAAATTTCGCATAATTAACCTTTTGTGTTAAACAATTTTTTGAAAAATAGTTGTATAATTCTTCTATCAAGTCTGTTTGACGCCAGAAAGGTCCCGCTGGACTCAGGATAGAGGAAATGACCGCCCTCTCTGACAGATTTGCTACAAACTTAAACTTCTTGTCAATCTGCCTTTTAAATCTATCTTTACTAATCACATAAACTGAAACTAAAAAATTCTCTTCATCCAGCACGTGAAATATTCGCCTGCCATCACCATCAAAAATAGAATAAACAAGTCTCTGATTATCTAAGTTTTGATACGTTTCATCAAAAAGATTGTCTGAAAATAGATAGGGTAATAATTTAAAATAACTCTTTTCTATCTCTGCATGACCTCTAAAATCATTGATGAGTCCTCTTTGTTTCGCATACAAAAATTCTGTTAAGTATATCTCTTTGCCATCATAAGAGGCGATTGTAATTTTTAATTCTTTATCATATTTTTCTTGACACTCTAACTGTATTAGGATTTGTATGTTTTGTTCATACAAAATCATCCGTTTTTCCCCGCAACAATCCCTATCTCTTCATCCGTTAAATTATACAACTTATACACCATAGTAGCAATTTCGGATTCTAAGGCAGAGGTGTCTAATTTGCGCATATTCTCTCCTAAAGTACAATGACATCATCCAAACCGCTCAACTCTTCCAGCAATTTATTATCCACCCGTATTGCAGAATCGATCACCACATCCATCAGTTTTGAAACGATGGTAAGCTTCAACTCCCGTCGTCCCGGATAGCGTCTGGTCAGAGTATAGAGTTTTTCTAAGCTCTCCAGATTATCACTGAGACGGAGTCGCAGCTGTAACGGCTCTTGAGGTGCTTCTATGATCTTCGTTTCTACTTTTTTTGCCTCTTTTTTCGCTTCGGAAAGGGTCATAATTTTGGTGACGCTGATACGGGTGAACATCTCAGTATGGGTGACTTTGACCTTGAACGCTATGGGCTCATCCAAATCCATTTTTTCGAGCTGTTCGAGTTTGTCGGAGAAGAGCATCATCTCGATATTGCCGTGAAAGTCCATCAGACTGACAAGTCCGAACTGTGACCCTTTTTTAGAGATTTTTTTCGTGATCTCTTCCACTTTTCCGATAAAAATAGCACTCGATCCATCGGCGATACTCTCCACTTCTGAGGAGAGGGTATAGTTGATCGCGTCGATTTGTTCGCGGAAATTATCAAGAGGATGCCCTGAAACATAAAAGCCTAACGTATCTTTTTCAAATTCGAGGAGGCTTTTGAGCTCAAACTCCTCCATGTTTTTAAGGGTGAGCTCAACCGTCATTACCTCATCATCATCTCCAAAAAGGCTAAACTGGGCATCTTTTTGTAATGATGAGCTTTTTTTCGCTGTCTCTACCATTGTTTCCACTTGCTCGATCAGCGCGCGGCGTGAATAGCCAAAACTGTCCAGTCCCCCGGCTTTGATGATGCACTCGATCACCCGTTTGTTCACTTTTTGAGGTTCGATGCGGTTGATAAAGTCTTGAATATCTTTAAACTCCCCTTCTCTTCGTGCCTCTAAAATCGACTCTACCGCTGCTTCGCCTACCCCTTTGATCGCACCGAGTCCGAAAAGGATTTGATCTTGACCGTCTTTGTTTATGGCTGAAAATTCGAGCTGCGAGTAGTTAATATTTGGAGCACCCAAAAATATTTTCATCCGCTTCGCTTCGTCGATGTATTTGACCACTTTGTCGGTGTTGTCTTTCTCCGATGTGAGCAATGCTGCCATAAACTCTTGCGGGTAGTACGTTTTAAGCCATGCTGTTTGAAAGGTTATCATCGCATACGCGGCCGAGTGGGATTTGTTGAACCCGTATCCGGCAAATTTTTCAATCAGATCAAAAAGTTCCGAAGCCTTTTTATAATCCAAATTTTGTTTCGCTGCCCCTTGGCTAAACTCATCATTATAGGCCGAGAGGTCTTTTTTCTTACCCATATTACGTCGGATAATATCCGAGTATCCCAGACTAAAACCACCGACGACTTGAACAATCTGCATAACTTGCTCTTGATAAACAATGACCCCATAGGTCGGTTTTAAAATCGGCTCCATCGCGGGAAACGTGTAGCTAATCGCCTGACGACCGTGTTTACGCTCGATAAAATCGTCCAACATTCCCGATTCCATCGGTCCCGGACGATAGAGTGCCAATACCGCAATCAAATCCTCAAACGAGCTGGGTTTAAGCCGGCGATTCAAATCCTGCATACCCGTAGACTCTATCTGGAACATCCCTACTGTTTCACCGCTTTGGATTACCTCATAGACTTTGGGATCATTTTCATCAATGGCGTGCCAATCGATCTCTTTGGCGTAACGATGGCGTATGAGTTTGATCGCGCTGTCGATAACGTCAAGTGTTTTGAGTCCCAAAAAGTCGAACTTTATGAGGTCAATGTCTTCGAGGTAGTTGAGCGAATACTGCGTGATGTAGTTTTCCTCACCGGAAGGCTTATAAATCGGAGTTTTTTTCCACAACGGCTCATTCGAGATAACAACCCCCGCCGCGTGCATCCCTGCATTGCGTTTTAGCCCTTCCAGCTTTTTCGCGAACTCCCACACACGCGCCGCGTTTGCGTCGCTTTCAACCAGCTCTTTGATTTTCGGCTCTTTTTGGTAGGCACCGTCTTCGGTTTTACCCCCTTTGGTTTTACCGTTAAGGGTGATTCCCAACTCATCGGGGATCAGTTTTGCCAACATATCGGCTTGTGAAAGGGGCATTTCCAGTACCCGCGCAACGTCACGGATGACCCCTTTGGCTAACAATGAACCGAAAGTGATAATCTGCGCTACCTGCTCCCGCCCGTATTTTTGCACCACATACTCGATAATCTCACCGCGACGCGCCTGCATAAAGTCCATATCGATATCGGGCATCGATACCCGTTCCGGATTGAGAAAACGCTCGAAAAGCAAATCGTATTTCATCGGGTCGATGTCGGTGATTTCGAGACTGTAAGCCACCAAACTTCCCGCCGCCGATCCACGCCCAGGCCCAACAGCGATCCCCATCCGTTTCGCTTCACGGACGAAATCCCAAACGATGAGCATATAGCCGGGAAATTTCATCTGATTGATGACTTCGATCTCAAACTCCAGCCGTGTTCTATACTCTTCGTGTTTTACCTCTGGGACGTGTTTTAGCCGCTCTACCAATCCAAGTCGACAACGATGGATGAAATACTCAGAGTCCTCATCCATCTCCAACCCCTCGGCACGAGAGTACTCACTTGTAAATTTAAAATTAGGAGGTGTCGGATTTCCGAGTTTGAGTTCCAGCTGACATTTATCGACGATCTCTTGCGTGTTGTACAACGCTTCGGGAATGTCGGCAAAAATCCGAGCCATCTGTTCGGGAGATTTGATGTAAAACTCATGGACGGAGTGACGCATCCGTTTGGGGTCATCGTAAAGTTTATTCATCCCGATACACATAAACGCCTCATGGTACTGTGCATCGCCCGGGAACGTGTAGTGGGTATCATTGGTCGCGACGAGTTTAATCCCCGTCTCTTGGGAGATTTGTATCACCTGCTCGTCGATAAAGAGCTGATCGCTGATCCCATGGCGCATGATCTCCATATAAAAATCATCCCCGAAAATATCTTTGTATTCCAAAGCGACTTTTTTCGCCTCTTCATACCCTCCTGCTCCGTTTTTGATGTTGCGCTCGTTTACCGTGTTGAGATGCCAATTCACCTCCCCTTGCAAACATGCCGAGGTACAAATAATCCCCTCAAAATTTTCACGTAACAGCTTTTTATTGATCCGTGGATAATAATAAAATCCATTGATATAGGCTTGTGAGGAGAGATACATCAGATTTTTATACCCAATCTCATTTTTGGCAAACAAACAGACGTGAAACCGTTGTCGCACACTCTTGTCTCCCAGTTCCTCACCGTTATGGATATAGGCTTCCATCCCGATAATCGGTTTGATCCCCGCCCCCTTCATCTGCTGATAAAAATCGATTGCACCGAACATATTACCGTGATCGCTCATCGCAACCGACGTCATCCCCAACTCTTTAACACGAGAAGCTAATGCAGAAATTTTGTTCGCACCATCAAGAAGAGAGTATTCGGTATGGAGATGGAGGTGGGTAAAAGGGGGGATCGTACTCATAAAAAACCTTGGAAAAATATACAGGGATTATAGTATGGAGAGGGTAAAGAGGAGCTTTTATTTTGTCATCATGAACTTGATCGTCCCGTCATCCTGAACTTGATTCAGGATCTAATACCAAGCTTAATACTCTCGTCATACCGTATCGAGTACGGAATGACAAAATGACGGAGGAATGAGGGATAAATGTGGTATTAATTACCACTCTTTACCATGACAATCATAACAGCTGACCATCTGACCTGCTTTATACGTTTTGGTTTTTCCTTCCACACTCAATGTTCGTGCCGTCCATGTTTTAGAGAGGACACTTCCACGATAATCGGCACCGTGACATGCAGTACAGCTTGCAGCACCTCGTTCAGCCACATCTTGGTGTGCGTTTACGGCTGTTTGTCCGACAGCGTGCATGCCGTGAGGACCACCTGTGAAATTTGTAGGTACCGTTGTGTGACACGTTGAACACTCCGCAATCGTTCCGCTGTGTCCTTGCAAGGCGACGCTTTGAACATTATCATTGGCATGGCTGCTTGGATACTCCGCGTGAGTCGCACCGTGGCAGGATTCGCACTGAAGATTGCCATGCCCTTTGCTGAATCGGTAAAGTGATTTACCCGTCATCGGCGTATTAGCATTGGTTGCAAATTTTTGATCGATAGTCGCACGCAATGTTCCCGGAGAAGAAAAAACACTGTTGTAGCGTGTAAAATTGCCGGAAGTCGTATTTTTATCATGACACTGCTGACAGTTAGGCTGATCCAACCACCCCTCACGTCCTGGCTTGCCGACATCGCTCATCGTACCGTGACAGCTTTGACAATCAATAGCGTTACTACCATTTGCATTTTTTGCATTCCCCATAGCTCCACGAAGACATTTCGTGACCGAACCCGGGTGACATTTGTAACACGAATCACGGTTGGTACTATCATTCATCTTCATATTTGTAGTAGGATCGATAACATTAGCATGCTTAGAGTGCAACGCTTCGGTCAACGGTTTTATTCCCGGTTTGAGCGGTGTATTGAGGGCATTGGATTTGTGACATGATGCACACAAAATCGGTTGTCCCGCATCCGCTGTTGCGAGCAATGTTCCATTTTTATACGTCGCACCCATATTTGCATCAGCAATGGCATTGGGATATTTTTGGTCATGCAGTTTTAAAATATTTTGTTTCCAATCTTTTTCTGCTGCAGCGTTATTAACCCATCCAGCCGTCGGTTTCGCCGCAGCAACACTGTTAGAGGCGTGACAACTGACACAGCTCATCTCATCGGAGACGGGAAGAACGACTTTCGTACTGGCTAGAATTGTCCCTGCGGCATCTTTGGCAACTACTTTGACCATCGGATAGTAATTTTTAATACCATTATCATCGTATGGCATCGCCGGAATCCCCTCCGCTTCCCACCATCCATGAGACGCATTATAAGCCAATGGTGCAGGGATCAAACTCTGAACCGGATTGCTTGGTCCGCCAGCATTGAGATTAAGCCCTTTGTTACTTCCAGGATTACCCCCAAAAATAGCGAGTACCCAGTCCCAAAAATTGGTTTTTGTTGCACTCTTCGTATTGATTGAACCGGTCGTATCGGCAACCGCTTCGTAGGTGAGGGTTATGCCACTGCTCGTGTTTGTAATTGATTTACCCGTTGTTGCATCTTTACTGATGAGATGGGCATGAAGATTATTATACGGAGGAAGAATCGTAAAGACAGAGTAATCTTTTCCATCCACACAGTGCATTCCCAAATCATTCCATGCCACAAGGGTGTATTTACCATTCCCGACGGTTACGGGAGTTGTAGGGATAGTAGTTGCGGGTGCGGTGTAGCCCTTGTCTTTATTGGATGCCGCACTCGGTGTGAAATTGCTTTGTGCTTGTGTCGGCGTTACCGTAAAATCATTTTTACCGATCATGCCCAATACTTCGATATCGGTTGCCGCAGTTACATCGACTCTCGGTTGTGTTTTAAGGGTCTCCGTGATGACCGGATCGATCACGATACCGTTGGTAGTATCTCCATCATTGTCCAATGTTTGAAGTGTTTGAAGGATACGGACAACGTCTCCATCGGAGATATTGGTCGTATTGACAATATCCAATGGCGTTATTTTGCCATCTTTCGGTTTGGCCGATCCGAAATACAAATTCCCGATGTGAAACGTGACCGATTCACCCTCTTTATAAATAAAGTTACCATGGGAATCGGTGACTCCGCTTTGAGTGGCACTTTCAAATTCCAGCCCTGATACGGGAGAATCGATGAAGGTTGCCGTGGACACAGCTGTAGCTGCCGTAGCAGTATCACCGCCTCCCCCGCCACATCCTGCTAAAATCAGTGCTGTAAGTGCCGAGGATATAAGTCCAATTGCTTGACGCATAGTGACTCCTTTTATTAAACTTTATCCGTTATGGTAAACTACGTTTATGAATTTTTGATGAAAACGGAGAATCGGTGCATATTTTAATAATTGATGATAACGAAGAGTTGCTCTATGGACTCCAACAACTCCTAAAAGATGCCCATTATAATGTCGATGTCGCCAAAACACTCACTGAGGGAAAAGAGAGTATCGATCAAAAAAAATATGATTTGATTTTATTGGACTGGATGCTGCCTGATGGAAGCGGAATCGATCTTCTGGCACGTTTGCGCCGCGAAAAGATTACGACCCCTATCCTCCTTTTTTCCTCCAAAAAAGAGGTGGAAGAGAAAGTAGAAGCGCTGGATAACGGAGCCGATGATTATCTGGAAAAACCGTTTTCAAATATAGAACTTTTGGCACGAATTCGAGCCCTTTTGCGTCGCGAAAGTGTTCAGAAACAGACACAAATTCAGTTAGGTAGACTAACAATTGACTTCTCTTCCCGAAGTGTGTTTGTAGATAATGAGCCCGCGAAGCTCTCTGCCAAAGAGTTTGAATTACTGGAATTGCTCATCCTCAATGCAAACACTGTTTTAACACGCTATCAAATATCAGAGCATTTAAGTCGTGACTTTGACCATCTTAGCGCTAGTAACATCGTCGATGCTCATATTAAAAATTTGCGGAAAAAGCTCGATGCCGATGAACTGATACAAACAGTGAGAGGTGTGGGCTACATGATTTCCCGCTAATTCTTAAATGACCTAAAATGAAATAAAGCGGTAGTCCCTTTTCCTTCTCCAGGACTGCGAATGTACAACTCTCCTTGGAGTAATAACGCAATGCGTTTACTAATCGCAAGTCCCAATCCACTCCCCTCCAAAGTATTTTGATCTTTTGTACGCACCTGATAAAATTCATCAAATAAATTGGCTAAGGCTTCTTCCTTTATTCCCCGCCCACTGTCTGTTACCTGTAAAATAAAAAGCTCTTCATGATAGTGAAGCTGCACGTCAATAAACCCATGCTCGGTAAATTTGATCGCATTGGAGAGCAAGTTGATAACGACTTGCCCCAAAAGGCGTGCATCACTCATCAATATCGTATCAAACGGTTCAAACAGTGTTCTAATTTTCAACCCTTTATCTTCGGCCAATGGGGAGACAAGGTCCAATGCATTTTGAATGAGGATAACGGGTTCACAGAGGGCGATATGCGGCTCCATTTTTCCCGATTCTGCTTTGGCTAAATCCAAAACATTATTGATAACACCCAACAAATGGTGCGCGGAGTTTTCGATCTTTCCGAGTGTTTCGACCATCGGGTCAGGGGTTTGCGGCTGTGTCATCAGATATTGGGTTAAACTAAGGATTGATCCCAACGGTGTCCGTAATTCATGCGACATTGCGGACAGAAAAGAGGACTTGGCCCGCAGAGCAGCCTGCGTTTTCCCTAAGAGTTCAATCCGTTCCATACTAAGGCGCGTGGTCGTCATCAAAGCATTGAATGAATGGGCCATCATTCCCACTTCATCGTTTCCCGTCTCAAGAACCGTTTGGGTATAGTCACCCGTCGCCGCAATTTTTCGAGCGGTATCGGAGAGGGAACGAAGCGGTTTGACAATTCGAAGGACGATAATCCAGACGATAAAAGCAATGACCACCAATCCAATCGCAAATATACTCAAAAAAAGCGTTTGAAAATGATATAACAAGGCAAGCGCTTCATTTTTCGGCATCGCATAATGGAGGGTCCACCCCTCTAATGTTCCACTGAGATTAATACTGTCATACAAATAGGCATTGGGTTCAAAAGCGGGATTATCATTGGTATAAATACCCAAAAGGGATGAGGGGGGAGTAAGCCATCGATGCAAATTTTGATCGCTCTTCAATTGATCATTAAAATTTTTCAGCGGATACGACATCACCAAATATCCTAAAAAATTCTGCGTATAAAACGATCCGTTTACCGGTGTAAATAAATAAAGATTCTTGTCGAGAAAAAAATAGGATTTTCCCTTGTTACGAGTATCACGAATAGCCTGTGATAGTGTCGAAGTTGTATTGATATAAGCTGCTTTGGATGCAGCAGGGACACTATCATCAGGTGCAATCATAAACAAAGAGATAGACTCCCCTAAAGCATCTGCTTTTTGTTCCAGTATGCTCGTGATACGTCGATCCATATCCCGTGCTATCATATCATCCATAACTTCAAGATGTGAGAGAAAAAGGATCTCTTTGTACAGCCTATCCGTATGTTTTTTCAGATCATCCGCTACCGATACGGACTGAGAATGGAGAATCTCCTGCTCTTTTTTAAGCATTAAATCCGACTCATGCCCCCACAGATAGAAAAGCAAAGAAACAATAATGATTGCAATACCGCCAAAGAGTGCAAGAAAAAGTTTATAAACGATCGGTAAGTCATTCCAAATATGTTTCATGAGTTATTCTTTTGCTCGAAAAAGTATTTTTAGATGGTATTTTTGGGCAATTTCTTCCTCTACATACCCCACACTGTTATCGACTTTTGATAAAAACTCCGCTACTGCTTCTTGAGATTTGAATACTTTAGGCGCACGATGTCCGAGATAATGGGCTTGAAGCCAAGCGTATGCCAAAGTATCACGCTCCTCACTCAAAATATTTTCCTCAAACTTATACCGCAACGGGTTATCGATTCCCAAATTCAACGGTATAATTTTTTGGTTCCCCAACCGAAATCGTTTGGCTAAATAGAGGGAGCGTATATCCTCGATCTCCAGCGAATTGACCCTAAAATTTTCCCCTGCGGCAACAACGAGCGATTCTGCTTCCAGATGCAATAGCCCACCGCATATCAGCGAAAAAAAGAGTCCTTTTTTCATCCTTTTCACCTAAAAAAGAACCGATAATGAAAAGAGCCAACGGTTCAAAAGGCTCTCTTGATGCGCTTCAAACTCCCCTTTTAGGGCAACATTACTCAAAGGTCGGTACGTGTACCCCACAAGGGCACTGCCGTCATGCATTTGGGTAATAGGAGCTTTTTCCACTTCCGTCCGAAAAATCAAATCGTGTTTTGCTTTAAAATGCCAGACTCCCTGAGCGTAGGCATCATAGGAGATGTTTCGCTCATCCCTCTCTTGTCGAAGGATTGATTCAAAGAGAAAATTCCACTCTTTCTTTTCCATCTTCAACGCAGCAAGAAGATAAAACGCTTCATGCAGCGATTCGTATCGAAAATATCCTCCTCCAAAACGCCACAACCTCTCTTGACCTCCAATATCGCAAGCAACCCCATAATGTCGATCCACGCTAAAATTGTTATACCCTCTATCGAGATCATTATTGTGCTGGAGTGTCACGGAAACACGGTAAGGAAAATCGTCTTTTTCACGCGATTCGTAATGGAGCCCTGTCGTTAATTTTGGGAAAAAATCGCTTACGAGATGGGGACTAGAAGTGGTGTCGCGCAGTACATTGATAGGCATTTGATTCCAAAAGCCGATATCGGAATTAAATTTTCCGAACCGCAACCGTTTGTTATCCCCAAAATAATAGTCTCCGTAGAGCCGTTCTGTATGGAAGGTGGTACTACTGCTCTCGTCACGATAAAAGCCTGTTTCTTTTTTGTAGACGTCTGCAGCTTCAAATTCTGCTAAAAAATCAAAATTATCAAACTCACCATACGCCAACAACGCCACATCATCAATATCAAGAGTGCGCTTATTTTTTTCCGCAACATAGACGGAGGATACATAACCGCCGATGATAAGAGGTGAATCCGCCACCTGCCATCCATCCCCGAAGGTATACTCTTCAGCCTGTATCACAGTGCATGCCAAGACCACTGCACATATTAATCTGTTTATTGTATTCATGCCGCTATTATATACTAGACTTCTTGCATAATCTAAATTTTTGAAAAAGCTGGATTCCCGCCTTCGCGGGAATGACAGACTTTGTCATACCCTATAGGGCACAAGAACCTCTTTGAGGTCCTCGGGCTTGACCCGGGGATCCATCTTCAACAAGATTATGCAAGAAATCTATTACCGTTTTGATAACAATCGATTGAGCCCATCCGCGAACTCTCTAACCGTTTTAGGGGTAATCGCAGAGGGACCCCCAGTGATCTCCCCAGAATTGCGCAACTCTTCCATCAAATTGCGCATAGCGAGGAGATGTTTGATGTTATTTTCATCGTAAATCGTTCCCCGAGGATCAAGGGCTATTGCTCCGATGGTGACGATACGGTCTGCCAGCGGAATATCGGCGGTAATCACCAAATCTTTTACCTCACAAAGTTCAGCGATACGATGATCGGCTTCGTCGGGTCCTTGGGGAACGACTTCCATCGAGATATAGTGAACATTGGGAATGGAGATATTTTTATTGGCGATAAAGGTGGTGGGAATTTGACGCTTGTGTACCGCACGAAGCAGTACCTCTTTTAGAGCATTGGGAAACGCATCGGCATCGACGAGGATTTTCACGGTATTTATCTACCGCGTCCTCTGCTATCTTCACGACGTTGGCTATTACTACGACCTTCGCTGCGACTCGAGTCACTTCGTCTAGCGCTATCACGCTTTTGCCCTTGAGGTTTACCGCTTGGGGAGTGACCGCCGCCGCTGTTTCCACGACCGCCTCCGCCTCCGCGACCTTGAACAATCGGCATTGCCATGATAGAAGGATCAGGCTCAAACCCCGGAATAATATCGCGATCGAGTTTGCGATTAATCAAGCGCTCGATCCCTTTGAGATAATCATATTCATCCACACACACGAGTGAGATTGCTTCTCCTTCGTTACCCGCACGTCCTGTACGTCCGATACGGTGAACGTAATCTTCCGCAATATTCGGGAGTTCGAGATTGACCACATGAGGAAGCTGATCGATGTCCAAACCACGCGCTGCAATGTCCGTTGCTACGAGGATTTTAACCACACCCGCTTTAAAATCAGCCAATGCTTTCGTACGTGCTGCTTGGCTTTTATTACCATGAATGGCAGCCGAACTAACCCCGATTTTTTGAAGATAATCGGAAAGTTTATTGGCCTGGTGCTTCGTACGGGTGAAGACCAATACTTGCTCCCATTTGTTTTCTTTGACCAAATGACCAAATAAAGCACTTTTTTTAGCACAGTCCACCAAGATAACACGTTGCGTTACCAATTCGCTTGAGGTATTGCGACGCGCAACTTCTACAATGGCAGGATTGCGTAAAATGGACTCACAAAGCGTTTTGATCTCATCCGAATACGTTGCTGAAAAGAGAAGGTTTTGTCGTTTTTGTGGCAATATCGAAATAACACGGCGAATATCTTTGATAAATCCCATGTCCAACATTCGGTCGGCTTCATCAAGAATCAGCATCTCTACATTGCGTAAATCAACCGTCCCCTGTGACATGTGGTCGAGTAATCGTCCAGGAGTTGCAATCACAATGTCAACACCCTGACGCAATGCGGCAACTTGAGGCTGAAGTCCAACCCCGCCGAAAATAATGGCACTTTTAAATTTAAGGTGTTTTCCGTAGGTTTTAACGCTCTCGCCCACTTGAGCTGCAAGCTCACGCGTCGGAGTCAAAATAAGAACACGCACGTGTCTCGGTGCTTTTGGATTGAACTGTTTACGAGAGAGTATCTCTAACATCGGCAACGTAAATCCTGCTGTTTTACCGGTACCCGTTTGGGCACCTGCGAGCATATCACGCCCTTCTAAGATAAAAGGGATTGCCTGTGCTTGTACGGGAGTTGGAGTTGTGTAACCCTCTTCAGTGACCGCTTTTAAAATCGGTGCGGATAGTTTTAAATCTGAAAATAACATTA
>JAUYSQ010000089.1 GCA_030696285.1 Sulfuricurvum sp. | reverse complement strand
ATGAAGAATTCCCGCAAGCAGTATCAATAAAATAATGCTGATAAGAGTAAGACGATTAATCTCGTTTTTATAGGCAACTTCATCTTCCGTAATATCGAGTGCGCAAATCATTTTTGCGAGAGGTTTTTCGGTGTAGGTAAGCAGTTCACGAGAGGCAATAACATAGGTGTGCCCATTAATCTCATGTCGAATGGAGTACGCAAAATTATAATTATCAGGCAGATGTTGAAATAAAAGATCATTATAAGAGACAATGGAGTGTGAACTGTAGTGTTTTAAATATTGTGCCGGAAGGAGCTTGTTGAGGGTCTCGGTGTGGATGGCGAGGGCACTTTTAATTCCGGAATGGGAATTAAGACGCTCTTGTACTCTATCTATGCTAGCGGATACTTGAAGAAGTCCTAGAAATTTTTTGTTTTTAAAGATAGGGATAATTTTAACCAGCGAAATATTATAGAGGGTGACATCGAGGGATAGGATGGGCTGACGCGTCCGAATTGCTTCGGCGAGTATGGGGCGTTTTTTAGTAATATTATCCCCAAATTTTTGAGGATCTAAAAGACGTAAAAAATGGGTCCCATCGGAATCGATAAAACCGGTTAAATCGACTTCACCGCGTTTATGTGCTTCGTTAAAATAGGGGAGGGCTAAAGAGTAAAGCTGCTCTCTGTTTCCCGATTCAAATGCATCAACGATATTACAATCGGTCATCATTTTATAGGCAAAATGATTGAGACCTTTTTCGGTATCGGAAATGGAGAGGTCAAAGGCATTTTTGAGAAGTTCACGGTGAGAGGATATTTTTTCGTCTAAAACACGTTTTTTATCTTGAAAAATGGAATAGACAAAAAAAGCAATCAGAATAAGAACAATACCCATAGCATAGAGTGTTGCACGTATTCGTATTTTATCCACATAAAACCTTAATGAAAAATATAGTGTCTTTATTATATCACAAAATTATCAATGTTTAAAAAGAAGTGACCCCAGTCTAACCAAGTTTGAACCGCATTCAATAGCCAGCTCAAAGTCGTTGCTCATCCCCATGGAACAGATTGTAGCCCCTTTTGTCTGCTCAAAAAGAGATCGAGTAATCTCAAAGCTTTTTTGGATGGTTTTGATCTCATCGGTATGGGCTCCGATGCTCATAATACCCTGAAGATGTAAGGCGGGACATTGCTCAACTATTTGGGAATAACACTCCCCAAACTCCTCAGGGCTAAATCCTGATTTACTCTCCTCATAAGCGGAGTTGACCTGAACCAATGCTCGGAGTGTTTTTCCCTCACGTACCAGTCTCTCATTGAGTGCATGCGCAAGATCGAGAGAGTCAACAGAGTGGAGAAGATGAGGATTGAGAGAGAGGAGGGTATTGATTTTGTTTTTTTGTAAATTTCCGATGAAATGCCATTCGAGGGGAAGATCTTCAAGCAGATCGATCTTGACTTTCATATCTTGTACTTTGTTTTCACCAAAAGCACGCTGACCGATTGTGTAGAGAGCTCTAATGGCTTCTGCGTCGACGTATTTGCTCGCGGCAACGATTTTGACGATGTGGTGGTCGTTTACGCGTAGACGTGCTCTTTCGATCCGCTCGATGATGGTATCAAAATGAAGTTTTTGCTCTAACGTTGTCATTGGGTTAGCCTTGTAATGTCGTTATACAATCCTAGAACCATAAGTCCCAGCAATAAAACCCATCCGCCGATGGTGAGCTGGGTGATGACGGCTTCGCTTGGAGCTTTGCGGCGGATCATTTCATAGAGGTTAAAAACGATATGCCCTCCATCAAGGGCAGGGATAGGGAGAAGATTAAGTACCCCTAGATTGACCGAGATAAGAGCGGCAAAGAAAAAGAGGCTCATCCAGCCGTATGCGGTTGCATCGGCAGTGATTTGGACGATGCTCACCACTCCGCCGATCTCTTTGGCCGGAACGACACCTGTAATGAGCTTTTGAACACTCTGAAAGATTAAAAACGAGGTCTCATACGTTTGTGCTGATGCGTACTTTAGTGTCTCAATAAAGCCAAGTTCGAGTCTGTGGGTAACACCTGCCGGGGCTATTCCTACCATACGCTGTTGGACTTTTTCTTTAAAAATATTGGTTGTTTCGGTTATTTTAGGCGTTAAGAGAATAAAAATTTGTGTTTCATTGCGTTCAACAGCCAAGGTCAAGGTGCTTGAAGAGGATTTAATTTTGTCGGAAAGCTCATTCCACTGGGTAATAGCTTCACCATTAATAGAGAGAATTTTATCATTTTTTTGAAGTCCTGCAATCTCTGCCGGAGACTCTTTGACGATTGTGCCGATAACAGGGGAGAGAGCTTGAGGGCCGCCCAAGGCAATAGCGTAAAAAAGGATCCAGGCAATGGCAAAATTTGCCAAAGGTCCTGCGAGGAGGATAACTATTCGCTGCCACGGTTTTTTGGCATTATAGCTATCATTATCGGAGCTAATGGCCGTAGGATCAAGGTCGTCTTGCCCTTTCATTTTCACATAACCGCCCAACGGGATAGCTGAAATTTGCCATTGCGTATTTAGCCATTTAAACGAAGCCAGTTTTTTACCGAAACCAATGCTGAACACTTCGACGTAAACGCCAAAAAAACGTGCAGCCGTATAATGACCCAATTCATGAAAAAAGATGAGCAATGATAAAACGAGGAGCGCAACAATCCAACTCATTTGTTTCCTTTATTATACGCTTTTGCAAAAGCGATGAGATATTCAGCCCCTGAATAGAGAGTAACCGCGACGGCCATCCACAGTATGGAGGTACCGCCGTGCCAATGCATCAGTAAAAATCCGATAGCGATCATCTGAACAACGGTTTTGACTTTGCCCATGAGCGAGGCACTGACGTCGATGCCGATAGAGACGGAGAGGGTGCGTAGGCTTGTGATAAAAAGTTCACGTCCGAGGATGATGTAAATCGCCCATGCCGACGCTTCACCGCTCATCATCAACCCTAAAAAAGCAGCCAGAGTAAGCATTTTATCGGCAAGGGGATCGAGAATTTGTCCCACGATGGTGATTTGATCGAGTTCACGAGCGATATACCCGTCAAAAAAATCGGTAACGCTGGCAATGACAAAAAGCAATGCAGCCGTATAATAACTCCATGAGATGTGCCATCCATTGTCGGTAAAAAGTTGCGGATTAAGGATAACCCAGAACATCACCGGAGCGATAAGAAGGCGGATAAAGGCTAAAGTATTGGGGATATTGAACACCGAGTTTCCATTGTAAGTTATTTTTTTTACGGATGATTTAGGTTTTTTAAGCGCGGTTTGCTGCGCGCGAGCCCTCTGCTGAAGAGAACCCAGTGTTAACGTAGCTATCGGGACGAGTTCCGATGGCGTATTAAATTACTGAAACGTTGTTCCGCCGTCGATTACGATGGTTTGCCCTGTAAGCCATGACGATTCATTTCCACATAAAAACAGACACGCTCCCGTCAAATCGGTAGCTTCTCCCATACGGCTGAGCGGTGAGCGTCTGACGACTTCGTTTTTGACCTCTTCGTAGTTCGGGAATGCTTTGAGAGCATCGGTATCGATCGGTCCTCCGCTTACGGCATTGACACGAATCCCTTTTTCCCCCAGTTCAGCCGCCGCGTAGCGTACCATCGCTTCCACTGCCGCTTTGTTGGTTCCGTGACCTGCGTAGTTAGGAGTATAAACGAGATTTCCCGTCGAACTCATGCTGATGATACTTCCGCCACCAACTTTTTCCATTCTCTTCGCTGCTTCTTGCGCGCCAACTACAAAAGCATCAACCGTCGCGGTATAGATGTTATTCAATCCTTTTGGTTTCAATCGCATGAATGGGCCAAACCCACCGACAACAGCACGACCTGAAATGATCGCATTGGAGATAAAATAGTCAAGTCGATCAAAATCTTCGTCAAAAAGGGTATAGACATCTTTGTAGGTTTCAGGCTCTAAAATATTGAGAGAATAGGCTCTGCATTTCACACCGTAGTTGGATTCTATATCCGCAATGATTTCATTTGCAGTATCTGCACTTGAGGCATAGGTGAAAGCGACGTTACACCCTTTTTGTGCAAAAGCATAAACAATTGCTTTTCCGATTCCACGTGTTCCACCGCTTACGAATAATGTTTTTCCTGTCATTTATAATCCTTTGATTTCATAATTTTTTAGTACGTTTTCTAATTTCTTCATATTCTCACTGCTTGGATGAACCAGTGGAAGTCTGTATTCCAACGTGTCTATCAATCCTGCAATGTACATTGCAGCTTTGATCATAACAGGATTGGATTCTAAAAATAGAACCTTATTGATAGGGAAAAGAGCATCATTGATCGCTTTCGAACCTTTAAAATCACCCGCCAAGGCTTTTGTAACCAATTGGCTTTTCAGATCAGGCAGCAAGTTTGAGGTAACCGAAGTAATTCCGGCACCGCCGTTTGCAAGTATCGGAAAGTCAATCGCATCATCACCGGAAAATACTTTGAGTTCAGGTCTGCGTGAAAGTAACTCGATGGTGCGCTCTATGCTGCCTGTTGCCTCTTTGATACCGTAAATATTTTTGACATCATCAAAGAGTCGGATAACGGTATCGGCACTTATGTCAACCGCCGTTCTGCCCGGTACATTGTAAAGCATAAAAGGGAGTTCGGAAACAGACTGGGCAATTGCTTTGTAGTGCTGATACAGCCCCTCTTGAGACGGTTTATTATAATAAGGGGCAACGGAAAAGATGGCATCAACACCACATTTCTGTGCCATTTTCGCTGCCTCTATCGCTTCTGCGGTGGAGTTGCTTCCCGCACCGGCCAAAACTTTTGTAGAGGTTCCACGACACACTTCCACGGCTATTTCCATGCATCGTCTGTCTTCATCATACGTTAATGTAGCGCTCTCTCCTGTCGTCCCAACGGGACAAACAGCATCTATTCCGTTTTGTATTTGTCTTTTGATTAAGTCTGCATAGAGTTGCTCATCCAGTTTACCATTTTTAAACGGCGTTATTAATGCGGTTGTTGAACCGGTTACAATGTTCATTTTTCACCTTTTCTCAAAATAAGGGTCGTTGATTTGTCGGCATTAAAATATTTTTGTGCCACGTCTTGAATCTCTTTTGCCGTGAGTGCGTTGATGGTATCTTCGTACCGCTCGAGTGGAGAGAGATCACCGCGTGAGAGGTAGCCTCCGAAAAGTTCAGCTACTGAGGTAGAGCTTTCCAGCGAATAGATAAAATCGGCTTTGGTATTGATCTTGACTTTGTCGAGTTCACTTTGTTTGACGCTCTTTTTTTGGAGTTTAGCAATCTCTTTCCAAATCTCTTTTTCAATGGTTTCGGCACTCACCCCTTTGTTGGCGATGGCTAAAAACAAAAAGACTCCGGCATCAATGGTTTCCATATTGTAGGCATGGATTTGGTTGACGAGTCGTTTCTCATCGGTCAGTGTCCGATACAGGCGGGAACTTTTTCCAGAGCTTAGTAATTCACTAATAGCTGAGAGTTTCGGCTGATCGGCATGCTGAAAGTTCGGAATGGGAAAGGAGATGGCGACCATCTCCACTTCGCTCTCTTTGTGAACGATGACGCGGCGTGCTCCGTCTTGTTCAGGTTCGATGGTTATGACACTTGGAATATCGACAGTGTTGGCAATCGCACCGAAATGTTTTTGCGCCTCTTCAAATACGAGAGCGGGTTTAATATCACCCGTTACCACTAAAATCGCATTTTTAGGCTGATAATACGTAGCATGAAATTTTTGAATGTCTTCAAGCTTCCAGGTTTGAATGTCATTCATAAATCCGATCGGCGTCCAGTGATACGGATGATAGACGTAAGCACTGTTAAAGAGGCGAAAGTACAAATATCCCATCGGATTATTATCAGTTCTCCAGCGACGCTCTTCGGCGACGACGTTGCGCTCGGGTTGAAACTCCTCATCTTTGAGATTGAGGTTCTGCATCAATTCGGCGAAAAGAGTCAGGGATTTACCCATGTTCTCACTGCTGGATTTGATGTAGTAGTGGGTGTGATCAAATCCTGTGGAGGCATTATTCATCCCCCCGATGCTTTTAACCTCTTCATCAAACTCACCTGCTTTGAGGTTTTTCGTCGATTTGAAATTCATATGTTCAAGCATATGGGCAATACCGGTTTTTCCCATCACTTCGTTACGGCTTCCGACTTTGTAAAAAATATCGGTAGAGATGACATTCGAATTATTTTCCATGGGAATGGCAACGACTTGTAAGCCATTTTCCAATGTTGTAGTTTCATAATGAGGCAATGATGAGGCCATAAGGGTTCCTAGTAAAAAAAATATTGCAGCGAGTGTTTTCATACCCGATCGGCGCCGATCGCTTCCGTGATGGAGGTGTAGCCATCACGCGTGAGTAAATCGATAAGACCCTTGTTGATCTCTTCAACGACTTCAGGTCCTTTGAAAATAAGAGAGGTATAAAGTTGCACCAAGGATGCCCCGGCGCGGATACGGCGATAGGCTTCTTCCGGAGTACTGATGCCTCCTACGCTGATGAGAGTCGTTTTTCCAAACAGTTCACGAGCAATAGCATCGAAAATGTAAAAACTTCGTTCTCGCAATACTTCTCCGCTGAGCCCTCCCATTTCTTCAGGTTCACTGACGAGTGAATAGTCGATCGTGGTGTTGGTGGCAATGATCCCATCCGCTCCGCTTGCTACGGCGTGGACACAGAGAGCAACTGCTTGATCTTCAGACATATCAGGGGCAATTTTGAGAAAAATAGGTTTTGAGGTGAGAGCTTTTGCTTCTCCAAAGAGTTGGGAAATAAAAGCTTCATTTTGCAAATCGCGTAGCCCCGGTGTGTTGGGAGAGGAGATATTAATCACCATATAATCGGCATACGGATGGAGTGCTTTGATCAAGGTAGTGTAATCTTTGAGGGCATTCTCTTCAGAGGTGATTTTATTTTTTCCGATATTGACACCGATGGGTGTGCTGAAGGGATAAATATTTTTGAGACGGTGGGAAATACGAAACAATCCGTCATTATTGAATCCCATCGCATTTTGGATCGACTCTTCTTCAATATGTCTCCAAAGACGCGGGCGCGGATTTCCCTCTTGGGGTTTAGGGGTGAGGGTCCCGATTTCCGTAAAACCGAAACCCATAGCAAGCGTTCCCTCTATCATCGTGGCATTTTTATCAAATCCTGCCGCAAGCCCAACCGGGTTTAAAAAAGTCCGTCCGAAAAGCTCCTGGGTAAGAGAAGGATGGGAAATAAAATTTTTAGTAATCATTCCATTAAAAAGAGGAGGGCAATAGCCGACACTTCTTAATCCTATCGCTGCTAGTGTATGAGCATTTTCGGGTTGTAATTTAAATAGCCAAGTTTTTAAAGTTTCATAATCGAACATTGCGCCCCTACCTAAAAAAAGAGTAATAATAGCGATTATACTCAAAAAAGATTGAAGGGTTTGTTAATGGGGGAGTGTGTTGAGATGTTCCGTAATGGTTTGCGCAATCTCTTGAGGGGAAGAAGAAGCAATCGTTAAAGAGAGATCATGATCTCCCAGCGTACCGTAAAGTACCGGAGTGCTGGCCTTGAACAATGCAATCGTCGGTACCATCGAAGCACTTGCTAAATGCATCGGTCCCGTATCACCGCAGACAAATAGGCTCATTTGTGAGAGCATTGAGCCCAGAGTACGGAGGTTGGATTCAAGGAGCGTATAAAGATCTTCTTCAAGTTTTTCTTTTACATCAGGAGAGAGAATATCAATAAACACAGCATCCGGATTGAGCTGTTTCATCTGAACATACCACTCTTTCCACCAGAGATTATCAATCTTTTTTTCAAACCGTGCATCGCGAAACATTCCGATAATTTTTACCCCTTCTTGCCAATTGTATCCCTGGTCGGCAAGACGTTTTTTAAGTTCATTGAGCCCTTCGAAGTGCTCCTTTTCGCTCAAAGCAATGTCCATTCTTTGGGGAAAATCGGTTGGTTGATTACCAAAAGCACGCATCAAATAAAGTGGTTTTAAGGCTTCGTGGACGTTTCCTTTTGGAGCCTCGATACCATGTGTCAAAGGGGACCAGTTGCTTACAGCATTGAACCCTAGTTTATAGGTTCCACGTGCCAAAAAGGTTGCACCGCGATCGCTTGCAGAGCCTGTATTTAAGTTAATCACGAGATCGTAGTGAGATGAGCGTAACTGCTGAATATAGCGGTAAGCATGGAGTGGATTTTTGAGGAGTTTCCGGGGGAAATCAAAAACATTTTCGACTGTTTTAAACCCTTTTAAGAGCGGTGCAGGATAGGCTGCTCCGATTAGAATATCCATTTTTGCATTGGGGAAGCGCTGTTCCAATGCGCGTAATAGAGGGGTAGTAAAGAGAATATTGCCGATGCGGTAATTGATCCGTATGACGAGAATACGACGTATCTTTTCACTCGGTATTAAATCGTGAGATACATGTGTCGGAAATAAAGAGAGTAAAATCGAATCCGAACCGTTTTTAATCTTTTGACGAAGGCGTGAATGCAGTGGTAAACCCATGTTATCCCTTTTATTATTCTACTAAAGTTCGGCTAAGACGCTGATATTCGCTCGAATTATCCAAAAGCTCCTGATGGGTTCCTCGTGCAACGATACGTCCTTGTTTAAATACCAAAATCGTATCGGCATGCTCAACCGTACTCAGTCGATGGGCGATGAGGATCGTAATTTTGTCTTTTGTATACTCTTTTAGGGCATTTTGGATACGACGCTCGGTTTCGTTGTCGAGGGCACTTGTTGCTTCATCTAAAATCAAAACCGATGCTTTTTTATAGATAGCACGGGCGATGGCGATACGTTGTCGTTGACCGCCGGAGAGATTCGTCCCTGCCTCTTCCATCGGTGTGTAAATTCCCTCACTAAGCGACTGGGCAAACTCGAGTGCATCGGCACTTTTGAGCGCTTCAATAACCTGTTTTTCATCGATCTCATGCCCGTAAGCGACATTGGCCGCGAGGGTGTCTTGGAAGATATAAACCCTCTGAGAAACGACGGCAATATGATCGCGAAGCGAGTGTTGGGTCAATTCGGTGATGGGAATGTTGTTAATAAAAATTTTACCCTTAGAGGTATCATAAAAGCGGACAATGGCATTGATCAGGGTACTCTTACCCCCTCCGCTATCGCCGACAAGGGCAATGGTTTGGCATTCATGGATGGAGAGATCGATGTCGTTGAGGGCTACTTTCTCTCCATAGGCGAGAGAGACATTCTCGAAACGGATTGATCGGATGGGTTCTTCAAGAGCGGCTTCTCCATCATTAACGGTGTTGGTAAGATCCAAAACGGTAAAAATCCGTTCACTTGCGGCGAGGGCATCTTGCATTTTGGCATAAATAATTCCGACACCGCGTGCGGGCTGAAATGCCAAACCTACGGCGGTGAAAAAGGAGAAAAATTCACCCGGCGTCATTTGAGAGCTGATAACCTCTTTTCCCCCCATATAAATGACAGAGGCTAAACCGATGGACGCGATAATCTCTAAAAGCGGCGAGACGAGCTCATTGGTATAAACCGCCTTCATATTGATTTTGAAAAAATGCCAGTTCTCTTGTTCAAAACGATCCAGTTCATATTTTTCGGTCGCATTGAGTTTGATGATTTCGGTATTGTTAAACACTTCGGTTAAGCGATTGACGATATCAGCATTTTTTTCTTGTGAGCTATGGGAGAGTTTTTTGAGCCGACGGGTGATCTGAATGAGAGGAATCACTAAAAGGGGGAGGACGATAAAGGCATAAAAAGCGAGAGTGGGATTCAAATAAATGACGTATCCCACCAATGCCGCTACAGTGAGAGTTTCACGGATGAATTCAGGGAGCATATTGGAGACAAAATACTGAACTCGACCGATATCATTGGTGATACGGGAAATCATCTCCCCGCTGCGGTTGGAGTGGATGTATCGCATATCCATAAAGAGAATTTTCTGAAGCAATACGGTACGCAACTGGGTGATGATGTGCAAACCAATGTAATTGGTATTGACCGATTGGATGTAGCGTCCGGCTGATTTGACGATGTAAATGCCGATAAGCCCCAATGGAATCCAGATGAGCATCGAGGAATCTTTTTGGATAAACATATTGTCGATCATCGGCTTCATGATGTAGGCGGTTCCCGATGTTGCGGAAACGGTTAAAAGTATCCCGATCAATACCCATAAATACTGAAGTTTAAAATTTTGGATATAGGGCCAGTAGCGTTTAAAAGCATTTTTCAACTCTTCATCTCCCAAAATGTTCCCTCTGAGGTGTCCATAACTCCGACTCCCAAGGCCGTAAGTTCATCGCGAATGGTATCAGATGCGGCAAAATCTTTCGTTTTTTTCGCGACACTGCGTTGCTCAATAAGGGTGTCAATTTTATTTTTTGTTTCTTCATCAATCCCAAACTGAAAATATTCAAAGGGATTTTTCCCTCCGAATCCTAACACCGTTTCAATCATAGAAAGGGAAGAGAGAAGGATTTGTCGATACGCTTTGTCTTTGGGTGCGGTATCGAGCATTTCATTGGCTGACGCGATCAGTTCATCGATCAATGCGTAGGCTTTTGAGACATTGAGATCGTCTCCCAGCACTTCTAAAAGAGCTGTTTTAAATTCTGTTTCGATGATTTCGGCAGTAAGTCCGAAAAGTCTTTTTTTAAGACGATAAAGACGATCAAGCCGTTTTTTAGAAGCGATCAAATCCTCTTCGTTAAAGTTAAAATCACCACGATAATGGGTACTGAGGAGATAAAAACGGAGCACTTCGCCATCGTAGGCTTTGAGGGCATCTTTGAGAAAAAAACTATTCCCAAGGCTTTTGGACATTTTTTCTCCGCCAACGGTCACAAAACCATTGTGCATCCAATAGGCTGCGAGTTCATGATTCGTCGCACATCGAGTTTGCGCCGCTTCGTTTTCATGGTGAGGAAAGAGTAAATCAGCACCTCCTCCGTGAATATCGATAGCGTATTTCCCTTCTCCTTGACGTAGATAGCGCTCAATCATCGCCGAACACTCCAAATGCCATCCCGGGCGACCGAGACCGAAAGGTGAGTCAAACGCAACGCTGTCATCGTGCACCGCTTTCCAGAGGGCAAAATCGGCTTCACAGCGTTTTTCGCTCACTTTTTCGACACGGCTGATATTTTCATTGCTTTGGCGGTTGGAGAGACTGAGATAGTTTTTATCGCTTGCCGTATCGAAATAAATGTCGCCGTTGCTGATGGTGTAGGCGTGTTTTTTATCTAAGAGTTTTTGAATCATTTCAGCCATTGCGTCGATGGATTCGGTCGCTTTGGGTTCGAGAGTAGGGCGACGGACACCCAGTGCATCCATATCGCGATGATATGAATCGGTGTACTCATGCGCGATTTGTTCGACACTTAGACCACTGGAGAGTGCTTTATTGATGATTTTATCGTCGATGTCGGTAATGTTTCGAGCAAATGTTACCGCATACCCTTGTGCCTCTAATACACGTGTAAGAAGATCAAAAACGAGGGCACTTTTGGCGTGCCCGAGGTGCGCATCATCGTATACAGTAGGGCCGCAAACGTACAGAGAAACTTTCCCCTCTATGAGAGGTTTAAATTCTAATTTTGTTTTTTTCACGCTGTCATAAAGTAACATACTCTCTCTTTTATCGTATTAAGTTTAGTAAAAAATGGTTTAGATTGTAAAATAATACCCCAAAAGTGCCCACTCCGAGGATAAAATAGAGACTGTATTTGGTTTTTAGAAGATTAAATACGATTTCCCACCCTATCTCTCTGGCGGTAAGAATAAGCTGTACCGCCCCGCCGATACTCCCCGCTAAGGCTAAACCGGCTGCTCCCATGCTCTGCATGAGAAGGAGAGAAAAAATGACGTTAATGATGAGCGATACTCCAGCTATTTTGGCGGCTTTGAGGTGCTTGTGCATGGCGTATAAATAGAGAGAGAAAAGTTTTGCAAGTCCGAAAGGGATCAGTCCTACCATGTACATCATCAAAACATCTGCTGTATTGTGGGTGTCTTGTATCGTAAAATTACCTCTCTCAAATAACAGCCAGATAATAGGTTCCGCCAATAACATTCCACCCAAAACGGAGAGTCCCAGCAGGGCACTGAGCAACCAAAACGATTTGTGAAGATTTTTATAGGCGAGGGTCAGATTTTCATTTTTAATTGCTTTGGCGATAGTGGGAAATAATGCGGTGGTTATGGCCAGTGCGATGATGGCAAACGGGAGCTGAAAAACACGGTTGGCGTAAAAAAGATACGATACTGAACCTGCGGCTAAAAATGAAGCCAAACTGGTGTCGATAAATGATGCAATCTGTGCGGTGGAGTTCCCCAAAAGCGAGGGAAAAAAGAGGGCTCCGAATTTAGACTCTTCTGTTTTTACATCTTTGGTTTTTCGGTATTTCCATCCTCCGATGAGAATCTTTAAAAGCCCTTTTTGACGAATAGCATAAAGATGCGTAGCGACTTGAAATAACCCGCCAATGAGAATCGAAAAACTGAGGGCATAAACGATGGTTTTTGGATCGCTTTTACTGAAGAGCAGCAGCGCCGTAATCATGGCGATATTGAGCCAAACCGTTGAAAAAGCGGTCGTAAAAAAATGTTCTTTGTGTTGCAGCAGCGTCCCTAAAAAGGTGACGATAAAGATGAGGTCCAAGTACCAAAAATTAATCATCGTAAGGGGTGCCGTTTTGCTAATGAGATCCTTGTTCCAATCCCACGCTAAAAGTTTCGTAAAAAATTCGGGAAAGAGGGTGACTAAAAAGGATAAAGCGACAATAAATGCCATAAAACGGATAAAAATAGCAACGGCAAAAACACTTTTCTGCCCCGAAGCGATGTAAGAGGGCATAAAACTTTGGGTGAAAGATCCCTCAGCAAAAATGCGCCGAAAGAGGTTTGGGAACTTGAATGCCATTAAAAAAATGTCACTCCACATATTGGCACCCAAAACTGATGTCATCAAAATATCTCGGCCAAGACCTGTGACACGAGAAATGAGAATGCCAAAAGAGTTGGAAAATATGGATTTAAACATAGATT
>JAUYSQ010000086.1 GCA_030696285.1 Sulfuricurvum sp. | reverse complement strand
TTTCCCTGTGCTTCGAACATCGCTTCTTCTATTTCATCCGAAACATGCAGTTTATGCAAAAAAGCTCTATGATCCATATTTAATAAAAGATGTATCAGAGAGAGCATTCCCACCAAATAGGCTGTATCTAATTCTCCTCGGCTGTACTTAGGAGTGCTCAATCTCAAAAGTCCTGTGATGATTTCAGTTCTATTTATCACCATCAGAAGTAACGGATGATTTGTTGAAGTATCGGATTTATGTGATACAAGCATCAGTAACAACCAATTACTGAGAGCTTTACGCCCTACAAGAGAAATTACCTGTCGGACTGAGGTTATAGCAGAGGCAAACGAAAAATACGAGGAGTTTATAAATTGCATCAACTGAAGCACTAAAGCATGATTTTGTTCTAATTGTTGGACGATTTCGGTTATATCGGCATCATGTTGCAGTAAATTCCAAACTTGCAAAATTTGTTCCTGCGACAGTGAAAGTGACTCATTCTCAAGGGTATACGGTCGCTTAATGTAATACCCTTGAAAATAATCGACGCCATAACCTTTATATCGCTCAAAAACCTCTTGCGTTTCCACCTTTAGGGCAATAAGCTTTTGATTGATCTTCTTTAATTGTTTGAATGAATCGATTCCGTACTCATTACGAAGTGAATCGATACGCACATATTCCAGCCATGGACGAAGCACGTGAATACGATCCATAATTTCCGCATTGAGCACGCAACTATTCACACCAAAGCGATACCCTTTTTCAAATAATTGCTTTAGCACCTTTTCCAGTTTAGGATGAAAAAGAGAGGATTCCAAAATCATAAGAATAAAATGTTTTTGGGGGATAGTAGCGACAATCTCGCTTTGTAAAAACTCTATATCCACTTTCAGAAATCCTAAATATCCGCCAAGAACATTTTCAAGTCCAAATCCATTTAAAATTCGGTCCAAAAGGGAGGCAGAAATGGAAATATCAGAATAATTTGATACCGCTATTTCATCTCGAAAAAGAATGTCGTATCCTATAATCGTATAATGTGCATCACAAATAGGCTGGCGACCAATTAAACTCATAGTTATCCCTTAATGAAATCCAAAATCAGCTTCATGCCGATAATTTTTTTTGAGTGAAAAAATGTCAAGATAGGTGATGGTCTCCACTTCATAATTTTTCTTTCCAAAAGGAAGGGTTACATTAAAGTCATCTCCCTCACATTTTCCGAGCATTGCACGAGCAAGGGGTGAATGAATCGAAATAAGACCATGTTCAGGTTCACTTTCGAGTGTCCCGCAAATCGTATACGTCACTTCATTATCATTCATTTGATCGATAATCGTAATAGTAGAGCCAAAATGAATACGAGAGTGATCGAGCTGTGCTGGATCAATAATTTGAGCTTTTTGAATCATACCATTGAGATAAAATAGCCGTTTATCAATATGACGAAGTTTCTCTTTTGCCGCATGGTATTCGGCGTTCTCACTACGATCGCCCAGTTCTGCAGCCCGCTGTTTCTCGACATTCACTCGCGGTTTTTCAACATCTTTGAGGTATTTAAACTCTCGTAAAAGTTCATCATAGCCTCGTGGCGTCATCGGCTCCGTTAACACTAGGACGCAAAGCCCAGTACGTAAAAAGTTGGCTTTCCATCTACTTTTTGCAATTGAACTTTGTATTTATCCGCAAAATGATTAATTTTTTCCAGTGCATCGGCTGACCCGATGTCACTGACTGTATCTATTTTAATTTTGAAATAATCGTTGCTATTGGACATCGCAACATAGGATTTATCGGTTTTCAATGCTTCATGCAAATCCATAATGTGTTTGACGATCTTTTCATAACCCTTCGTATTGGCTTCAATACGCGAAAGATGCTCGCCCAATGCCTCATTCGGTATGTATCCCAGTTGATTTAAAATAGCTTCTTGTGTCATTTTTATCTATCCTTTTCAAATTTTAAAGGAGTTATTCTATCATAGTAAGTATTTACGGGTTATAATATCTTCATGAAATCACTCCTAATCCGTCTTACCCATGGTCTATTTAAACAAGATGTCACCTCAGATGAGCAAGAGCTTATAAATCAGTGGCACAGTATGAAAATCCTCGAATTCAATGAGGGAAAATATCAATTTTTATCTCAGTACCGCGCGGGAATTGTCTCTAACGTCCAAGCATCAGGTGCGTATTTGCAAACGATTGGAGAGAGCATTCGTGACCATTTTATCGATGTCTCTTATCTTAATGGAGCCAAAGCGGGAGATCTCGTCATTGCTCAACGGCTACTGGGAAAGCGTGGCGGACCGAGTGCAAAAGTGATCGTTATCGTTGGACGAAGCGAAACATTTAGTATCGGTATTATTAGCTCCAAAAACGGTCAATTGGTATTGCAAGACATCCGTACCTCTCAAGCTATTGGACTCTCACTGGCAGAGCTTAGTGAAACTTCCGAGGGTTCAGTTTATCAGATCAACAATCAAACAGAAACGATTGTAGCCTATTTGGGCAATCTTAGCGATCCAAAAGTGGATGAAAAAATTGTTCTTGCCCTCTATAATAAACACGATGCCTTCGAAGAAGATGTACTGGAGATGGCAGCTTCATTTCCCAAAGAGGTCGATGCGTCTCTCTATCCTCATCGTCGTGATTTACGCCATCTGCCCTTTTGTACTATCGATCCCGTTACTGCCAAAGATTATGATGATGCCATTTGTTATATCCCCGTAACGAATACTCTCTATGTCGCCATCGCCGATGTCAGCGAATATGTCCACCCTTTTGGTGCGATTGATGCGGAGGCAATCTACCGCAGTTTTTCAATCTATCTTCCGCATCGTTCGATTCCGATGCTCCCCCGTCAATTGAGCGAAACACTTTGTTCCCTGCAACCTCTCGTTGACCGTCTTGCCTATACCTTTGAGATGAAAATTGATCCCGAGTCACTCGAAGTGATCTCAACCGATTTGTATGAATCGCTCATCCACTCCCATCGTCGTTTTACCTACGAAGAGATTGATCTTTTTTTAGCGGGCAATCTCACAGCGACGACGGATAAAGAGAAGCTCGTTCTTGAATATATTCCCCAGCTCAACGATTTGACTGCCAAGCTCAAAACAAAACGGATGATAAAAGGGTATGATTTCCGCTCCAGCGAGTTGGAGATGCGGATC
>JAUYSQ010000070.1 GCA_030696285.1 Sulfuricurvum sp. | reverse complement strand
CTTCCGCATCAATAGGCAAGCTGATATGGCTAAATACTGCATTTGGAAAAGTACTATTTGCAATTTTCACCGCATCTTCAATCGTGATAGCTTTAGCTTCTTGTAATGTGAGTTTCGAGGTTAAATCTTTGGGTGTTTTTTCCAGCGGAGAAAAAACTTTAACTACAGGTTTAATGTATTCGGGGAAAATCAAATAGACCCCCGTAAACGTAACTACCACAAGGATAACAGCGGTGTAGATACCGCTAACTCGATGTAAGTCCAAATTAAATCGAACCGAATTTCCATCATGCTTTAGCTTAAGAGCGCGTTTAAATTTTCCATTTCTTGGCCACCACAAATAAATACCGCTTAGGATAACAATAAGCCAAGCAATTCCTGTAAGCCCGACAATTGTTCTGCCTGTCCCCTTTAAAAGAAGGGATGAATGCAATTCATAAATCGTTTTAATCAAATGCGCTCTGTCAACGCCATAGGTATTACGGTCGCGTTTTCCTAAAACTTCCGCCGTATAAGGATTGACCATCACTTGAAACCAATCAAATCCGCCGCAGCATTTAGGCATTCCAGCTTCACACTGCTCTTTAGGCGTTTTAAACAACACCAAAAAAACACTCTCTTTCTCTTTTGGAGGATAGATCAAAGCAGCGGGTTTATCAGGATACGCCATTTTAGCCGAAGCCAAAATCTCAGACATTGATTTTCGGTGTCCATCTCCATAATCACTCACGGTAAATAATTCCGGATTAATCATCTCATCCAATGCATCGTCAAAAACAATCACGCTCCCAGTAATACCGATAACGAGGAAAATAACCCCTAAAAATAAACTCACATAAAGATGAACTTTCACAAAAACACTTCGTACACTCATTTTGACCTCTTTAATCGATTATTTATGATTTTCAACTCTCTGATTCACTAAAAAAAGCATCACATGCCAAAACGGCCGCACCGTACGATGTCGTGATTTGCGGATGTTTTGGAACATATATTTTATGCCCTAGTTCATTTTCGATAGCCTT
>JAUYSQ010000064.1 GCA_030696285.1 Sulfuricurvum sp. | reverse complement strand
TACACCGCCACACATTCCTGAGCCACCGTAACGATCGTATCTAAAAGTGCTTCATTTTCTAAAATAGCTTGTTTTGTTGCCGCTGAATCGGCGATTTGCTTGATAATGTAATTTTTCATTTTAACGATCCTTATTTAGTATTTTATTCCGGTTACGGAACGTACCTTTTCAATAATGGGCTGTGCGATGGCACTTGCTTTTAATGCACCATTTTTTAAAATCTCTCGAACTTCATCCTGATGTGATTCATAATACGAACGTTTCTCACGATAGGGACGAAAATACTCCCAAAGCACTTCTGCAAGATAAAGCTTGAAATGACCATGCCCCTCACCGCCGCGAGTATAGCGATCTTGTAAAGCAACACGCTCGTTATCATCCAAAAAGAGTTTGATAATATTATACACATTGCACGTTTCAAATTCTTTGGGCTCTTCTACCCCGATCACTTCGGTCACAATCTTTTTGACCGTTTTAAGCTGCGATTTCTCTTCACCGAAGATAGTGATAGTATTGCCATAACTCTTCGACATTTTCTGCCCGTCCGTACCGGGGACGGTAGCCACGTTTTCATCAACTTGAAATTCAGGTATCGTAAAAATATCACCGTATTGGTTGTTAAATTTAGTCGCAATATCCCGCGCAATTTCAACATGCTGAATTTGATCTTTTCCGACAGGAACAACTTGCGAGCCAAATAGTAAAATATCTGCCGCCATCAGTACGGGATACGAAAAAAGGCTGTGATTGGAAGCAATTCCACGGGCAGTTTTATCTTTATAGCTGTGCGCACGTTCGAGTAATCCCATCGGCGTAAATCCGGAGAGTATCCAGTAAAGTTCTAATACCTCTTTAACATCCGACTGTACCCAAAAGGTACTTTTATCGGGGTTCATCCCCAATGCCAAAAAGTCCGTTGCCGCTTGCATCGTGAGATGGCTCAAACGTCCGCCGTCACTGAGTGAGGACATCGCATGGTAATTGGCAATAAATGCAAATACCTCATGCTCGTCTTGCGATTGGATCATCGGGAGGATTGAGCCAAAATAGTTTCCAATATGCAAATCGCCTGATGGCTGAATACCTGTTAAAACGCGCACTGTAACTCCTTGAATAAGGATAATTTTACCGTAGTGTGACTTAAGCTTCCTCTTAAGAAAAAGTGTGTTAAATTGTCACTATATCAACTGTAAAAGGATTTACCATGAATGTTCAAATTCACTCCAAAGAGATTACCCTCACTCCTCACTTAAACGATCATATTGCCGCAGCTATTGAAAATTTTCGACGCTATCACCTCGACATTACAACCGTAAATGTCAATATTAAAAAAGAAAAACAAAGTGTTGAAGTAGAGTTTGACATCCATATCGCCCACGCACAGCCGGTTATCATCACCGACAGCGACGCACAAATTGATGCGGCTATTGATCTAGCCATTGATCGTGCCAATAAAGCACTCGGACGACTCCACGATAAAATGAAAGATCACCATGCCACTTCACTACGCGATATAGAAGTACCCGAAGAAGTTGAAGCAGAATAATGGCGTACAACTGGGTTCTTTGGTTTCATATCATCTCTATGGTGTCATGGTTTGCGGTACTTTTTTACCTGCCACGACTTTTTGTCTATCATGTTGAGAATGCTAATAATGCGGGCTTTATAGAAGTCGTTCAAGTGATGGAGATGAAGATTTATAAATACATTGGAATCCCTGCATTCTGGGCAACCCTGCTATCTGGAATTGCCCTCATACTAATGTATCCAACAAATATTTTTGCCACAGGAGGGTGGCTTCATGCCAAACTCACCCTTGTTGCAATTTTAACTGCGTATTTTTTCTCTTTAGGGTATTATCGCCTCAAACTCCGCGACAACGCTACCGTTAAAAGTGGAAAGTTTTTTCGGATGTACAATGAAGTACCGACACTTTTACTAATCGGTATTGTTGCTTTGGTTATCGTAAAACCATTTTAAAACTCCACGTTCACCCTTCGACAGACTCAGGGCGAACGGAAACTATTTTACCACATCGCTCGTTTTTTATGCGTTTGTGGTTTCTTAGACACATTTTTGCTTTTTGCTTTAAAGAGTACCGGCGTCCCCTCAAAATCAAACTGCTCTCGCATCTGATTCGTCAAATATCGGCGATAGCTAAAATGCAGCCCTTGAGGCTTATTCATAATCAATGCGATACGCGGTGGACGAATATCGTACTGTGTTGCGAAATAAAGACGGATATTCATACCGTTGATGCTTGGCAAGATATGTTTGCGCATTGCCGCTTGAATCACTTCATTGAGCTTGCTCGTCGAAATCCGCTGTGAATAATTTTCATTGATTTTGAGCAGCATATCGAAAATTCTATGAACACGCTGTTTGCTTTGCGCCGAAATCGTAATAATTGGAGCATAGCTCAAAAATTTAAAGCGATCCCGTACTTCAAGGATGATTTTCTCATAATCTTCTTTAGGTGCCATATCCCATTTGTTAAGGACAATCAAACACGCGAGGCGATTTTTATCGACAAAACCGGCGATTTTTTCATCCAAATCCATAAACGGTTGTGATGCATCGAGAACAAGCAAAGCGATATCAGCATTTTCAAGCATCTCTTCTGTACGCATTAGAGCGTATTTTTCGATTCCTAAAATCTTCCCGCGTTTACGAATTCCAGCCGTGTCGATAAAGGTGATTTTTTTACCTTGATACTCAACCTCTTCATCAATTGGGTCAATTGTTGTCCCCGCAACTGAACTCACAACCGAACGTTCTTCACCTAACAGTGCATTAAGAAGTGAGCTTTTCCCGACATTGACACGACCAATGATAGCAACTTTCATCTTATCGGTATTTCCAGGCTCATACTCTTTGACAAGCCCTTTGAACGCTTCTTCCATTTCTGCAAGATCACCGTTCATCTCTCCATCATCATCTTCTTCGTCGTCCATATCATCGTCATCATCAGACTCTTCGTCATACGAATCGACAAACGAATCAAAACCATCCATCTGGTCGTCCTCTTCCTCTTCGCCAGCCTCAGGTTCAGGCTGAACGATTGCAGACTCAGGAAGGACCGAAGCAACCCAATTTAGCAATGGCAAGATGGAACGATTGTGAGAAACAGAAATACCGAAAATATTATTCGTACCAAACTCGTAATATTCCCAAAGCTTCTCTTGCATCTTATCATTGTCAATTTTATTGACAACCAGCGCGATCGATTTTCCCATCGCTTCAAGCTCATAAAAGAGTTTTTTATCATCTTCTTCCGGCAAACTTTTACCATCCACCATAAAAAGAATGATATCGGCTTTATGCGCTGCTTCGAGTGATTTTTCTTTGATCCGGTCGAAAAGTTCACACCCCTCGTCCAATCCACCTGTGTCGAGAATTTCGACTTGTTTATCGACGACTACAGCGACACGTCTTTTGACATCACGCGTTGTACCTGCCTGTTCAGACGTAATCGCGTCACGCTGCTTCAGTAAACGGTTAAACAAAGAACTTTTGCCAACGTTTGGTTTACCGATAATGGCTAATTTTTGCATTAATTGCCTTTTTAAATAAGTTTTTCATTATAGCGTAAATGCACTTAGTGTATGATTTCAAGATGACACACTATGAATATAACCAATTTAAAAACGATATTCCGGCTCTTGGAAAACTTTGCGAATCTTTTAACCCTGACACCATTGTTGCCGTTGCGCGTGGCGGGATGACATTGGCGCATGCTTTAGCAATGGCTCTCGATGTTCGAAATCTGCAAAGTATCCGTACGGAAAGCTATGACGGAGAGAGCCAGCGTTCTACCATTACTCTCACCGGAGAGTGCGATTTTTCCCACTCCAAGAGGGTTTTAATCGTCGATGACATTGTCGATACGGGAAAAACGCTTCAAGCACTTCTCCCTGTATTACAAGCCAATCATCCTGCTGTTCTTTTCAATACCGTTGCCCTCTTTACCAAATCTTCCGCACTCATTCAACCCGATTTTTCTTTATATGAAGCTACGGATTGGATAGAGTTCTTTTGGGAAAGCAATTTCTTAAAAAGCAATTTGCTATAATCCGCCCAACCATAAATTTTCAAAATTTTTTCCAAGGACATTGTATGCCTAAAGAGTACATTTTTACCTCTGAGTCTGTTACCGAAGGACATCCGGATAAAATGGCAGATCAGATCAGTGATGCGATTTTAGATTACATCATTGAACACGATACCAAAGCACGTGTAGCCTGTGAAACATTGGTTTCCAATGGTTTTTGTGTCATTGCAGGTGAGCTGAAAACGACGGCTTACGCTCCAATGCAAGAGATTGCCCGTCAAGTAGTTCGAGAAATCGGCTACACGGATGCAACCTACGGATTTGATTACCGCTCGTGTGCTGTACTTAACGGTATCGGTGAGCAATCCCCTGATATTAATCAAGGGGTTGACCAAGCAGGTGGCGAAATCGGTGCAGGGGATCAGGGATTGATGTTTGGTTACGCCTGTCGCGAAACCGATGTCCTTATGCCATTGCCTATCTATCTCTCTCACCGCCTTGCTGAACGTTTGGCTAAGGTGCGTAAAGAGGGGATCATCCCCTATCTCCGTCCCGATGGCAAAACTCAAGTGAGTATTCGCTATGTTGACGATAAACCAGTATCCGTTGAAACGGTAGTCGTCTCTACGCAGCACGCCCCTGATATTTCTCAAGAGAAATTGCATGCAGATGTTATTAGAGAAGTTATCGAACACGTTATTCCGCACGAGTTGATGAGCCCGAATATTGTCTATCACATCAATCCAACCGGTAAATTTGTGATCGGCGGACCACAAGGAGACGCTGGATTGACGGGACGTAAAATCATCGTCGATACCTACGGCGGGGCATGTCCGCACGGTGGGGGAGCATTTAGCGGAAAAGATCCGACTAAAGTCGATCGCTCCGCCGCCTATGCAGCCCGTCACGTTGCTAAAAATTTAGTAGCTGCAGGGGCATGTGATCGTGCGACCATTCAAGTATCGTACGCCATCGGAGTGGTTCATCCCATCTCTATTATGGTAAACACTCATGGTACTGCGGTAGTGAGTGAAGAAAAAATTGAAGCGTGTGTCAAAGAACTCTTCAATCTTACCCCCCGCGGTATTATCGAATCACTTGATCTTTTGCGCCCTATTTATCGCAAAACAGCCGCATATGGACATTTTGGACGTGAACTTCCTGAATTTACCTGGGAAAAAACAGACAGAGTCGATGAGATCAAAGCGTATCTAGGACTGTAATCTCTCTCCCTCGCCTCCACGCCGTCAATGCGGGAGGACAAAGAGGTAACACTTTGACTTATAAATCCACAAAACACCTCTTTTTTTAGCTACCTTTAAAATTCTTCTGTTATAGTTACCCATATTTATATTTTAGAGGAGAACCCATGGCAGTAGTTATTAACGACACTTGTATTAATTGTGGTGCTTGTATCGATGAGTGTCCAGTAGAAGCAATCGTAGACGAGGATGATAACCCAACGGGTGAAGAGATTTACTACGTATATGGTGACAAATGTGTTGAATGTGTAAGTTTCCATGATGTACCTGCGTGTGCAACTGCTTGTCCAACAGAGGGTTGTATTACATGGGATGAAGTTGGCGAAAGTCCATCACACCGAGATGACATCACTGCTGAAATGCGTTCAAGCAAAGTAAATATTGTTGACTAAATGTTATTTGTTTTAAACGCCAAAGGAATTCATCCCTTTGGCTGCGCTTGCCGCTAAGGCACTAAAGCTTGTCTCTTCGAGACAGAGTTTTTCTTTAATCTCCATTTTTCTTAAATCTTTAATATTACTCAAATTATTATTTCGCTATAATTCCACTCTATTTTTTACACACAAAACAGGAGCATTGATGGAACAAACATTGTCAATCATCAAGCCTGACGCCGTAGCAAAAGGTGTCATTGGAAAAATTTTGGATCGTTTTGAGACTGATGGTCTTAAAATCGCAGCTACCAAAAAAGTTCAGCTTAGCCGTCAAGACGCTGAAGCATTCTACGCAGTACACTCTGCTCGCCCTTTCTTCAACGACCTCGTTGACTTCATGGTTAGCGGTCCTGTTGTTATCACAGTTCTTGAAGGCGAAAACGCTGTTCTTAGAAACCGTGATTTAATGGGTGCTACCAACCCTAAAGAAGCAGAAGCTGGTACAATCCGTGCTGATTTCGCTGAAAATATTGATGCTAATGCCGTTCACGGAAGTGATTCCGTTGAAAACGCTAAAAACGAAATTGCGTTTTTCTTTTCAGGACGCGAGATTTCTTAAATGACTTTAATTCCATTTAAACACTTAAACTCTATCCCCTTAGAGTTTGACGTTGTCGTGGAAAATACCTTTTTTAAAGGAACTTTGGTTCATAAAAAAGGTAAAATTGCAGAGTTAAACGGTACAATAACAGGAAGCATCTCAATGCCTTGTGATTTATGCGCTGAAAATATCGAAAGAATTCTTAATGAAGAGCTCTTTTTTTACCTTTCAGACGGTATCATAAGTGAAAATGAAGATGAGCTTGATATTGTAGAGATCACTACACCAATGATTGATATGGAAGAGCTTTTAAACTCAGAAATTGAATTGATAAAAAGTGATTATTTTTGCTGTTCGCACTGCGAAGGCAAAACAGTAGAACAAGAGTTCTAAAAAAACGAAACATTGAATCTTAGGCACAAAAAACCTAGCGCAAGCATGGGCTTCCTGCCGAAAGAAACTCAGCGTTAGCGTAGCAATGGGGATTTTATTCCCATTGCGTTTAATTAAATAATAAAGAAAGGGATCAATACTATGGCAGTACCTAAAAGAAGAGTGAGTCACACTCGCGCAGCAAAACGCAGAACTCACTATAAAGTTTCACTTGCCCGTCCAGTTAAAGACAAAGACGGCACGTATAAATTGTCTCATTATGCTAACCCAGTTACCGGTGAGTATAAATAATCGATGATCAGAATTGCTATTGATGCAATGGGAGGGGACTTCGGTCCCGAACCGATTGTTAAAGGAACCATAGAAGCTCTTAAAGAGAAAAAGTTCGAAGCAATTTTGGTTGGCAAAAAAGATGAAATTTTGTCTTTGCTACCCAAGGGCTATAAAGACAAGATTTTAATTATAGAAGCAGATGATGTTATCGACATGGGTGACGCTGCGACAGACGCACTAAAGCGTCAAGAGAGCTCTATCTATAAAGCAGTAGAACTGGTTCGGAATGGTCAGGCTGACGGTGTTGTGAGTGCAGGCCATAGCGGTGCGACTATGACACTTGCTACTTTACGCCTAGGGCGGTTAAAAAATGTATTACGCCCGGCATTAGTGACATCCATGCCCACTAAAAGTGGAAAACGCAGTGTCTTAATGGATGCTGGAGCAAATGTTGACTGTAAAGCGGAACACCTTTTTCAATTTGGAATCATGGGGTATTACTATGCCCAGGATATGCTCAAAGTTTCCTCACCTAGAGTTGGGCTTCTTGCAAATGGCGAGGAAGATTCCAAGGGGAATGAAGTTACCAAAGAAGCGTTCAAATTACTTGAAGGTCAACAAGGATTTATCGGAAACGTCGAGGGAAATAATATTTTTGATGGTTCTTGTGATGTCATCGTGTGTGATGGATTTATTGGCAATCTTGTCCTTAAAGCATCGGAGGGAGTAGCCTCTACCATCAGCTATTTTATCAAAGAGTATATCCGAAAATCACCTATTGCTATCACCGGCGCATTGCTTATGCGTAAAGTATTTCATTTGCTCAAAAAAGAGATTGATTACGCTGAAATCGGGGGGGCTCCCCTGGTTGGAATCAAAGGATGTGCTATTGTAAGTCATGGAAAAAGCAATCCAAAAGCAGTAAAAAATGCTATTTTCCAAGCGATACGTTACGTCGATACGGGTGTAAATATACATATTGAAAATCGTCTTGAAGAACTAAAAAGCAAAACTAGCGCACTCTAAAAAGGTAATTATATGTATGCAGCGTTCCGCTCCATCGGGGCTTATGTTCCCACCAAAATTCTCACCAATGCGGATTTTGAAAAAATGGTCGATACAACCGATGAATGGATTTTTAAACGTACAGGGATAAAAGAACGCCATATAGCTGCCGCCAATGAAACAACCAGCGATATGGGTGTCAATGCTGCAAAAATTGCTATAGAGCGTGCCGGTATCGATAAAAACAAAATTGATATGGTTATCTGTGCAACGATTTCACCGGATTATTTTTGTATGCCCTCCACAGCTACGATTATTGCTGATAAACTTGGTCTACAAAAAGTAATGGCATATGATATTTCTGCTGCATGCACCGGTTTTGTCTATGCACTAAGCGTTGCCAAAGCATTTATCGAATCGGGAATGAAAAAAAATGTCCTTATTATCGGAGCCGAAAAACTCAGCGCAATAACCGATTATACGGACCGTGGAACCTGCATCCTTTTTGGGGATGGCGCCGGTGCGGCGATTATAAGTGCAACCACTGCCCAATCCGAAGCAATCATCGACGTTCATACAGGTTCTGATGGCGGCTATGCTGATTTGCTCATGACGCCAAATGGCGGAAGCGGATCAGCACACGATGAACCAAACCGTGAAGAGGCGGGATGCTTTATGAAGATGAAAGGGAATGAGACATTTAAAGTCGCAGTTCGCACCCTAACAAGCGATGTTATCGCCATCCTGGAAGAAAACAATATTGCCTCAGAATCCATCAAGCACTTCATCCCGCATCAAGCCAATTACCGTATTATTAAAGCTGTAGGCGATGCATTGAACCTAAAAGAGGAGCAAGTTGTCCTTACAGTTGAAAAATATGGTAATACCTCCGGTGCATCCATTCCTATGGCAATCAATGACATCTATGAATCGGGTCGCCTTCAAGAGGGTGAGTTGATGCTTCTTGATGCTTTTGGCGGCGGCTTGACCTGGGGAAGTGCTCTCGTCCCTTTTGCTGG